>CALNPU010000044.1 GCA_940588625.1 uncultured Caballeronia sp.
ATCTTCCATCCGGGGCACTCCGATGCCGTCGGCCCGCGAAGGTCCGCTTAACCTTTCTTGTTCCCACAACTCACGGGAGGGAGGCGTTCATCATTCCATTCCTCCCAGGCACGTTTTAAGTTTTCCGAGGCCGCGCCGAATCCACGACTTCACCGTGCCAAGCGGTACTTTCAGAATATCGGCCACTTCGCTGTGGCTCTGATCACGCAGATAGGCCAGCGCCACGGCCTGTCGCTGATTGGCTTCGAACCGCTACATGCAGATGGCGAGTTGCCGCGCTTCCTGGCTCATTAACATCTGCTCGGAGGGATCTGCCTCATTTGCCGGCAAGGTATCGTCCAACGCATCGCCCCACTCTGTTTCGGCGCTTGCCCCGTTGGCCTTTTGCCACCGCAAATAATCGAGGGCCAGGTTACGGACAATCGCCGCCATCCAGGTCATCGGCGCGGAGAGGCCGGCTTTGTAGTCGCCCGCGTATCGCCAGATATTGACGAACGTGTCCTGCAAAACTTCTTCGGCCCACTCACGCTTCACCAATATACGAAGTACGAAGCGCAAGGCCAAACAGTTTCGAGGAAGTTAGCTCGTAGAGCGCGCGCAACGCGGCGGCGTCTTCGATGGCGACGCGATCAAGCAATTGCACGAGAGTGTCGGGAGTCGGGTCGTGGGGAAGTGTTGTCGTCATGGGACCGTCATGGGACCGGTCGGGTGGGCGGCGCGATTGATCTTACAGAAATAATCGATATGAACCGAACCGCGCTGGTTTTTTGCATCCGGATGCATCCGTTTCGCGTTTGTCTGCGTATTACGGATACGGGCCCGCTTTCGGCGCGCGAATTTCGTGGCACAACCGGTGCAGCTCACCATGTGTCCCCGTTCTCCCTCCGGCCCTGCCGGGGAGATGCGGCTTTGCCCGACCGTAAAGATCGGGCATTTTTTCGGCTATCGGTTGAGCAGCGCACCGATAGCCCGGATTCCTGTGCCTCACGCCATTTGCGGCAGGGTTCGGCGGTGTTCATCGTTTCTGGCCGGCCTGCAGAGCCCAAGCGTCGCCGAGCTATTCGCGGGGACGTTCTGCTACGTCAACACCCACCAGGATCACCAGCTTCAAATCTTCCCGATGCGCCGGCTTGAACGTAATCTGGTCGAACACCAGGCGCCCGCGCGTCGGATGATTGAATTCGCGCGCACCGCCTTCCCGTTCGTCGACGTCCTGTGACGCCCAAAAACGCGCGAACGCATCGCTTGCGGCACTGAGCGAATCGATCAGTGCTTGGGTGGGAGCATCGTTCAGGTGGCGGATCGAATCCGCCAGGAACTCCGCCACGAGCCGTCGCGCGCGCGTCTCCCAATCCACGATCAGGCTCTGCGCGCCAGGCGCTGTAAAAACGTGAAGCCAAGCAGATTACGGTCCTGAGCGCCGTCCAGCCAGCCGGCGAACAACGCCGCCGCCTGCGCGTTCCAGCGCAACGCGTTCCACTGCCGCTCGAGGACGTAGGCGGGCGCATCGATCAATTCCACCGATTTCAACAGCGCCGCCGGTGCGTCCTGCGCCGCCGGATCGGGCTCGGCGGGATCGCGCCGGGCGGCCAGTTCGAACAGATAGGCTCGCTCGGCCCTTGATAACTGCAACGCCACGGCAATGCGCGCCAGCGCGTCAGCGGACGCGGACACGGGCCGTCCCTGTTCTATCCACGTGTACCAGGTCGGACTGACGCCGCACAACTGGGCGACTTCTTCTCGCCGCAACCCGGGCGTGCGGCGGCGCGGGCCAGGCGGCAAGCCGACGGCCATCGGCGACAGCCGTTCCCTATGCGCGCGGATGAAGTCGCCAAGCGCATGTGCCGGCGGAGCGTCGAGTGGCGGCGGAGCGGGGTCGTTTTTTCTGGCAGCGGGGGCAGTGGGTGACAAGGGCATGAGGTTCAATACGCACTTTGGAAAATCCGACAGCGGCCCAGGTAGTTTGGATACCAGAATAACCGCTCAACTTGTACCTGTACCGGTACAAGCCGGCGCTTATTGTAGCGTCGCGGCCGGCAAGTAAATACTGACGAAAACCTGTAGCGATGGATGAGACGCGGCGAGCAAACTGCCGACAGGGGCGGCTCCCTTGCTGCGGAAACACGCGGCATATCAGGTCAAGTGCGCCAGGAACCCGGGTAATTTACCCTGCCTCGAAGTAATAAAAAAGCCGGCTGTGCAGTGTACAAGCCGGCTTTTTCGATGAAGCAATCACGTTGCTACTTGGTGGATCACCCCGTATTGCGCAACCCCGCCGCAATCCCGTTGATCGTCAGGTGAATCCCGCGCCCGAGCCGCACGTTGTCATCGCCCGCACGATGGCGTTTCAGCAACTCCACTTGCAGGTGATTCAGCGGATCGAGATACGGGAAGCGGTTTTTAATCGATCACGCGAGCAGCGGGTTGTTCGCCAGTCGCTCGTTGTTCCCCGGTAATCTCCGACAGCACGTTCGACGTCCGCTCCCATTCCGCCACGATCCGGCCGAACACATGCTTGCGGAGTTTTTTATCGGTGCTTGTGCATCTTCTTGAGCGTATCGAGACGACGGGTGCGCTCGACGGTGTCCGCTGACGCATCGAAGAAATCGGTCACCGCGCTGCCAAAGCCATACCATCCCGTGAGAAGCAGGCGGCATTGGCCCCACGAGAAGCCCCATGGAATAGCGCGCAGGTCTTCGATCTTGCGTTGCTTCGGATCCTGCAGCTTCCGCGATGCCGGCCGGCTGCCGATTTTCAACTCGGCGATCTCAGAGATCGGCGTCGATTCGAGGAAATACTCTTTGAAGCCGGGCGTTTCATAAACCAGCGCGCGATACGCAGCCATTGCCGAATACGACAAGGTCTGCATGGTGGCTTCGAACAGCGGCAACTGCGGCGGGGTGTTCTCGTGCGGCAGAAGCGATGCTTCCAGCGTGGCGGCAACCACGAGTTCGAGATTGCTCCGCCCGATCTCCACATTGCCGAACTTGCTCGCGATCACTTCGCCTTGCTCGGTCGTGCGGATCTGGCCATCGACGGTACCCGGCGGTTGCGACAAGATAGGTCGGACCGCCGCCGCGGCTAACCGTGCCTCCGCGGCCGTGAAAGAGCCGCAGCGGGTCTTGTGCTGCTTGAACAAGGCGACCAGCGCCAGTTCGGCGCGATACAGCTCCCAGTTCGACGTGAGGAAACCACCGTCCTTGTTGCTGTCGGAGTAACCCAAGCATCACTTCCTGCTCGCCGCCTTGCAGTTCGACCAGCTTGTCCACGCCCGGCAGCGTGAAAAAATCGCCCATGATATGCGACGCATTGCGCAGGTCGGCGATAGTTTCGAACAGCGGAATCACCATCAGGCCATCGTGCGCGGGGTCTTTGGCATGTCCCAGACGCCCTTGCAGCAGGCCCGTCTCCTTCTGCAGCAGCATGACTTCCAGCAAGTCGCTGGCCGTTTCCGTGTGCGAAATGATGTAGTTGCGCACCGAGCGCATACCGAACTTCTCACGCGTCACGCGCGCCGTTTCGAGCACGCCGAGTTCGCTTTTCGCGAGGTCGGAGTAATCGAAATACAGGAGCCGCAGCGGCCGTGGCTGGGCAAGTTCGTTTCAGCAGCAGCTTGACCTTATCGGCTTCCGGCAGTGCGGTGTAATCGTCCTGAACGCCTGCACGTGCAAGCAGTTCCGCGACCACCGCTTCGTGGATATCCGAGCTTTGACGCAAGTCGATGCTCGCCAGATGAAAGCCGAACACTTCAGCCGCATGTGCCAGCGGTGACAAGCGCGGTGCGGACAAATACTCGCCGTGATGCGCGGCGAGCGATTCGATCAGCACGTTCAGGTCGGCGCCAAATTCCGCTGCCGTTGTGTACGGTTTTGCCGGATGACGGCTGCGCGCAGGGACCACGCCTTGCCCGAGCCGCTCGTTGGCGGATGCCACCAGCCGCGCATACACGCCGATTCGTCAATACGATGCGGCGACGAATCCGGCGATGCATCCGCGAGCGTCTTCAGCGCGCCGCTCGCGCTGGCGCAAATGCGACACCGACAACTTCGCGCCCAGCTTGTGCACCTGATCGAGATAATGTTCGAGGATCACCGTGGCCTGGCGCGTGATGGCGTGCACGAGCGTGGGCGCGGTGACATTCGGATTCCCGTCGCGATCCCCGCCAATCCAGCTACCCATTTGCAGGAACGGCGGCAGACGCGCCGGCAGGCCGTGCTCGGTCAGCACGGCTTCAATATCGGCATACAGCGCGGGAATCTCTTCAAGAAACGTCGCGTGGTAATACGAGAACGAGAGCGCATTTTCGATTTCATCGGCGACGGTCAGTCGGGCGTCGCGCAGCATCCGCGTTTGCCACAGCGAAGTAACGCGGGAGCGCAGCATGGCTTCGTTGTGCGCCCGTTCGCGCGCGGTCAGTTCCTGATCACGCTCGGCCAGCAGCTGTGCGACTTCGTGCTGCGCGTCCAGAATGCTCTTGCGTGAGACTTCGGTCGGATGAGCGGTGAGGACGGGGACGAATGAGCGCGTTATCGAAAAATTTTTGCAGCGTAGCTTTCGTCGACTTCGCATTCGGGCTCGTCTTCAGGCGTTCGATGGCATAAGCCATCGAACCGGGCTGCGGGGCGGAACCGGCGAGCACGTGAATCCGCCGGCGCGGGTTGTGATGCCGGTCCTCGGCAATATTCGCGAGATGCGAGAAATAGCTGAACGCGCGCGCACGACGCTCACCGTCTGCTCGGGCGAGAGGGATTTCAAGCGTTTTTCCAGCGTCTGCGACGCCTCGTTGTCTTCCTCGCGACGGAATTTCACTGCCGTCTGAAGAATCGTCTCGACGACATCGAACACTTTGTCGCCTTCCTGCTCGCGCACTACGTCGCCCAGCAGGCGGCCCAGATAGCGGATGTCTTCAAAGAGCGGCTGGTCCTTATCGTCGCGCTTACGGGACGGAGCTTTGGGCGCTTTGCTGTTCTTCACGGTTTCCGCGGGCGCGGGGTTGGCGACAAGCACGACCGTTCGTCACGCGTTTGCCGGTCCCAGCCGCTGCCGTTTTCACGGGGGCGGCGGTCTTGGACGCCTTGCTGACGGTGGCCGCGCGGCTATGAACGGCGGGTGCCGTTGCGGGTGCGGCGGAAGAAGCATCCTTCGATACGGCGTTGCGGCAGGGGCGGGCGTTGCGCGCCGATCCGGGAGACGTCACGTTGAATTCCTCTTGAAAGCCAGAGACAGGATACCGACTCGGCCCGGCGCCAGAAAAGATGAAAGGGCGTGAGACCGCCGGCCGGTGCGACGTTCGACTGCTTTGCCATGCTTCATTACTACGCAGCGGATGGAACCCGAGATTGCGAAGGCCTCCTAACGTGGCGGCGCGATAAAATGCGGGCCCCGGCGATGCCGTGCGATGCGGCACAACCTTGCTGTCTCCGTTCTGCCGCCTCGCTCGAAGCTAGTGCTGCGGCGCTCGGGCGCGGGGTCCGACTGTAATTGGGCAATGGCGTGCGTGCTACCATTGTTATCGATCCCGTCATTCGATTGACTTTGCAATGAACTCCGAGACGCCTTCCACGCTGCCGCCCGACACTCTGGTCATTGCCTCGCGGGAAAGCCGTCTAGCCATGTGGCAGGCCGAGCATGTGCAGTTTGCATTGCACAAATTATATCCATCTTGCGACGTCAAAATCCTTGGAATGAAGACACGCGGCGATCAGATTCTCGACCGGACCTTATCGAAGGTCGGCGGCAAGGGCTTGTTCGTCAAGGAACTGGAAGCTGCGCTCGCCGACGGCCGCGCCGACCTGGCCGTGCATTCGCTGAAAGACGTGCCCATGGAACTGCCTGAGGGCTTCACGCTGAGCACGATCCTCGAACGCGAAGATCCGCGCGACGCCTTCGTCTCGCCGCACTATGCGTTCCTCGAGGAGCTGCCTGAGGGCAGCATTGTGGGGACGTCCAGCCTGCGCCGTGAAGCCATGTTGCGCATGCAGTTCCCTCATCTCGATGTCCGTCCGTTGCGCGGCAATCTCGATACCCGGCTCGCCAAGCTTGATCGCGGCGATTACGCGGCGATCATTCTTGCTGCCGCCAGCTTGAAACGCATTGGCCTCGAGTCGCGGATTCGTACCAGCCTGCCGGTCGAAACCAGCTTGCCGGCCGCGGGACAGGGCGCGTTGGGCATTGAAATCCGCGCCGGCCGCGACAATCTCGCGGCCTGGCTCGCACCCTTGCATCATGAAGCGACGGCCGCTGCCGTCGAAGCCGAACGGATGGTGTCGCGCTCGCTCGGCGGCAGTTGCGAAGTGCCGCTCGCCGCGTATGCGGACTGGCGCGACGGCGTACTGCATTTGCGCGGCTATGTCTCGACTGTCGACGGCACGCGGGTCCTGCGTGCCGAGGGATCCGCCCAGGCCGCTGATGTACAGGTCGCGCTGGATCTCGGTAGCCGTGTCTCGGCCGAACTCGAAGCACAGGGCGCAATGGAAATCGTCCGTGAGCTGAGTACCGCGAGCGGTGCGGGTATTACTCCCGCTGCCTCGCCTGCCGACTGATGGCGAGCGCTCAGGGATCTACCCATTCATTGGCGCAAGGGCGAACGCAACCGCCAGCGCAGCGACCGGCTGTTGTCGTCGTCACGCGTCCTTCGGGCCAGTCGGCCGCGTTGCTGGCGCTGCTAGAGCGCGCTGGTTTCGAATCAATCCAGTTTTCGCTTATCGATATTGGTCCGGTGGCCGACGCCGTTCCGCTGCGCGCGGCGATTCGCGAGCTGTATGCGCCCGCTGAGCTTGGGTTTGCATTGGTCGTGTTCGTGTCGCCGAATGCTATCGATCACGCGTTTACCGCGCTCAGTTCCGCGTGGCCTTCGCACGTCGCGATTGGCGTGGTCGGACCCGGCAGCCTGACTGCGCTCGCGCGGCAAGGCGTGGCGCTACCGGCCTATACCATAATCAGCCCGGCGGCCGGCGCAACGGTGACCGAAACACCCACGGATCCCCGTTACGATTCCGAAGCGCTGTATGCCGCTATCGAGGCGCATTTCGGCCCTGACGGTCTCAAGGACAAACGCGTATTGATCGTGCGCGGCGACGGCGGCCGCGAGTGGCTGGCGGGCGCGTTGAGCGCAGCGGGTGCGAAGGTCGAGAAAGTGGCGGCGTACCGGCGGATCGTGCCGGAACCGTCCATGCGCGACTGGGAGCGCATCCACGCCCTGCTCGCAGGCGTTCCGCATGCGTGGCTGCTGACAAGCTCGGAAGGCGTACGCAATCTCGAAGAGCTTGTCCGCGAACATCTCACCGTCGATGAAACCCTGACGCTCAAGCGCGCGCCGCTCGTGAGCCCGCATCCGCGTATTGCGGAAGCCGCGCGGCAAGCGGGTTTTGATAGGATTACGTTGTCCGGCGCCGGCGACGAGCGTATCGTGCAGGCACTCACCGGCATCTTTGCCGCGGCAACGGAACACACAGCGAAACAACAAGAACCGGAAGCGCAGGTTGCAAAAGCGCAAGAACATGGATACAAGGCCTCGACGGCAGCGCCGTTCAGCCAATCCAGTCAAACCAACCAGGAGTCCGCGCCGACGGGTTCCAGGCCGGCCCCAACGCCGGCTCACCAACCGGCTCAATTACGCATGACTGATTCGATCGATTCGAGTAAGACCGCCCCGCAGTCCACCACGTCAACCCAGTCGTTGCCGCCGAACACGCCGTTCACGCCCTACGAGTCGCAGCCGAAACAGCGTGGTGGCGGCGCGGGCACCGCGCTGCTGTGGCTGGTGCTGTTGATCGTCGTGGTGGTCGCGGGTGTGGGCGGTTTCATGCTCAACCGCAAATTCGATCAGCGCGACGCGCAATTCGTGCAACGTCTGCAGGCGAACGACACGCAAACGGACGCCTTGCGCGCCCAGGCTGATCAGGCCGCCAGTTCCGTGCAGGCGCTCAATAAGCAGATCATCCAGTTCCAGGGCAAACTCACCGACGCGCAGGCGCAAAGCCAGGCGCTGCAACAGCAATACCAGGATCTGGCGAGCAATCGCGACGACTGGACGCTTGCCGAAGTCGAACAAATCCTCTCAAGCGCGAGCCAGCAGTTACAGCTCACCGGCAACGTTCAGCTCGCGCTGTTCGCACTGCAAAGCGCGGACACGCGGCTCGCCGCTACCACGGGTCCGCAGATCATGACGATCCGCAAGGCGATCACGCAGGACATGGACAAGTTGCGCGCAACGCCGTCCACCGATCTCACGGGGCTTGCCATCAAGCTCGATACAGCAATCGATCAGATCGACTCCCTGCCTCTGGCGGGCGAAGTGCCGATCACGCAGCCAACGGCGCACGCCGATACCCCGCGCGATACCGCCTCCATCGCAGCCGCGACTGGCCAGCCGTATTGGAAAGTATGGCTGCTGCAGCTTGCCAGCGGTATTGGGCAGCAGTTGTCGAGCCTGGTGACGGTGCGTCGTATCGATAACGCCGACGCCATGCTCGCATCGCCGGATCAAGGTTATTTCGTGCGCGAAAACGTGAAGCTGCATTTGTTGTCGGCGCGCCTGTCTTTGTTGTCGCGCAGTGAACCCGCGCTCAAGTCGGATCTTCATGCCGCCGACATCGCGCTCGGTCGGTATTTCGATCAGTCGTCGGGCAAGGTCAAGGCGGTTCGTACGTTCTTGCAGCAAGTCGACCAGGCGTCGCTCGCGGTCACCGTGCCCGATCTGAACGCGAGTCTCGCGGCGGTTCACCAGTTCAAGCGAGGTGGATGATGACGATGCGCGGACTCATCTGGTTTGTGCTGCTGTTCGCGGCAGCCGCGGGCCTGGCGCTCGTCGGCGTCTTCGACGGTGGGCAGGTGCTGCTGGTCATGCCGCCTTATCGGGTGGATATGTCGCTGAATCTGTTCGTGGTGGTGCTGGTCGTGTCGTTCATCGTGATCTACGCCGTGCTTCGCGCCATTCGCAGCGTGCTGAAAATGCCGCAACGCGTGTCGGCGTACCGGACCCGCTCGCGGCATGCGAAGGCGAATGCCGCATTGCGCGACGCCATCGGCCATTTGTATGCGGGACGTTTTTCGAAGGCGGAGAAGTCGGCACGCGATTCCCTGATTGTCGATGAAAATGCCGGTGCCGCCGGGCTGATCGGTGCGAAGGCGGCGCACGAGATGCACGAATATGCGCGTCGCGACGAATGGCTCGCCAAGGTGCAGGACAGCGACTGGCAGGACGCGCGTTTGATGGCCACCGCCGACATGCGTGCCGATGGCCGCGACGCGGACGGCGCGCTGGTTGCGTTGACCGAGATGCAGGCGCAAGGCGGGCGGCGGCGGCACGCGCAGCAGATTGCGTTGCGCGCGCAGCAGCAGTTGAAGAACTGGGGCGAAGTGCTGAAGCTGGTCAAGACGCTGGAGAAACGGGAGGTGCTGCATCCGGCGGTCGCGGTGCGTTTGCGTCAGGTCGCATCGGAAAATCTGCTGCGTGACCGGCGTCATAATCCGGACGCGTTGTTGGAGTTCTGGCAGTCGTTATCGGCGACCGAACGGCAATCGCCGCGGCTGGCCGATCTTGCCGCTGAATTGCTGATTGCGCTGGACAGAATGAACGACGCGCGCAAGATTGTTGAAGAAGCGTTGAATCACAACTGGGACGCGCGGCTGCTGCTGCGGTACCCGGATTGCGCATCGCCGAGCGACGCATTGCCGTTGATCCAGCGCGCCGAATCATGGCAGAAGGAGCGTACTGAAGACGCGGACCTTATGTTCACGCTTGGGCGGTTGTGCCTGCATCAGCAATTGTGGGGCAAGGCGCAGGCGTTTCTGGAATCGGCATTGAAGCTTGCGGACAACGAACCGTTGAAGATTCGCACGCATCGCGCGCTGGCGCGCTTGCATGAGCAACTCGGCGGTAGCGAAAAGGCGAGCCTGCACTATCGCGAAAGCGCGTTGGCAATGAACGTGGTTTGATTTTTTACGGGCTTTGAATAAACCGCGGGCTTTTTCTGATGCGAAAGAAGTCCTCGGTTTTTTATTGCGGCATCGACCGGCGGCCAACCGTGTTCGTCCGTGTTCGTTTTACGTGCCGCCGCGCCCGGATGTGGCACGCTTGGCACCACCGGTAAAGCGGTCAGAGCGGTTCGTCGGTAGGCGAGAGCAGCATGGTCGAGCGAGAGCACGTCGCTGTCGGTCAGGCTGGCCGTGGATGCCTTCGGCTTCAGCGAATTGATCAACGTGTCATAGCGGGCCTTCGCCAGATCGCGCCGTACCGAAAAGAGCTGATTCTGCGCGTTGAGCACATCGATGTTGATCCGCACGCCCACCTGATAACCCAGCAGATTCGATTCAAGAGACGTCCGCGCGGATTGTTCTGCTGGTTTCTAGCGCACGGACCTGCGAGTCCACTCGATACCCCCCCAAACGCCTGTCGCGCCGATAACGCCGCCGAACGCCGCGGCCGCGTCCAGATCTGCTTCCGCCGCCTTGTCTTCTAGCGCCAGTGTCTGGCGCACGCGGCTTTGCGTCGCGCCACCTTCCTACAGCGGAATAGTGAGTTGTACGCCGACGGTCGCGTTGGTGTAATAGGCGCCGCGTAATTGCCCAGTTCGGCCGCGGCTGCCGGCACGCCCGGTTGCGCCACTCCCAAAACCGCCGCCGAAATTCCCGCCAAAGTTGCCGGCGCCCGCAGCGCCCAGACTGCTCTTTACGTAACTCGCGACCAGATCGAGCGTCGGATAATGACCGGCCTTCGCTTTCAATGTCTCACGCTGCGAGTTCGCAACCGCCAGTTGCTTGAGTACGACCTGATAGTTCGCGTCGCACGCCAGGTCGACCCATTGCTGCATGTCGGCGGGAACCGGCGGCGGCAGCGTCACGCCTCGCGCGAGGCCATCCACCACCCGTGTCTGGTCACTGGATGCCAGACGATCTGCTCCAGCGCTCGAGATCGTTCTGCGCCGCAATTTCCTGCGAGATCGCCTGATCGTATCTGGCCTGGGCTTCGTTGGTATCGGTGACGGTCGACTGGCCGACATCGAATGAGCGTTTCGCCGATTCAAGCTGCTCGGCAATCGACGCCTTTTGCGAGCGCATGATCGCGACGCTGTCCTGGAAAGGGCATCGAAGTACGCCTGGCCGAGCCGCACGATCAGGTCCTGACGGGCTGCCGCGAACTGCACCTGAGCGGATGTCAGGGCGATCTAGCCTTGTTGATAACCTTGCCAGCTCGCGACGTTGATGGGGGGTGCGTCAGTGAAACGGTGCCGCCGTTGCTGTTTCCGGACGATGCGGGGAAACCGCCGCAGAGTTCCGTGCGCTGCTCGCTGGCGGTCACCGAGCACCGAGCACCGAGGCCGAGAGTTGCGGCAACAGTTTCGCTCGGGCTTGAGGCGGCAGTTGTTCGCTGTCGACGGTGAGGCCGGAACGCGCGCTCTGGAGCTACGCGTCGGTTTCAAGCGCTTCGTCGTAGAGCTGATTGAGACTCACGGTCGAGGCGGGCGAGCATGCAAACCCTACTACTGACTATACTGCATAGCGCAAGTGCGAACATCGGGCGCATGGGATTCGTCCGGAACGGGCGAGCGGAAGGGTAGAACGACTAAAACAACGGCCCGAAAGAGAACGGATCATTACGTGGGCACGGTCGGATAGACCTGACGCGACCCGAACAGGTTGAACACGTGCGTAAAGCCACGGGACTCCAGGAACATGCCAACTTACGCGCTACGGGCGCCGTGGTGGCAAATGCAGACTATCTGCGCTCGTCGTCCAGTTCTTCACTGCGCGCCGGGATATCGCACATCGGGATGGCGACAATGTTGGCGAGCTTCGCGGTTTCGATTTCCCACGGTTCGCGGACGTCGAGCAGGACAGGGGCGGGACGCGATGAATCGGCGAGCCATTCGGCCAGTTCGGGTGCGGACAGATTTTGCATGGGATTCCGGTGAAAGTGTTTAGCGACAGCGAGCGGGTGGCCGCTGGTGCTACCGGCATAAACAAACGTGCAGCTTGCAACGTGATGAAACGTGAAACTCCGAACTCGCCGCTAAAAAAGGGAGCGCGAGTCCGAACCTGAAACCAGGTTACGTCAGAACTTGAAGCGCGACGGCAGCACGGCGTTCTTGAGTGGCGGGATCAGCGTTTCAAAAATATCGGTGACGCGGAATTGCTTTTCATCCAAGCGCGTAATGATCTGCGCTTTCATAACCGGCGCGCTGCCAACAAACGCTGCCAGCCGGCTGCCGATCTTCAACTGATCGAGGAATTCCTGGGGCATGACCGGCAAGCCGCCCGAGACGCAGATCACGTCGTAGGGTTCGCTTTCTTTCCAGCCGAGTGCGCCGTCACCGAGCACGACCTGCGCATTCAACACGCCGTTCGCCGCCAAGTTTTCTTCGGCCAACCTCGCGAGTTCGGGCTCGATTTCCACGCTGATGACCGAACGGCCGCGTGCGGCGAGCAACGCCGCCATGTAACCCGAGCCGGCGCCGATCTCGAGCACGACTTCGTGCTTTTTCACGGCCAGTTCCTGCAGCACCCGCGCTTCGATTCGCGGAAACAGCATGTGTTGGCCGGCGGGCAGCGGAATTTCTAGATCCGCGAACGCGATGTTGCGATACGCGACCGGAACGAAGTTTTCACGCTTGACGATCGACAGCAGGTTCAGGACGTCCTGGTCCAGCACATCCCAGGGGCGGATCTGCTGTTCGATCATGTTGAAACGCGCTTGCTCGATGTTCATGTTCAGTCTGCGGGTCGATCAACCGTTGGAGTGGAATTGACGTAAATGAAATGCCGGAAATAAGGCGAAAATCGAGGAAAAATTGTAGCAAATAGCCGGCGGTTTTCGCTGGCGCGTGTTGGCGGGCTTCCGCCGCGATCCCGCTGCGAGCACGGATCAGTGCAGTAAGCGGACGTCCAGCTTGAGCGTGACCAGCCGTGTGATCAAGATAAACCCGGTCGATATCAGCACGTTGTACACCCCTTGCAGCCCCAGCCAGTCGAGTCCGAGATACAGCCAGCAACCCGCGACGCGCAACCGCGTAGGAGCCGCGAATCGCGCAGGATCAACGGCACATCGTTGCACAGCACGTCGCGCATGATGCTGCCGAACACCCCCGTCACCACGCCCATCATGGCTGCCGTGAACGCGGGCATGTCCGCATCGAGTGCAATTGAGGTTCCGGAAATGCTGAAAAGGCCCAGTCCGATGGCGTCTGCAATCAGCATCGCGCGCTGGTCGAACAGGCACGTGGTCGTGCGCAGCAGGAACGGCGCAAAAATCGCCATGATGAAGATGACGATCACGTAGTCCTGATGCTGGGCCCAGTAAAACGGCCGGCGCGACAGCAGCACATCGCGCATCGTGCCGCCGCCCAAAGCGGTGGCGAGCGCCACCAGGAAGGAAGGCTCCCACGGCATTCAGCCGGCGCTTCCTCGTTTCGATCAACCCGGAAATCGCATACGCGAAGATAGCGAACGCCTCCATGATGGAGATGGCCAGCGTGAGCCTGGGATGCAGCAGGTTACGGCCTCTTTCGCTGGTCGCGCCGGTGGTCCGAATCGTGATCACCGTGGGGTCGGGGGACCCCGGTCCTGCGGATGACCGTGATACTGCGGCGAACTGCCCGGCTGCAGCAGCACGAGTACGGCGCCCGCGCCGCCGTCATGCGGTCGCGCCTTACAGAACGCGATCACTTCTTCTTTCTGCATGAGCCACGCGCGCACCTTGCCCTTGAGCACCGGTTCGCGTCCGATCAACCGCAGTCCCTTGCCGTGGATCACGCGCAGGCAGCGCAACCTGCGTTTCACCGATTCACGGATAAATTCCGACAGCGCCTCGCGTGCTTCCTCGCGCCGCATGCCGTGCAGATCGAGTTGCGCCTGTACGATCCACGCGCCGCGCAGGAGCTTGCGGACCACTTCCTGACGCACGCCGTGGCGGTAATAGGAGAGGATGTCGTCGGTATCGAGCAGGCTTTCGGGGTCGTATTCGTCGGAGAGCGCTTCTTGCAGCACGGCTTCTTCGTCGAGGCGCGTCTGCAGCAGCAGCGGCGATGGCGGCACGCGCGGCAGCGGCATGCGGGGCGGGACTTTCAGCGGTTCCACTTCGATGGAACGACGGAACACATCCGCGTCCGCCACGGCTTCACGCTTGGCCATCACGGCGGCGCGCTGTATCCGCTGTATCTTGAGTTTGGCCGCAGCGGCCTCGAGCGAGTTGCGCGACGCGCCAAGCCCCGCAAGACCGTCGCGTTTCAAGGCCGCTGACACTTCCTCTGCCGTCGGCGCTGCGACCTTCGGCGCAGCGGCAGCGGCATTAGACGCCGACGCGGCGTTGCACTGGCGTTTCAGTTTCAGCTTGGGTTCGTTCGGATGGTGCAGGTTCTTGGGCATTGCATGGCAGAAGAAGATGCACGGCGGCGAAATACGAGTCAAGCCGCTCCGGAAACCCTTTTTAACATGGGAAGAGGAAAAATCGGCGCGGAGGATATTTTCGTAGCCGTTTTCATCCGCCCTCAAAACGAAAACGCCGACCGATCCAGAGGATCGCGCCCGGCGTTTCTTCGTCCCCGGCGAACCGGGGCGTATTCAGGTGGCGCGGAACTTCGTGTCGTTGTGTCGACCCGACCGCACTGCCTTTCCAGCCGCTTACCGTTCCGCTTCGGCGCTCATCGAGTGCACGGCGGGATTTTCGTTGATGCTTTCAAGATAACGCTGGACATCGAGTGCGGCCATGCAGCCCGTGCCAGCGCTGGTGACAGCCTGGCGATAGATGCGATCCTGCACGTCGCCGGCGGCGAACACGCCCGGAATGCTTGTGCCGGTCGCGTTGCCTTGCAGGCCGCCGTTCGTGATGATGTAGCCATTTTTCATCTCGAGCTGGCCAACGAACAGGTCCGTGTTCGGCTTGTGGCCGATCGCGACAAACACGCCTTGCAGGGCGATGTCGCTGGTCGTGCCGGTTTCGGTGCCTTTGATGCGCAGGCCCGTCACGCCGGCAGTGTCACCCGTGACTTCGTCCAGCACGTGGTTCCACTTGATGTCGACCAGACCTTCCTTTTCCTTCGCGAGCAAGCGGTCAATCAGGATCGGCTCGGCACGGAACTTGTCGCGCCGATGAACCACGGTCACCTTCTTGGCGATACCCGCCAGGTACAGCGCTTCTTCCACGGCCGTGTTGCCGCCGCCGATCACCGCAACTTCGCCGTTCTTGTAGAAGAATCCGTCGCACGTGGCGCAAGCGGACACGCCTTTGCCCATGAACGCTTCTTCCGAAGGCACGCCCAGATATTGCGCCGATGCACCCGTCGCAATAATCAGCGAGTCGCAGGTGTACTCGCCCGAATCGCCGATTAGGCGGATAGGCCGTTCGGTCAGCTTGGCGGTGTGGATGTGATCGAAGACAATTTCAGTGTTGAAGCGCTCGGCATGCTCCAGCAACCGCTGCATCAGCTCAGGACCTTGTACGCCCAATGGGTCGCCGGGCCAGTTTTCGACGTCGGTGGTGGTCATGAGTTGACCGCCCTGCGCCAGCCCCGTGATGAGCAACGGCGACAGGTTGGCACGAGCCGCGTAGACAGCGGCGGTGTAGCCGGCGGGGCCGGAACCGAGAATCAGCACTTTTGCGTGTTTGGGCGAAGACATGAGAGCAATCCGTTGTGGTTAGGGCCGAACCGTTGATCCGCTTTGATCCATTAACGATTCATATCGGCTTGAGCGCGCGGACGGGTGAAAGTCGCTTGTGGCGGCGAACCGCATGCCACGCACTGCTGCCAGTGACCTGTAGTTAGGTGCGAGTTCGCCATTATAAAGGCCGTGTGAAGAAGGCTCGCCGAGTGATCCTTCAATGGCCGCCATAGCACGCTCCGAGGCCGCCACCCTAACCCTGTAACCCTGTAACACAAGTGTTACAGGGTGAAACCGCAGACCATTTTTGCTCGATCATCGCAACGCAGCGTTTACAATGCAATGCGTCATTAAACCTGTTGAGTCGGCGCACCCCGTGCGCGGCGGGTCAGAAAGCCTTACGGATCAATGGCAAAAGCTACCTATTCTGCAAGCGCGCAGGCATTGCCGCACCGCATGTCGCGCCTTTTTACCGAGATTCGATGGATCTTGCAGGTCGCGCTCGGCGTGTTCCTGCTCATGGCGTTGGTGAGCTACAGCCGCCACGACCCAAGCTGGACCCACGCCGCGCAAGTCGACCAGATCGCCAACTGGGCGGGCCGCGTGGGCGCGTGGACAGCAGACATCCTGCTGCTTTTGTTCGGGCTTTCGGCTTATTGGTGGGTCGTGCTGCTGGTGCGGCAGATCATCGCGAACTATCGACGTATTACGAATCACGAAGCGGCTGACGCTGACGAAGCGCCGTCGAAAGATCGCACTTGGCTCGCCGAGGCATTCGCGTTCGTGCTTGTGCTGGCCGCGAGCGACGGTCTCGAAGCGTTGCGCATGTGGTCGCTCAAGGTGCAGATGCCACGTCAATATGCATCGGGCGGCGTGGTTGGCGAGGCAGTTGCGCACGGGGTTTCCCACGCGCTGGGTTTCACCGGCGCCACGCTGTTCTTGCTGGTCGCGCTGGCGATCGGTTTGTCGCTGTATTTCAATTTCTCCTGGTTGTCCGTCTGCGAAAAAACCGGCGACGCCATCATGGCCACCATCACCGGCGCGAGAATGCGCCGTGAGGCCGGCCGCGACCGCAAGCTGGGCGAAGCCGCGGCCGAGAAGCGCGAAGGCAAGGTGGTGCGCGAACGCGTGAAGATCGAGGAGCAGGAGCCGGTCATGATCGTGCCGCCGGTCGCGCCGGCCAAATCGGTGCGTGTGAAGAAGGAAAAGCAGGTACCGCTTTTCACCGATCTCCCCGGCGATTCCACGCTGCCGCCGTTGGCTTTGCTCGACGCCGCGCCGGAATTGAAGGAAACTATTTCCGCCGATACGCTCGAATACACGTCTCGTCTGATCGAGAAAAAGCTGAAGGATTTCGGCGTGGAAGTGTCGGTGGTGGCCGCGTATCCCGGGCCGGTCGTGACGCGTTACGAAATCGAGCCGGCCACGGGTGTGAAGGGCTCGCAGATTGTCAGGCTGGCGAAGGATCTGGCACGCTCGTTATCGCTGGTCTCCATTCGTGTGGTCGAGACCATTCCGGGCAAGAATTACATGGCGCTGGAGTTGCCGAATCAGCGCCGCCAGACCGTGCGTCTGTCCGAGATCCTCGGTTCGCAGGTATATGCCGATGCTGCCTCGCCCCTGACCATGGGTCTCGGCAAGGATATTGGCGGTAAGCCCATATGCGCCGACCTCGCGAAGATGCCCCACTTGCTGGTGGCGGGTACCACGGGCTCGGGCAAGTCGGTGGGTATCAACGCGATGATCCTGTCGCTGTTGTACAAAGCCACCGCCGACGAAGTCCGCATGATCCTCATCGACCCGAAAATGCTCGAAATGAGTGTCTACGAAGGCATTCCGCATCTGCTCTGTCCGGTCGTCACCGACATGCGGCAGGCCGGCAACGCGCTCAACTGGGCGGTGGCCGAGATGGAACGCCGCTACAAGCTGATGAGCAAGATGGGCGTGCGTAATCTTGCGGGCTTCAACAACAAGATCGACGAAGCCACCAAGCGCGACGAGAAGATCCCCAATCCGTTCAGCCTGACGCCGGACGAGCCGGAACCGCTCAATCGCTTGCCGACCATCGTGGTCGTGATCGACGAACTCGCCGACCTGATGATGGTGGTCGGCAAGAAGGTGGAAGAGCTGATCGCGCGGATTGCGCAGAAAGCGCGTGCGACCGGGATTTACCTGATTCTTGCCACGCAGCGGCCGTCGGTGGACGTGATCACCGGTCTGATCAAGGCCAACGTGCCCACGCGGATGGCGTTCCAGGTGTCGTCGAAGATCGATTCGCGGACCATCCTCGACCAGCAAGGCGCGGAATCGTTGCTGGGAATGGGCGACATGCTTTATCTGCCGCCGGGCTCAGGACCCCCCGTGCGCGTGCATGGCGCCTTTGTCTCGGATGAAGAAGTGCACCGCGTGGTGGCCAAGCTGAAGGAGCACGGCGAGCCGAACTGCATTGAAGGCATTCTTGAAGGCGGCGTGCTGGGCGATGGCGAGGACGGTGCGCCAGGTGGTGCAGCTGCGGGTGGTGGAGAAGGCGAAGCCGATCCGCTCTACGACCAGGCTGTCGAAATCGTTATCAAAAACCGCCGCGCGTCGATCTCGCTTGTGCAGCGGCACCTGCGGATCGGTTATAACCGGGCAGCACGGCTGCTCGAACAAATGGAAAATTCGGGACTCGTTTCGGCGATGTCATCGAACGGCAATCGCGAAATCCTCACGCCGGCGCGTGAAGCTGAATAAGGTTATCTGGAAAGTTTTTTATATGCAGTCAGTTTTGAGATCGGCGTTGAGGTCGGGTAGCAACGCCGTTAAAGCCGTCGTTTTTGGCGCTTCCCTGTTGCTGGCGTCGCAGGCTTTCGCGAGCGGTACCGAGCAGTTGAAGGCATTTATCGCGCAGGTTCACGCGGCGCATGGCGACTTCGTCCAGCGCGAGGTGAAGGCGCCGAGTAAGGCGGCATCAGCTACGCAGAGCATGGCGGCGCGGCTTGGCGGCACGTCGAGCGGCACGTTCACGTTCGCGCGGCCGGGCAAGTTCATCTGGTCGTACGACAAACCCTATGCGCAAGTGTTGCAGGCAGACGGCGACAAGCTCTACGTCTACGACAAGGACCTGAACCAAGTCACCATCCGGCCGCTGGGCAACGCGCTGGGCGCGAGTCCGGCTGCGATCCTCTTCGGCAACAACGACCTCGACAAGAATTTCACGTCGCGCGACGCGGGCGTGAAGGATGGCATCGACTGGCTAGAACTAACACTAACGCCGAAAGCGCAGGACACGCAATTCCAGCAGGTCGGTATCGGCTTCAAGAACGGCAATCTCGAAGCAATGGAATTGCATGATGTGTTCGGCAACGTCACCTTGCTGACGTTCTCGAATATCGAAAAGAATCCGACGCTGAAACCCGATCAGTTCAAGTTCATCGTGCCGAAGGGCGCGGATGTGATCAACGGCTGACGCAGCACAGGCTTCTCAGGCATGGGATCTGACGGTCCTCACGCCCGGATGCTCGCCTGAGCGCTGCTTAAGTCGCCGACGACTGTCTCCGTTCCCGGCGACCCACGACCACGCGAGATAAGCCAGCGCGCCTACCACGAGCGCCGGCAACGTTGCACCCAGATTCGGCAGCCACTGATTGATCGCGTGATACGCCGCGATTCCCAACGCCCACGCAATAAACCCGCTCACGTGCCAACCGCCCGAGAACCCGTACGGACCGCGCGGATCGCTGAGCGCGGAGATTTCAACGCGACGTTTTCTCACGATAAAGTGATCCACCAGCACCACGCCAAATAGCGGCGCGACCAGCGTGCATAACGCGCCGAATGCCGCCGACAGCAAAGGCACGCTCGCCCGTGCACAGAATGTACCGGTGGAAACGGCGGCGGAATGGATATCTGCGAAAGCGTTGTCGATCTCATCCATGAGAATGAGCAGCAGCGCATCGCCGCCGCCTGCCGTCAGACCGTAGAACGCACCCAGCGCATAAAACCAGATGTTTGCGATTCCGTAGCCGAACAGCGTGCCGCGGAACGTACCGCCCGCGCTCCGGCCGAAACGCGTGTAATTTGCGATCAGCGACAACCACGAGAGCGGCATGGCAACCACGAGGTCGATACCCGCGCCGAACGGCATGTCGCCTGTGCCGGGCCGGTTCATCAGCGCGCCAAGGTCTTGTTTCGCCAGCATATTCCAGGTCAGCCCGCCCGCGCCCCCGAGCAGCAGCCAGATCCCCCACGTATGCAAGAAGCGCCGGACGAAGGACAGCGGTCCGGTGATTGCGAGCGTTGTCGCCAGCACGCCGAAGATCAGGGTCCAGATCAGCGGCATAGAGAGGCCGAATGACTGTTTGGCGAGGGCATCGGCGGAATCGCGCATCACGATGATTTCGAACGAGCCCCAGCCGACCAGTTGCACCGCGTTGATCACCGCGGGCCCGGACGCGCCGCGTAGCCCCAGTGTGATGCGCAGCGACGACATGGCCGCCAGGCGTCCGACACGCCCGCGAGCGCCAGCAAGACCACACTGATCACCGTGCCGATCACGATCGCCGCGAGTGCATGCGGCAGCGACATGCCCGGCACGAGCAGCGCGCCGACCGGCGCCACCAGCAAGCCGATGCCGAGTGAAAACCACAATGCGAAGGCGTCCGAGGTGCCGAACGCGCGGCGCGCGGCGGGGACCGGCAGAAGCGGCGCATAGGTCGATGCGCCGGTTTCACCGACCGTGTGCCCGCAGTATTCTCCGTAGTGTTCCCTTGTCCCATTCGCGTTTCGTCCTTATCTGTAGGGCTTGGCCCGGTTCATGCGCGTTTCTTCGAGTTTGCCGCGGCTGTCATAATCACCAATTGCGTCGCCCGTTACGGCTCGATTTGCATTTTGTCGAGGCGAAACGTTGATTTTGAAGCAGTGGCGGCGTCCGTCTCGAAAAGCGCACGATTATCGCTGTCTTTGCTCAAACTGCACACTATCCAGTTTACCCAGACTTATTCGGAAACCCTCCAGAGCGCCATGTTCGAAGAAAACCGTGCCAATTTTCCGCTTGCCGAGCGTCTGCGTCCTCGCACTATCGACGAGGTCATCGGCCAGAAACACCTGCTTGGCGCCAGCAAGCCGCTGCGTGTCGCGTTCGAGTCTGGCGAAGCGCATTCCATGATCCTCTGGGGGCCGCCGGGCGTGGGCAAGACCACGCTCGCGCGGCTGATGGCGGCGGCGTTTCACGCTGAATTCATCTCGTTGTCAGCGGTGCTGTCGGGCGTGAAGGACATTCGCGAGGCGGTCGAACTGGCGCAGATTCATCGGGCGAACGGGCATCAGACGCTGGTGTTTGTCGACGAAGTGCATCGCTTCAACAAAAGTCAACAAGATGCATTCTTGCCGCACGTGGAGTCGGGCCTGTTCGTATTCGTGGGCGCGACGACCGAGAATCCATCGTTCGAGGTGAACAGCGCGTTGCTGTCGCGGGCGGCCGTTTATGTGCTGAAAAGCCTCGACGCAAGCGAACTCACCGAGTTGCTGGACCGGGCGCAGGGAGAGTTGGGCGGTCTCACCTTTACCGACGAAGCCCGCGACGCGCTGACCGGTTCCGCCGACGGCGACGGCCGCAAGCTGCTCAATAACCTCGAGATCGTTGCGCGAGCGGCGGCGCAGCAGAAGTCGACGAATATCGACGGGCCGCTGCTGGGCAGCGCGCTAGCCGAGAATTTGCGTCGTTTCGATAAGGGCGGGGACGCGTTCTACGACCAGATCAGCGCGTTGCACAAGTCGGTGCGCGGCAGTAACCCGGACGCGACGCTTTACTGGTTTTGTCGAATGCTGGATAGCGGTGCTGATCCGCGTTATCTGGCGCGGCGCATCGTGCGAATGGCATGGGAAGACATTGGTCTCGCCGATCCGCGTGCCGGGCGCATTGCGCTCGACGCCGCTGAAACGTATGAACGGCTGGGTACGCCGGAGGGCGAACTGGCGCTGGCGCTGGCGCTGATTTATCTGGCGGTCGCGCCGAAATCGAATGCGGGCTACAAGGCCTACAACGAGGCACGGCAGTCTGTCGGCAAGGACCAGTCGCGCGGAGTGCCCGTGCACCTGCGCAACGCGCCGACGAAGCTGATGAAGGAGTTGGGCTACAGGCATGAATACCGTTACGCTCACGATGAACCCGATGCGTACGCGGCGGGGGAAACGTACCTGCCGGACGGCATGCGCGATCCGCACTGGTACAAGCCGACGCCGCGCGGGTTGGAAGGCAAGATTGGCGAGAAGATGGCGAGGCTGGCCGAGATGGACGCGCAATGGCAGCGCGAAAACAAAGACGAGAAGAAATGATCGCGGCCACGTGTAGCGGGCATTGTTGATGAATAGAGTAGCGGTCAATTTCAAGACAGGTTTTTCTGGAACGGAAAACGCCCCGAACCTCAGTCCGAACGGCTAACGCGGCCACAGCGCGCCAATAACCCTTCGGTGCTGAGCTAAAATTACGGATTCGCACCTACTAAGAACCGGCCCTGCCATGCTCGACATTCAACTTCTGCGCAAAGACCCCGACGCTGTTGTCCAGCGCCTGGCCCAACGCGGCTACCCCCTCGACGTCGCTACGTTCGCGGCACTGGAAACCGAACGTCGCGAGATCCAGAAGCGGACCGAAGAACTGCAGATGCGGCGCAATACGTTGTCGAAGCAGATCGGTGCAATGAAAGGTCGCGGCGAAGACACCGCTGCCATGATAGCGGAAGTGGGCGGTATTGGCGACACCATGAAAGCGTCGTCGGCACAACTCGACGACATCCAGAAGCGCCTTGCCGACCTGATGCTCGGCGTGCCGAACCTGCCGCACGAAAGCGTGCCGGTTGGCCGCGACG
The DNA here is from genome assembly GCA_940588625.1 of uncultured Caballeronia sp. Classification (GTDB taxonomy): domain Bacteria; phylum Pseudomonadota; class Gammaproteobacteria; order Burkholderiales; family Burkholderiaceae; genus Caballeronia. The sequence goes on from CALNPU010000044.1 coordinate 22,446, forward strand.
AGACGGAAAACGTGGAGCTGCGCCGCTGGGGCACGCCGTGTTCGTTCGATTTCGAAGTAAAGGATCACGTCGACGTAGGCGCGCCGCTCGGCCTCGACTTCGAGACCGGCGCCAAGCTTTCGGGCGCGCGTTTCACGCTGCTGCGCGGTCAGATCGCGCGGCTGCACCGCGCGCTTGCCCAGTTCATGATCGACATTCACACCGAGCAGCACGGCTACACGGAAGCGTACACGCCGTATATCGTGAATCCGGAGATTCTGGTCGGTACGGGGCAGCTACCCAAATTCGCTGACGACATGTTTCGGGTGGAGAAGGGCGGTGAAGAAAACACGGTCACGCAATATCTGATTTCGACGTCCGAGATCTCGCTAACGAACACGGTCCGGGAAAGCATTCTCGAAGCCGCTGCGCTGCCGGTGAAGCTCACCGCGCATTCACCCTGCTTCCGCTCCGAAGCGGGTTCGTATGGCCGTGATACACGTGGCCTGATTCGCCAGCGTCAGTTCGATAAAGTGGAAATGGTGCAGGTCGTGTCGCCGGAGAAATCCTACGACACGCTCGACGAAATGGTTGGACACGCCGAAGCAATCCTGCAGAAGCTTGAACTGCCGTATCGCGTGATTACGCTGTGCACCGGCGACATGGGGTTTTCGGCGTCGAAGACATTCGATCTTGAAGTCTGGCTGCCGGCGCAGAACACCTATCGGGAGATCTCGAGCTGTTCGAACACTGAGGCGTTCCAGGCTCGCCGGATGCAGGCGCGGTTTCGCAATGCGCAGGGCAAGCCCGAATTTGTTCATACGTTGAACGGGTCGGGACTGGCGGTCGGGCGCACGCTCGTTGCGGTGCTCGAGAACTTCCAGAACGCGGATGGATCGGTGACGATGCCGACGGTATTGCGGCCGTACATGCGTGGCGTAGAAAAACTTGAAGTACCGAAGGCGGATTGAGCCGTTGTGTTGTAACAGGCTCACGAAAAGGAGTTGGAAATCGATTCCGAGTCGTCTACAATTTTTTCGCTGAGCATCGATCCGCTCAGCGAAGGCCGCAAAGAGCTGGTAACAAGCAGCAAAGCGGTTGCAGTAAATGGAAAGGTGGCAGAGTGGTCGAATGCGCTGGACTCGAAATCCAGTGTGCCTTTAGGGGTACCGTGAGTTCGAATCTCACCCTTTCCGCCAGAATAACGTTTCGAGTTGCCCCGCAAAATCCCGGAAAGCCATGACCAGCATGGCTTTCCGGCAAATCTGAAGTGCATAGTGGTCTCGCAAAAGCCAAAGAAATCGACGAAAATTCCGGGTACTTTTTTGCAAGCTTTGACAGCTTGACATCATATGGCCCAAAGACAGTATCAAAACGCGTGGACACGGGAATAACGAAATCGGTCGCATCGGAGGTTGCAGGTTTTCGATTGCGGCAA
>CALNPU010000045.1 GCA_940588625.1 uncultured Caballeronia sp.
CAACACGGCCATGTGGAAAGGCATGCGCCGTTTGGCCGACATGCAGCCAAGCTTCAGTCTTGCATGCAATAGATATGGGTAATCGGGTGTCGACGGGTATTCGTCACCGCTTCTAAATTGCTGAAAGTCTGACGTAGTAACGAAAAGGCGCCGCGAGGCGCCTTTTCGCATTTCCTGTGGCGCATCGACTTGGGATTCACGCACGCAGGCTTAAGACGAAAAATGCACTACCACATGGCGCGTCGATGAGCCTGTGCTTATTACTCTCACTCTCGTCCTTCGCGGCGGAAAGCAGATGACTCGTCCATTCGTCGGTCACCGGGAGAGTGCAAACATGTTCACGAGATTCAGTCTGCGTAACAGCGTGTTGAGTTTGAGCTTGGTGTTGATGTCGTCCGTAACATCATTGGCGTCGAGCGTGGCGTTCGCCGATACCGTTGCGTTGCAAGCGAATCTGCAACCATCGAGTGAAGTGCCGCCGCGCGTAAGCAAGGGACATGGGGAGCTGAAAGCCACCTTCGACACCACGCAACCAAGACGCTGCAGTGGGCCGTGACGTACGCCGATTTGTCAGGCCCAGCGACCATGGCCCATTTCCACGGTCCCGCGCCCGTGGGCCAGAACGCGAAGGTGCAGGTTGCTATCGACAAGGACGCCCTGCCCAGTCCTATCACCGGACCACGCTTTCCGAGCAACAGTCCACGGGCCTGTTGGCCGGCCAGTACTAGTTCAATATCCACACTGAGAAGAACCCGACCGGAGAGATTCGCGGACAAGTCATGCCGGCAAACTGAAGCCGCTAGGCTGACCGAACACTTTTGTGACACGCGGCTTGCCAAGAGATCTTATGATCGACGAGGCCCCTTATGAGGAGCTGCGATGAGTTGGCAAAGTGTGCTGGCGTGCTGGATTTTACGGCGCTCGATGCGTCCTGAGCAAAACCGGGAATTGATGTCGCACGCGCACGCGCGATGGCGTCGAAACGCGTGTGGTCGCCGAAGGTACCCGCTGGCTGGCATCTTGTTGAGCAGTACGGGTCGCTCGATGCGCCTCTGCGCGGAGAGTGGCTGACACTGGAGCAACCTTCTCATCACGATCCTCTATATGCATGGAGGCGGGTATTACTTCTGCTCGCCCGCGATTCACCGCGGGATCGTTTTCCTGCTCGCCCGGCGCTCGGGCGCGCGAACCTTTTCCCTCGACTACCGGCTCGCACCCGAGCATCCGTTTCCGGCGGCGCTGGACTATGCGCTGGCGGCATACAGAACACTTCTCGCTGATGGCGTGTTACCCGAGCGCCTGGTGATAGCCGGAGATTCGGCCGGTGGCGGCCTCGCACTGGCCACGCTGCTCGCTTTGCGCGACGTGGGCGATTCGCTCTCTGCCGGCGCTGTAACGTTTTCGCCGTGGACGGATCTGGCAGCGACTGGAGCGTCGATCACGACCAACGAGGGGCGCGATCCCATGTTCCACGGCAGTGCGTTTGCGCCGGCCGGCAGGTTATATGTGGGAGAAACCGACGTACGTCATCCGTACGTATCCGTATCGCCGTTTTTATAGGCGGTTCGAAGGATTGCCGCCATTGTTTATCCAGATAGGCGATACCGAAGTGCTCCTCGACGATTCCACTCGCGTGGCGGAGAAAGTCCGCGCGGCGTGCGTGCGCGTCGAGCTCAACATCTGGCCGAAGATGCCGCACGTTTTTCAGATGTTCGCGCCGTTCGTGCCGGAGACGAACCAGGCGCTGGAGCAGGCGGCGGGGTTCGTGCGCCGGGTGACGGGCGCTGCAGGCCGCGGAAACCTCCTAGGCGACTGCAGCGTCACTTCCTGCTCGTTATATTGATGGTCTGGGAAGCGTGCTCGACGGCCAGTTGGCCATATTGGCGCTCCAGCCGGCGCACGGTGAAATGTCCGTGCGCCGTTTGCTGGAAGTGATCGATGAATATCGTGTTGACCATGGCGCCGAGCACCGCACCGATTGCGGGAATCGATTTGGCGGCGACTTGTTCACTCACCTGTACCGAGAACCTCGACGCCACGGTCTGCAAAAACTTGAGCAATGCGGTCGAGCCGTGTCCACTCAAATCCTTCGCGGCAAGCTCGCTTGTTGCCTTCGATACCGACTGCGCCAGGGTTCCACGCACGATGAAGAAATAGCCAATATCCGCGCTGTCGTCGCTCGAACTCGGGCCGCCCATGCCTAGCACCATCAGGCATTGCAACTGGGTGTCGATCAGATGCACGTCTTCGCCCTCGCTGCGCGCAATGTCGCAGATCGAGCGAAACATCAGCGTGGTGGTGACCGGCAATTCGATCGGCAGTGCAAACAACCCAAACGCGCCGCCTGCCGCGCCCGTCGTCGCGACGGCCAGTTTGTGTATTAGGTTGTGCGGTTTTTCCGGCGGCAGAACCACGCCGTCGATAGTGCTTTTACTCAGCGTGCGCAGCGCGAGCTGCAGGCATTTCTTCAGCGCGGCTTGAGTCGCTTCGTCGACTTTTTCCTGCGCAATGTTCGGCATTTTCGCCATCATCTTTTCGATGGGCGAGCCCACCACGCTCGCAAGTTTCATCGTGAACGACGGGCTTTCCAGCGCTTCCTTGGCGCGGCGCAGGGCGGCGAGATCTTCCTGCGAGAGTGGCGAAGCGGCAATTGGCATCGATTCCATGGCGAATTTCTAAAAGGTTGAGAAGGCGTCTGGCCTTGGATTAGAGCCTTTCACCGTGCTATGATTTACATTCCGTTGACAAGTCAATCATTGCGGTATCAAAAAATGGCCGTTCATACTGTCGCGCACCACTCAGCGGGACAAGTGCTCCCGTTTCGCGAATCGCTAATGGCGATGTTAGGCGTCTGTTTCGTGACCATGCTGGTCGCGCTCGATCAAACCGTGGTCGGCACGGCCTTGCCTACCATCGTCGCCGAACTCAGAGGGTTCGATCTTTACGCATGGGTCGCCACGTCCTACTTGCTTACATCGGTCATCACCGTGCCTATTTTCGGCCGGCTCGGCGACTACTACGGGCGCAAACCGTTCGTGATCGCGTCCATTGTCGTGTTCACGGTCGCATCCGCGCTTTGCGGCCTCGCCAACAACATGCTGTTCCTCGTTCTCGCGCGCGGCCTTCAGGGCATTGGCGGCGGCATGCTGGTAGGCACTGCGTTTGCCTGCATCGCCGATCTGTTTCCTGACTCCCTCGTGCGGCTCCGGTGGCAGGTGATGATGAGTTCGGCGTTCGGTATTGCGAACGCGGTTGGCCCATCACTTGGCGGGATTCTGACCCAATACTACGGCTGGCGTTCCGCGTTTTACGTGAATCTGCCCGTCGGCCTGCTGTCGGTGTTTTTCGTCTGGCGTTTCCTGCCGCATCTTCGGCACGTCAAGCATGAAGGCAAGATGCGTTTGGACTGGCAAGGCGCGGGCCTGATCGCGATTGCGCTAGGTTCGCTGCAATTGTTTGTCGAAATGTTGCCGAAAAACGAGCTGTCGGCGGAGTCGCTGATGCTGCTGGTCGCGAGCGTTGCGTCCGGCTATGCGCTCTGGAAGTGGGAACGACGCTGTGATTACGCCATTCTTCCCGTCGATATGTTCCGCAACAAGAGCCTGTCCGCGCTGTTCACGCTGGCGATCCTCGGCGGTTTCACCATGTTTTCGTTGCTGTTCTATGCGCCTTTGCTGTTTCAAGGCGGTTTTGGGATGTCGCCGAAAGACGCTGGTCTGATGATTACGCCATTGGTCGTGTTCATTACGATCGGCAGTATCGTGAATGGCCGGATCGTGACGCGCGTGAAGAATCCCAATGCGATGCTGTTCATCGGTTTCGCGCTGCTCGCGATGGCATGTCTCGGCGTGGTGATCGCCACCCGCTCGATGCCGCGTCCGCTGTTGATGATGTTCATGGTGCTGGGCGGAATGGGGCTAGGTTTTGTCATGCCGAACCTGACCGTGTTCGCGCAACTGACGACCGGGCGCGAGCATCTGGGGATTGCGACAGCCTTACTGCAGTCGTTGCGCATGATTGGCGGGATGATAGGCACGGCCCTGACCGGCACGCTGATCAGTCATCTGTACGCAAGCGGCGTGCAGCTTTCACTCGATAAAGACAACGCTAGCCACTGGTTCAGCGACCTGAGCGATCCGCAGATCCTGATCAATCACGACGCGCAGGCCACGCTGCTGTCGCAACTCGCGACCGCCGGCCATAACGGCGCGATGCTGCTCGAATCGGCACGCGAGTCGTTGGTTGCGGCAATTCACATTGGTCTGGCGGTGGCGGCGGTTGTCGCGGTGCTGTCCGTGTGGCAAGCACGTCGCGTACCCCCGATTCGTCTGAAGGGCGCGAAGATCGAACCGACGATAGTGGCTGAATGAGTTCGATATCAGAAAGCAAACACGCCAAGGGCACTACAGGCACGAACGACGCGCAAACGCGCGGCATTGAAGCAACCAGCATTAGAGCAGTCAGCCGGGAACCAATCAGCATGGACGAAACGGAACGTATCGCCTTCATACAGCAGTTCGGGCGCACTTATCGTGCGTTCATGCAGGTGTTCGAATCTCAGGTCGGCCATCCAATGCCGCGCTGGCGCATCCTGCTCGCGCTGCACGATCACTCGGGCGAGTTATCGCAGAAACGGCTGGTTGAGAGGTTGCGCGTGGACCCGGGCGCGCTCACGCGGCAGTTGAAGACGCTGGAGGCGCTGGGCTGGATTGCGCGCAGTGTCGACCAGCGAGACAATCGGGTATCGAACGTGATTCTCACCGATACCGGCCGCGCGGTTACCGAAGCCGGCATGCCACGCCGCAACGAGTTCCTCTACGAGACGTTGTCGACGCTCCCCGACGACGCGGTCACGGCACTTTCCGACGCACTGCGCGCGCTGGAGCAACGGATTCAGGAAGTTGCCGCTGGAACAACGGCCGAGGTGAACGGCACGGACAGCACGGACAGCGCCGCTCTTCCCGACGAGGCCTAGAACGACGTTTCGATCACTTCCTTCACGCGATATTTTGTATCGACGACCAGGATCTGGCGCCATTTGTCGAACGTCAGGCAGGGGGGCAAGATGGCGAATGCGATCATGTCGCCGACCTTGATGTCGTCGCCCGGCTTGATCCGCAGGTACGCGTGCTGGTCCATCATGCCGAAGATTTCCCAGCCTTCATCGGGGTCTTGATGTCACGCGGCCATTGCGTACCGGGGTGGAAGTGGCGAGCAGGTTCTGGCATGCCGGCGTCGAAGGCGGCATCGCGTTTTCCCAGGCCGATGATTACGCGATCCGGCTCCGGAATCGATTGCACATAGGCCCAAAATTGCAGCGCCGGCTTCAACCCTTCGCCCATCTTCTTCGCGATCGGGTTGCGAGCGAAAATCTCGTTCTGCGCTTTCTTGTACACGCCCACGTCATGCGTCAGATAACAGCCCGGGCGCAGGATGACCTCGATTGCGTCGCTATTCGCTTTCGCGAATTCATCGGCAACAACGTCGTAACACGCCGATCCCGCGCCCGAGAGAATCGCCGGCTTGCGTGCGATCTTGCCCTCGGCGACAAGCGCGCGTCACGTCCACCGCGTTCTGTAGAAACGCACGTACTTTCGATTCGTCTGCACGCCGTCCATACAGCTCGACGCCGGTGAGCTTCACGGCATTGGGCCAGCGTGCAATGGCTGCCAGCACCGCGTCGCGCTGCGCGTCGTCGCGAATACCCGCCCAGTTCCAGCAGCACGTTCACCTGTTTGTTCACATCGCTGAAAAACGCGCCGGGCTGATCGACGTTGTCTGCCGAATCCACGAGGCAATGGAACTCGAAACCCGGGTCGCGGTGAACAGCTCCGCGATCATGCCCATGTTGCGTTTGCCGACTAGGCTGGTTCGCCATCAGCACGCGATGCACGCCGCCCCGATACGCCGCGCGCACCTGATGCGCGGTGGCAAGCGTAATACCCCCACGCGCCGGTCTCAAGCTGGCGGCGAAACAATTGCGGCGCCATGGTCGTCTTGCCGTGCGGCGCGAGCTTGACGCCGTATTTGGCCACGAAGGCCTGCATCCACTTCAGGTTGTGCTCGATCCGGTCCGCGTACAGTACGGCGGCCGGCAAGGCTTACATCCTCGTCCAGCAGATTCCAGTCAAAGCGCGCGGCACCATGCCCAGACCCTTGCCAAAAGGGTTGATTGTCGCGCTTTGATAGTTTGTAACTTTCATGTGCTGCTACTCCATCGTTCGTTTGTATTTGATTTGTATAGAGTCAGGGGCTTGTAGGGTTGGGTTCGATTGATATCGAGATGACGCGACAATGGTACAGAAAGTACGATGCCCGAGGCATTGTTATTTAGTACCACACCTGGATCAAAGGGTCTCAATGAACGTTTCGTCCAAACCGCCCGCTTTCGATATCGTCGCCCGGATTGCGCTCGGCGGAACGGAAGGTCGCGGTGCTTATTCTCGACGATTTGACCGGCGCATCGCGCGCCAGCATCGGTGCGCTCGCAAAAAAGCCGAGGTCAGCATTGCGACCGTGACGCGTTTTGCGAAGGCGGGGTGGGATGCCAGGACGTGCGCGAGCTCAAATTGCGGCTGGCTCAGGCGGCGGTCGGCCAGCGCTTCCTGCGCGGCGGTTCATATGACGAAACCGGCGCCGACGATCCCGCCGATTCACTCGCCGCCCGTATTTTCGACGATATCCAGACCACGCTCGCCCACAATCGGCGGCGCGTTGCGCGCGGCGCCGATTGCAGCGGCTGTCGATGCGCTTGCCGGCGCACGGATGATCTACGTCTTCGGCACGGGCGGCGGCTCGACCGCTTTAGCCGATGAAATGCGCTTCCGGCTGGGGTGGCCGGTGGCGTCGTATCAGGACGGCTTGCTGCAGCGGATGGTCGCCGCGCCGCTTTCGCGCGAGCATGTAATGGTGGCGTTATCGGTGACGGGGCAGACGCCGGAAATGGTCGAAAGCTGCAGGATCGCGCGGGAATATGGCGCGCGCGTGATTGCGCTGACTGCGCCTGCGTCGCCGCTCGCGCAACTGGCCGACTGGTTGATTCCGATCATCGCGAACGAGACGGATTTTATTTACAAAAACCGTCGACGTCCCGCTACGCCATGTTGATGGCGCTCGACCTGCTTGTCACCGCGCTTGCTGTGAAGCAGGGCAAGACGAGCCGTGAGCTTTTGCGGCACATGAAACATGCGCTGGATATGCGCTGGATGTTTATCGAGGCGGTGGGGTGGACGAGCGTCAGCTGTTGGGCGATTGACTGGCTCGCAAACAAGCGCATGAATTTTGAGGAGATAAAACATGGCATCGGATGGAGAACACGTCGATACGCTGATCAAAGGCGCACGGGTGATCAACGGAACGGGCGCACCGGCGGTTCAGCGCGATGTGGCGGTGAAGGATGGCCGGATTGTCGTGATCGGCGAGCTGAGCGGCTGGACGGCGGAGAAAGTCGTGGAGGCAGAGAGGCAGGTGCTGACGCCGGGTTTTATCGATGTCCATACGCACGACGACACGCACGTCATCTGTTCGCCGCAGATGTTGCCGAAGATATCGCAGGGCGTGACGACGGCGATTGTCGGCAATTGCGGCATCAGCGCGTCGCTGGTGACGCTAAAGGGCGATCCGCCCGATCCGATAAACCTGCTCGGCGCGTTTGATGACTTTCAGTATCCGACCTTTGCCACTTATATCGATGCCGTCAATCAGGCGCGTCCTGCGGTGAACGTGGGCGCGTTGATCGGACACACGGCGTTGCGGAACAACCATATGGACCGGCTGGATCTCGGGGCGTCATCGGAGGAAATCGACGGCATGCGCGCGCAGTTGGAAGAAACGCTGGCGCATGGTGCGCTCGGGTTGAGCAGCGGTCTTACTTACGGTTCGGCATTCAGTGCCCCGCCGGAAGAGGTGATGGCGCTGGCTGAGCCCTTGGCCAACGCTGGCGCGTTGTACACTACGCACATGCGTACTGAATTCGACGCCATTCTCGACGCGATGGACGAGGCGTATCAGGTCGGCAAGCACACGCGTGTTCCCGTCGTGATCTCGCATTTGAAGTGCGCAGGGCCATCGAACTGGGGGCGTAGCACGGAGGTTTTGAAGTCGCTCGAAAAGGTGCGGGACGGGCAGCCGGTGGGATGCGATTTTATCCGTACAACCGGAGTTCATCGATGCTCGATTTGAAGCAGGTGACCGGTGATATTGAGATCACGATTACCTGGTCGGAGCCGCATCCGGAGATGACCGGCAAGTTGATTTCCGCGATCGCAGCGGAGTGGGGCGTGACACAGCAGGAGGCGGGCAAGCGCTTGCAGCCGGCGGGCGCGGTTTATCACAACATGTCGGAAGACGACCGTGCGGCGGATCTTGTCGCATCCGGCGACGATGGTCGGTTCCGATGGCCTGCCGCATGATCCGCTGCCACATCCGCGGTTGTGGGACGCATTTCCGCGCGTGTTGGGGCACTTATGCGCGTGGTGCCGCTCGAGGAAGCGGTGCGCAAGATGACGGGGTTATCGGCGCGACGGTTTGGGTTGTCGGAGCGTGATCAGGTGCAGGTGGGTTATCACGCGGATCTGGTGCTCTTCGATGCCGACAAGGTTCACGATACCACCACGTTCGCCGAGCCTCAGCAGAGGGCGGATGGTATCGACGCGGTTTGGGTGAATGGCGTGCTTTCGTATCTCGACGGCGCCGTGACGGGTTTAAGGGCGGGACATTTTGTGGCGCGTGGCGAGGATTCCAGACTCTATGCGCTCGGGCATTTTTAATTTTAGATTTTTTGTTTAGAGAGTTTTGAAATGAAGCGATATGGCGTGGAAGGTGGAAAGGGGCAAGGCGGTGCAGTGATGCCGTTTTCGCGGGCGGTGGAAGCGGACGGCTGGCTTTATGTCTCAGGCCAGACGCCGATGGAAAATGGCGAAGTGATCGAGGGCGGGATTGTGGCCCAGTCGCATAAGGCGATTCAGAATGTTTTCGCGATTTTGAAAGAGGCCGGATATGGCGCGGAGCATGTCGTACGATGCGGCGTATGGTTCGACGATCCGCGCGACTTTGCTTCGTTTAACAAGGTATTCAAAGAGTACTTTGGCGAACATCCGCGCCGGCACGTGCTTGCGTGGTTTCATCGATGGTGATCGATTGCAAGGTCGAGGTTGTAAGAAGACCGGCGCTTAAGTGCGTTGATGTTGTTCGCGCGGGTGGTATGCCGGACCACCCGCGCGAAGAGTTTTTACTGCCGCGCCAACCGCGCGTTATCCGGCAATGGCAGATTGAAGTTCGTCCGAAACGGATTGATATCCAATCCACCGCGCCGCGTATATCGCGCATAAACGGCCAGGCGTTGCGGCTTGCATTCGCGCATTACGTCCATGAGGATCCGCTCGACGCATTGCTCGTGAAAGCCGGTATGTTCGCGATAAGAAACGATATATCGCAGCAATCCCGCGTGATCGATCGGTGCGCCGACATAGCGAATTTGCACGCTGCCCCAATCCGGTTGCCCGGTCACCGGGCAATTGGACTTAAGCAGATTTGAAAATAGCGTTTCATCGACGGGCGATTCGTCAAAAGAGGCGCGTAATAGCGATGGATCCGGCGAATAAACATCAGCATCCAGATCCAGCCGATCCAGCGACAGCCCTTCGAATTCCTCCATCTTGAGCTTCACCGCAAACTCATAAGGTGCAACAAGCTGGACAGAAACATTGGCACCGCAAAGCGCGGAAACATCCTTGCGAATCGCAGCCCGAACCTCGTCGATAGAATCAAACGCCGTCTGCGAGAAAGATCCGAGATACAGCTTGAATGACTTCGACTCGACGATATTCGGCGATTCCGCCGGCACGATGAACGTTGCCACCGCGATCTGCGGTTTGCCTTTCTTGTTCAGCCATGAAAGCTCGTAGGCGTTCCAGATATCGGTGCCGAAAAACGGCAACTGCGCTGGCACGCCGATAGCCTCGCGGCCAGCAGCCCGCGCGATGGGAAAGAGCAACGCCGGATCGTAGCTTTCGCTGTATTGAACCGGCTTGCCAAGCGGAGCATGTTCGGGCGTATTCATGATGATGCGTTCGATATACCACTCGGAACGTGCCCTGTCGCAGTCACGACGCGGGCCGATTCGCAATGGCCAATTTGGTCGTCGAAGAAGAAGTCGGGTTCGAACTTGCCCAGGAACGGGCCTTTGTCCAATCCACCGAGGAACATCGCTTCGTCGATTTCGATGTTCCAGGCCATCAACGTCCGGATCGTGCGTTCATGCGCGGGTGCTGATCGCGCCGTGACCAGCGCCGTGCGAATGCGCATCCGCGTGGTGTCGTGGCTAAGTTTTTGTAGCTTGTGAAGCGCTTCCAGCAACGGTTTCAACGGGCCATTCATCAGCGGTAATTCCTTCTTGCCAACTTCATGTTCTACAAACGCCGGCAAACCCTGCGCCTGGAACATTTGCTCGGCTTCGTCGGAGAAAAGCACCGCATCGCCGTCGAAAGCATTCGAATTTCGTCAGGATACCGGCTTGCGGCAAGCGGCGCTCGCGGTACGGCCGTCGCGGCGGGAAAGCCGGTGGCGAGGGCATCGCGGACATCGGCTGAATTCGCGGACAGGAACAACGATGCGCGAAGCGGTTCCAGATACCCAAACGGTGACCGGCCGCGCGTGAACATCCCGCGTTCGATCGCCAGTTCATGCTCCTTGCATGAACTGAACGCGCGCAGACCGCTTATAGGATCGCTGCGCGACAGGATCACAACCACAACCTCCACGCGCCGCTCGCTGTCCACGTTCAACGCGAGCAATTTCTCGATCAGCGAGAACGCGATACCGGGTTTAGCCGGAACATGAAGCCGCGAACGCTGCAGCGCCTCGTATTCACGCGAGTCGCCGGCTTCATAGACTTCATTTTCTTCTTCGAAGTCAAACAGCGCCCGCGATGAAATCGCGACCACCAGTTTGTCGTCCAGCGTGAAGGCCATGCGGGCGTTAGGCCAGGAACAGCTTGTAGACGGGATTCGTGCCTTCGTCCCACCACGGATACCCCAGCGTAGCGAGGAATCGCTCGAACTCGACGTTTTCCGACGCCGGCACCTGAATGCCGACCAGAATCGAACTAGTATCCGCGCCCTGGTCCGGTAATGGAACAGGCTGATATTCCAATTCGGCGCCATCGATGAAAGGAATTTCATCAGCGCGCCCGGGCGCTCCGGAAACTCGAAACGCAGCAGGCGTTCGTCCTGCGCCAGCGGCGAATGGCCGCCGACCATGTAGCGGATATGTTGCTTCGACAGTTCGTCGTGGCTGAGATCGATCATGGCAAACCCGTGTTCGATAAACGCATTCGCCACCTGCGCCGCTTCGCCGCGCGTCTTGATCTGCACGCCGACAAAGATGTGTGCGGCGTGAGCATCCGCGATCCGGTAATTGAATTCGGTTACGCTGCGCGTGCCGCCCAGCTCGCAAAACCGCTTGAAACTGCCGCGTTCTTCTGGAATGTTCACCGCGAACACGGCTTCTCGCGCTTCGCCGACTTCGGCCTGTTCGGCCACAAAGCGCATGCGGTCGAAGTTCATGTTCGCACCGGACGTAACGGCGACCAGCGTCTGCGCCTCCAGCCCCTCGTGCTCGGCATAGAGCTTTGCACTGGCAACAGCCAGCGCTCCCGATGGTTCCAGCACGCTGCGCGTGTCCTGGAAAACGTCCTTGATCGCGGCGCAGAGGGCGTCAGTGTCGACAGTGAGGACCTCGTCGAACAATTCCCGGCACAGCCGAAAGGTTTCCTCGCCGACCAGTTTCACCGCCGTGCCATCCGCGAAGAGCCCGACTTCGGCCAGCGTGATGCGCTTGCCTGTCGCGATGGATTGCTTCATCGCACATGAATCGATGGCTTGCACGCCGATGATCCGGATTTCCGGGCGCACAGCCTTCACGTAAGCCGCGACGCCTGCGGCGAGGCTGCCGCCGCCGATCGGGACGAAGATTGCGTGGATCGGGCCTTGATGCTGGCGCAGAATTTCCATCGCAACGGTGCCCTGGCCCGCAATCACGTCGGGGTCATCGAACGGATGGACGAAAGTCAAACCGCGTTCCTCCTGGAGCTTCACGGCGTGGCCGTACGCGTCACTATACGATTCGCCGTGCTGGACGATTTCCACAGTCGGGCAGCCGAACGCGCGCATGGCATCGATCTTGACCTGCGGCGTGGTGACCGGCACCACGATCACCGCCTTGCAACCAAGCCGGGCGGCGGAATAAGCGACGCCCTGGGCATGATTGCCCGCCGATGCCGTGATCACGCCGCGTGCGAGGACATCGGCGGAGAGTTGCACCATCTTGTTGTACGCGCCGCGAATCTTGAACGAGAACACCGGCTGGTTGTCTTCGCGCTTCAGGTAGACCGAGTTGTGCAGCCGCGCGGACAAATTGCGGGCGGGTTCGAGTTCACTTTCGCGGGCGACATCGTAGACGCGCGCGGTCAGGACTTTCTTGAGGTAATCGGGGGTGTCATTCCGGAGCCGTTCGCGCCATTTTCGAGAGCTAAAGAGTCAATAATAGCGTGGGGCTCGCTGGCACGGGTTTCGGGCTTGACGGCGTTGATTCCCGGCCGCAGAGCCTGGAAGCCGCAATCCGACGTCAATCCCAAGCGCTTTGCCGGAAACCGTTGCTAACAAGGCATCAACCCCGAGCGCTGCGCTCCGACCCCGGCACCCGTGAAAAGCCCCGTCGCCGGTGAAAAAACAGCCAAAAATCCGTCGAAAATTGGCATGCACAAAGCCCTTCAACCTGCTACCGGGTACGAACGGCAAACATCCCGATGGGTTAGAATTCGCATTTCGATACAGGATTGGAAGATGCAACGGCAGTCCCGGACCGGCTTTTTGACGCATGTTCCCCGCGGCGCTCCACGCGAGTGCTGCGCGCTCTGGCTGCGCTATCCACGCGCTTCGGAACGGCATGCGCATCAATCAGTGATCGTGGCGCTGATTCTGGTACCTTCGAAGGTTTTGCATCGCTCGCCAACCCCTGCGGCGAGCACCTTCACAAAAAAGTATCACTCGAAAGTATCACTCGAAAATCTGCGCCTCCCCGCGCAATGCCGGCTATCGCGCTACTCGTGATTTCATCGTCAGCACAAGCGCCGGCTCACCGAACTGTCGAATATGAAAGCACCCCAAGCCTTCAATCCGAACGGCGCCGGGCATGCCGTGGCCCTGGATACCGAGCCGCCCCTGCGCGAAATTCCCTATAACTACACATCGTTTTCCGATCGCGAAATCGTGATCCGCCTGCTGGGTGAGGACGTCTGGGCAACACTCGCCATCCTGCGCAGCGAACGCTGTACCGGCCGCTCGGCACGCATGCTCTACGAAGTGCTCGGTGATATCTGGGTCGTGCGTCGCAATCCATATCTGCAGGACGACCTGCTCGACAACCCGAAACGCCGCGCATTGCTGATCGAAGCATTGAATCACCGTCTGGGCGATATCGAAAAGTGCCGTAAAGCGGATCTGTCGCAGCATCAGGACGATGCCGCCCGTGACCGCGCAGCACACGTGGAACTGCTGATCAGCGCCGCCTGTCGCGCAGTGGAAGATTTCAAGAAAGAGTTAGAGCAAACCTACGATCTGAGCAAGAAAGCGTCGAAGGTCTTCAGCAAGGTCACCGAGAAAGACAACATCAAGTTCGACGGCCTGTCGCGGGTGTCCCACGTGACGGACGCAACGGACTGGCGCGTCGAATACCCGTTTGTTGTGCTGACGCCGGATACCGAGGCGGAAATCGCTGGCTTGATCAAGGCGTGCTTCGAACTCGGCCTGACCGTGATCCCGCGCGGAGGCGGAACGGGTTATACCGGCGGCGCGATTCCCCTAACGCCGTTCGCGGCCGTCATCAACACCGAAAAACTCGAGCAACTCGGCCCCATCGAAATGACGGACCTGCCCGGCGTCGATCACAAGGTCGCGACCATTTTCTCGGGCGCGGGTGTGGTCACGCGCCGGGTGACCGAAGCCGCCGAAAAGGCCGGTTTCGTCTTTGCGGTTGACCCGACGTCGCTGGATGCATCGTGTGTCGGCGGTAACGTCGCGATGAACGCCGGCGGTAAAAAGGCCGTACTCTGGGGCACGGCGCTCGACAATCTGGCCTGGTGGCGAATGGTCGATCCGCAGGGCAACTGGCTCGAGGTCACGCGCCTGGATCACAACTGCGGCAAGATCCACGACATTCCTGTGGCGCGTTTCCGGCTCGACTGGTTCGACGGAACGCGCGCACCAGGCGAGAAATTGCTGCGCACGGAATCGCTGGATATTTCCGGTAGCAAGTTCCGTAAGGAAGGCCTCGGCAAGGACGTGACGGATAAATTCCTGTCGGGTCTGCCGGGCGTGCAGAAGGAAGGTTGCGACGGGCTGATTACATCGGCGCGCTGGATCCTGCACAAGATGCCCGCGCATACGCGCACTGTCTGCCTCGAATTCTTCGGACAGGCGCGCGACGCGATTCCGAGCATCGTGGAAATTAAAGATTACTTGTTCGAGACGTCGAAGCAGGGCGGCGCGATTCTCGCCAGTCTCGAGCATCTGGACGAACGTTATCTGCGTGCTGTCGATTATGCGACCAAGAGCAAGCGCAACGCGTTTCCGAAGATGGTGCTGATCGGCGATATCGTCGGTAACGATCCCGATGCTGTGGCCCAGGCCACCTCCGAAATCGTCCGCATGGCGAACAGCAAGAGTGGCGAAGGGTTTGTCGCGGTGAACGCCGAGGCGCGCAAACGCTTCTGGCTGGATCGCTCGCGCACGGTCGCTATCGCGAAGCATACGAACGCGTTCAAGATCAACGAAGACGTCGTGATTCCGCTGAACTGCATGGGCGAGTACACGGACGGGATCGAGCGGATCAACATCGAGTTGTCGATCAAGAACAAGCTGCAACTCGTCGATGCCCTTGAAACGTTCTTCAAGACGGGCAAGCTGCCGCTCGGAAGGAACGACGACGCCAACGAAATTCCGAGCGCCGAATTGCTCGAAGACCGTGTGCAGCAGGCGCTCGATCTGTTACAGCGAGTGCGTGCACGCTGGAGCTTCATCGGCGAAAAGCTGGATCTGCCGTTGCGCGAAGCGCAGCACTATATGGTTCAGCTCGGCTACGAAGGGCTGGCTGAAAAGCTTGCGGATCGCGTGGATTCGCAGCCCGGTGTCCGCGTGTTCGATGTCGCGCAGGACAGAACGATCCGCATCTCCTGGAAGCAGGAAATCCGCGCCGAATTGCGTCATATCTTCAGTGGCGGCGAATTCAAGCCGATCCTCGAAGAAGCGCAGAACATCCATAAGACGGTGCTGCGTGGCCGCGTATTCGTCGCGCTGCACATGCACGCGGGCGACGGAAACGTCCACACCAATATCCCGGTCAACTCCGACAACTACGAGATGCTGCAGGACGCGCACGTCGCGGTCGCACGCATCATGAAGCTGGCACGCGATCTGGACGGCGTGATTTCGGGCGAACACGGTATTGGCATCACGAAGCTCGAGTTCCTGACTGAAGACGAAATTGCGGAGTTCCGCGAGTACAAACAACGCGTTGATCCGCAAGGCCGTTTCAACGCGGGCAAATTGCTTGCGGGCGCCGATCTGCGCAATGCCTACACACCGAGCTTCGGCCTGATGGGTTATGAATCACTGATCATGCAGCAGTCGAACATTGGCGCGATCGCGGATTCCATCAAGGACTGCCTGCGTTGCGGCAAATGCAAGCCGGTCTGCGCGACCCACGTGCCGCGCGCCAATCTGCTCTACAGTCCGCGCAACAAGATTCTCGCAACGTCGCTGCTGGTCGAAGCGTTCTTATATGAAGAACAGACGCGGCGCGGGGTATCGATAAAACATTGGGACGAGTTCAACGACGTCGCCGATCACTGCACCGTCTGTCACAAGTGCGTGACGCCGTGCCCGGTGAGGATCGATTTCGGCGATGTCACCATGAACATGCGCAACCTGCTGCGCAAGATGGGCAAGAAGAAGTTCAACGCGGGCAACGCGGCCGGCATGTTCTTCCTCAACGCCACGAACCCGCAGACCATCAACCTCGCCCGTACGACGATGATGGGCGTTGGCTACAAGGCGCAGCGCCTCGGCAATGACGTGCTGAAGAAGTTCACGAAGAAGCAGACGGCGAAACCGCCTGCAACGGTCGGCAAGCCCACGGTCACGCAGCAGGTGATCCACTTCATGAACAAGAAGATGCCGGGCAACCTGCCGAAGAAGACGGCGCGCGCGTTGCTCGACATCGAGGACAACAAGATTGTCCCGATCATCCGCAATCCAAAGACAACAACTTTGGATACGGAAGCGGTCTTCTATTTCCCGGGCTGCGGCTCGGAGCGCTTGTTCTCGCAGGTCGGCCTTGCCACGCAGGCCATGCTGTGGGAAACCGGCGTGCAGACGGTGTTGCCGCCGGGTTACCTGTGCTGCGGTTATCCGCAACGCGGCTCCGGTCAGTTCGATAAAGCCGAGAAGATCGTCACGGATAACCGCGTGTTGTTCCACCGTGTGGCCAATACGCTAAACTATCTGGACATCAAGACGGTGGTGGTGTCGTGCGGGACTTGCTACGATCAGCTGGCCGGGTATGAATTCGAGAAGATCTTCCCAGGCTGCCGGATTATCGATATCCACGAATTCCTGCTGGAAAAGAACATCAAGCTGGAAGGCGTGACGGGGACGCGCTACATGTATCACGCCCCCTGCCACTCGCCGATCAAGACGATGGACCCGATCAAGCTCGTGAATGAAATCATGGGTTCAGCGAACGATGGCTACAAGATCGAGAAGAATGATCGGTGCTGTGGCGAATCGGGCACACTCGCAGTGACGCGTCCGGACATTTCGACGCAAGTCCGTTTCCGCAAGGAAGAGGAAATCCGCAAGGGCGCGGCCAGGCTGCGCGACATTCCGCTCGTGGGCGAAGCGGGCGCGAACGGCATTAATCTGGCGAACGCGTCGGCTGGAACGGCGGGTGCTGCACCGGGTTCAGTGCTAAAAGCGGGCGACGGCGCTCAATCCACCGGAACCGACGTCAAGATCCTCACTAGCTGCCCGTCCTGCCTGCAGGGTTTGTCGCGTTATAACGAGGACGCAAACATCAAGGTGGACTATATCGTTGTGGAAATTGCCCGCAAAGTGCTCGGCGCGAGCTGGATGGAAGATTACGTGGCGCGCGCTAACGATGGCGGTATCGAGCGCGTGCTGGTGTAATAGCGGAACCGGGGCTTGTTTCGCTAGAGGAAAATGATGGACTGTGTCTTTTGCCGTGAAGACGGCGGCGAGGTCTTGTGGTCGGACGACTCAGTGGGCGTCGTCCTCGCCGATGAGCCCGAGTGGCCGGGCTTCTGCCGCGTGATCTGGCATGCGCACGTGGCGGAAATGTCCGATCTCGACAACGCCGCCCGCCTCAAGGTGATGACGGCGGTGAATGGCGTGGAGCGCGCGATCTGTCGCGTGCTCGCGCCGGCGAAGATCAATCTGGCAAGCCTCGGCAACCAGGTTCCGCACGTTCACTGGCACGTCATTCCAACGATTCCCGTTTTCCGCGCTGCCTGTCTGGGCTCAGCGCCAGCGCCCGGCGTCTCAAGCGCTGCTGTCCAACCGCCGCGCCCAGGCTACGTTGCTGCGCGAAGCGGTGCGCGCCGAAATGATGCTGGCGTTTGGCCAGTCACCCGGCGAACCCGGCTGACCCAGGCGCGAGGACGTACGGGCATGACCGACTACCGACTCAATAAAGGCTCACCATGAGCGGATTGACTAAACAAACGCCGATTTCAACGGGCATTGTCGTGCATTCGAAAACGCGCGCGCTCGAGCTGCAATATCCAAACGATCAGACGTATCGGATATCGTTCGAGCTGTTGCGCGTATATTCGCCGCCGGCGGAGGTGCAGGGCTACGGTCCCGGCCAGGAAACGCTGCAAACGGGTAAGCGCGACGTGCTGATCATCGCGATCGAGCCGGTCGGCCACTACGCGTTGCAACTCAATTTCTCCGATGGCCACAATACCGGTCTTTATTCCTGGGACATCCTGCATGACCTCGCGGTCCGCCAGGATGAACTCTGGGCTGACTATCTCGCGCAAACTGGAAGCGGTGGCCACCGTCACTGACCGATTTTTATCTGCCGCGGCAATTTTTTGTCGCGGCAACCGGCTGCAAGTTCGCTTTCGGACGCGGCCAACAACACGAACAAGATGAGGACGAACGCGATGAGCAAGACCCACTTCGGTTTTGAAACGGTCGACGAACAAGAAAAAGCGAAGAAGGTGGCGGGCGTTTTCGATTCGGTCGCGAGCAATTATGACTTGATGAACGACCTGATGTCGGGCGGGCTGCATCGCGCGTGGAAGTTCTTCGCGATCAGCCAGGCAAAGGTTCGTCCAGCCTACAAAGTGCTCGATCTGGCAGGCGGGACGGGCGATCTGGCGAAAGCGCTCGCGAAACAGGCAGGCGAAAAAGGCGAAGTCTGGCACACGGATATCAATGAATCGATGCTGCGCGTCGGGCGTGATCGGCTGATCGATCGAGGTTTGATTACACCGACCCTGATCTGCGACGCGGAGAAGATCCCGTTTCCTGATAATTATTTCGATATCGTTACAGTTGCCTTTGGACTTCGTAATATGACGCATAAAGATGGTGCGTTAGCTGAAATGTACCGCGTGTTGAAGCCGGGCGGGAGGGTACTGATTCTGGAGTTCTCGAAGGTATGGAAGCCTTTGAGGAAGGCGTACGATCTCTACAGTTTCAAGCTTTTACCGTGGCTTGGCGACAAATTCGCGAAAGATGCGGATAGCTATCGCTACTTGGCGGAGTCGATCCGGATGCATCCGGATCAAGAAACTTTAAAAGAAATGATGGAACGCGCAGGATTGGATCGAGTCAAATATTGCAATTTGTCAGGTGGCGTTGTAGCTTTACACGCCGGGACCAAATTTTAGTGTTCCACTTTTATAAGGATTCGAAGTGTCCGATTTGCGCTTACCCCAGACTCGGGCTTTCCTGAAGTCGTTATTCAGGAAAGCCGGGGTCGTTGGGCTGGCTGGCGTAATCATGGCCGGTGCTTTGTAACGGAAGATGCAAAGGCACGCCGCATGGGTGGCGGTCGCAGCATGGGTCGTCAATCAACGACCGCAGACAACGAAGCCAGACGGCCAACGCCCAGCGTGCAGAACCGGCAGCGGCACCTATTGTTGTTGTCGCGCAGCCGGCGCGTAACCGTTGGATGGGGCCGCACTTCGGTCTTGGCAGCGCGTTCGCGCGCAATGGCAAACATGATCATGATCGCGTTGATCGTGATGGCCGCTGTGATGGTGTTCCGCTTCATCATGAACCGCAGGAAAAACGCCAATACACCGGCGTATGCGGCCGCAGGCGCAGGTTCGCCGTTTGGCGGCGGGTCCGCACGCACGACGGAGTTTAACTCGCAGGAGCCCAGCTATGTGCCGCAATCGGCGCCGGGTGGTTATGGTCCGTCCGCCGCTGCGCTGAGCAGCGCGAATACGGTCGACGCCGCACCGCAGATCGTGCGCTTGCAGGACGCATGGGACCGTGACCGTGGCAACTCCAACGACATCCGCGAATTCACCACGCCGGAAATGTTCGCGGAAGTGAAGCTGGATATCGATGGGCGCGGCACGCAGCCGAACTGCACCGACGTAGTGTAATTCAACGCCGACATCCTGGGGAGTGTCGAGGAGCGCGGCACGGAAAGCCTTGCCAGCGTGCGTTTCCACGGGCTGATTCGTGAAACGGAAGGCGCTGCGGCCGAGCTTTTCATCGAGATCTGGAACCTCTCGAAGCCTCTCGAAGCAGAAGAAGGCTGGTTGCTGGCCGGGATTCAACAGGTCAGTTAATGGGTCGGCGAACGGCTCAAAAAACCGGTCGCCCGGGTGTTGGAGGGTGGGCCTCGTGGGTACGTGATGTTGGCGGTGCCGGGTGCCAAACGATAACGCCAGTTGCAAAGGTAGAATAGAAACCCGCGCGAGTGACCGCTTACGCGGGTTTTTTCATCTCAGAGCCGATGACGCACGCAGACGAATTCGCCCAACCCGCCGCACCTTCTGCCACCCAGGCCGCCGCAGCCAGAAGAACCGCATCGAAAGCGTTCGCGGCTGTTGTGAACCACGTGCTCGCGCGTGAATCGTGGGCCCGCGAGCGTCTCACGCCCTACGCGGGCAAGACCGCGCGGCTGGCGCTTTTGCCGTTTTCGCTGTTGCTGATGGTCCAACCGGACGGGCAGATAACCGCCGTCGATGAAACCGAGGCGCGCACTTTCGACGTTACCCTCTCCGCCGTTCCCGCGGACGCCGTCCCGGCGTTCCTGCAAGGGGGGCAGGCGGCTGTGATGAAACACGTCCGCATAGAAGGCGACGCGGAATTCGCGACCATGATCGCGAAGCTGGCCGAACATCTGCGCTGGGAGCCCGAAGAGGATCTGGCTCGCGTGATTGGCGACGGTCCTGCTCACCGAATCGGCTCGACCGTCCGCAAGGTGGGCGAACAAGCGCGCCGCTCTGGGCGGAACCTGTTTGAATCGGTGGCCGAATACCTGCTCGACGAACAACCTCAACTCGTGCGCTGCAGCGCCCTCGACACGTTCAATGCGGAACTGTCGATCACTCGGGA
Organism: uncultured Caballeronia sp.; assembly: GCA_940588625.1. Taxonomy (GTDB): domain Bacteria; phylum Pseudomonadota; class Gammaproteobacteria; order Burkholderiales; family Burkholderiaceae; genus Caballeronia. The sequence goes on from CALNPU010000045.1 coordinate 20,664, forward strand.
CGCGCTTGCACGCGTCGAAAAGCGCATCGAGCGACTCGAACAAAAAGCCGAAGCCCGAGGCGCGTCAGCGCGCGGCACGAGCAAGTAATGGGCTGAACCATGCGTCTTCTGCGTTTCCTTAAGATTTTCTTCACCGCAGTGCGATTCGGGCTCGACGAAGTGGTAATGAGCGGCATCCAGGACTGGCGTGTCCGCTTGCTCATGCGCGTTACCACGTTCGGCCGCAAGTTCGACGTCGAACGTGGCGTGCGGTTGCGTCTCGCGCTCGAAAGTCTCGGGCCAATCTTCGTCAAGTTCGGGCAGGTGTTGTCAACGCGCCGCGATTTGCTTCCCGTCGACATAGCGAACGAGCTCGCCAAGCTTCAGGATCAGGTGCCGCCATTCGACTCGGATGTCGTTATCGCCATTGTGGAAAAGTCGCTGGGCTCATCCATTGACATTTTGTTCGACGACTTCGAGCGTGTGCCGGTGGCGAGCGCATCAATCGCCCAGGTGCACTTCGCCAAGATCAAGAAGATTGGTGCGCACGCGGGCAAGGCGGTGGCGGTGAAGGTGTTGCGGCCGAACATGCTGCCGGTGATCGATTCGGATCTCGCGTTGCTGCGCGACATTGCTTACTGGACCGAGCGGCTTTGGGCGGACGGCAAGCGGCTGAAGCTGCGCGAAGTAGTTGCCGAATTCAACAAATATCTCCACGACGAACTCGACCTGATGCGCGAGGCTGCGAACGGCAGCCAGTTACGGCGCAATTTTGTGGGCCTCGATCTGCTGATGGTGCCCGAGATGTATTGGGACTATTCAGCGCCCACCGTGCTGGTGATGGAGCGCATGGTCGGCGTGCCGATCAGCCAGGTGGAAGTCCTGCGAGTGGCAGGGGTGGATATTCCGAAGCTGGTGCAGGAAGGTGTCGAGATATTCTTCACGCAGGTATTCCGCGACGGCTTTTTCCACGCCGACATGCATCCCGGCAACATCCAGGTGAGTCTCGCGGAAGAGACGTTCGGGCGGTATATCGCGCTGGATTTCGGGATTGTTGGTGTGCTGTCCGACTTCGATAAAAACTATCTGGCGCAGAATCTCCTGGCGTTCTTCAAGCGCGACTATCACCGTGTGGCCACGCTGCATCTGGAGTCAGGCTGGGTGCCGCCGAGCACGCGTGTCGAAGAGCTGGAAAGCGCGATCCGCGCGGTGTGCGAACCGTACTTCGACCGGGCGTTGAAGGATATTTCGCTGGGCCAGGTGCTGATGCGGCTCTTTTCCACTTCGCGCCGCTTCAACGTCGAGATTCAGCCCCAACTCGTGCTGCTGCAGAAAACGATGCTGAACGTGGAGGGGCTCGGTCGGTCGCTCGATCCTGAACTCGATCTATGGAAAACCGCCAAGCCGTATCTTGAGCGCTGGATGAACGAGCAGGTCGGCTGGCGCGGCTGGTATGAAAGACTGAAACTGGAAGCGCCGCAGTGGAGCAAGACGCTGCCGCAGTTGCCGCGCCTGATTCATCAGGTGCTGGCTGACCGGCACGATCAACCGGGCGGCGGCAATGACGAGCTCATGCGCATGATCCTGATCGAGCAGAAGCGCACTAACAGTTTGCTGCAAGCCTTGCTGATCTTCGGGCTGGTGGTGGGTGCAGGCGCTGTGCTGGTCCAGTTCTGGCAGGTATTTGCATCCGGAGGTTGAGGACGCCATGGTCGACAATAGCAAGCCCGCCGGCGCACCCGCTACCCCTCCCAGTTTCCAAACCCGGGACCCGAATTCGCCCGAGTTCTGGATGAACGCTTCGACCAGCGCTTCATGCCTTGGGATCATGCTGGCGTACCGGAGGCGTTCCGAGCGTTTGCCCTTGAGTATCGCAGTACGTCCGCCGAACGTGCTGATCCCCGGCTGCGGTAACGCGTACGAAGCGTTATGGCTTGCGCGCGAAAACTGGCGGGTCAAGCCATCGATTTCTCTTCAAGCGCCGTTGTAGCGGCGCTTGAGCAATTGGGCGAGTACACCGGAGTGGTGGAGCAAGCCGATTTCTTCGCCTACAGGCTACCGTTCGAGACAGACTGGATTTATGAGCGCGCGTTCCTGTGCGCTTTGCCGCGAGACCGCTGGCAGGACTACGCCGTGCGCATGGCCGAACTGCTGCGGCCCGGGGCGCTGCTGGCGGGTTTCCATTTCCTCGGTGAGACGCCCAAGGGGCCGTCGATGGTTTGCGGCTATAATCCAAGGTTTTGGTACGACATGCATCCTCGTGTCCGGGCAGTTCCAACGTAAGGGACATCGACTAGCGGCAACGGTTTGGCGCAAGCTGAGTTACCTTGCCGTGACGTACTAGGGATAGGACATCAGAAGGGTGAAATAGGTCCCGGCATGCGCTGTCTGAAGACTGGTACTTGCTTGTGAAACGAGACCCAGTGGGGCAAAGCCGGGTCTCGTCTGTTGATGATCGTCAGTTTGTTCGCTTGGCGATCGTCCTGCATTGACCTGATTACCGTCAGGCCCCGCCTTGGTAGCGGCTTCATCTCCGCCGACAGGGCGGGGTGATGTTTGCAAGTCCCGC
>CALNPU010000046.1 GCA_940588625.1 uncultured Caballeronia sp.
TTCATATCGCTCCTCCTCCACTATCGGAGGAGAAATTCTAGCCGCTTTAAAAAAACGTTTTGACACAACCTGGAACGTTGCGCTTATCGAGCACTTCGGCTGGTGTTCAATTTTCATGGTTATTGTGGCAATCGGGGTGGTGGCCTTTGTCTTCGGTGTGCCGCACATGCGGGAGACGCGCGACCCGGGTGCAATGGGGCTGGATTATCCGGGCACCATTACTTTCACAGCGACCCTTGCGCTCTTCACGTTTGGCGTAATCCAGGCGACGGAAAGCGGCTGGGGGAGCCCGTTGGTCGTCAGCCTGCTGGTTGCATCCGCTGTCACGCTGGTTGCGTTTGTGCTGATCGTGATGCTGCCGCTGCGCTTCATTGGCGCGGAAGGCTTGAACGAAATCGATGCGGGGCTCCTGATGATCGCGCTGTCCGCTCCCAGCTCGTGGCCTCATTCACGCGCTGGATGTCCTCGGGCGTTCTGTCGGGTATCGGCTTCCTGATTGCGGCGGCGGGCTGGCCTCTATTGGTTGAGCCTGATTGAAGCTGTTCCGGTTCCTACCCTCTTTATCACTCGGGTCCTGATCTTTCCCCCGGTGACCCTTTTGCGATTCGGGTGAACCGTTGCGAATCTTCCGCAGCGCCGACGTGAGAATCATAGCGTCGCCGTTGAGCGGCGGCACGCCGCCTCGGCTTCTGGGCCTGTACACCGAGTCGCCCCTGCCGATGTGCATGCCGGAAAGTGCGCACCGCCCGGACCGGAGGGAGAGCACCGGTGACCAGATTTGTTCTTCGTAATTACAGAGCGTAGGGTCGTGCCACGACAAGGCCACGAGCGAGTTCGCGAGCTCTTTCAGAACCGTCACGGTGAAAGTACGAAGCTCGGGATGGGCTGCGGGTGAACTCAAGGGCGCCGGAGCCGGGGGCGTGCGAGTTCTTCGGGGACCTCGTCAGGCGGGTCAGAAAATTGCAGCAGCGCGAGCAGCATCCGGGACCACGGGTCCGAGTCTGCCGGCGCGGTGCCATCAATTTCCCGCCGAGGCCGCCGGGATCTCCCTGGGCTGGCCGAGGATGGGCCTGGCGATGCCAGTGTCTGCAGGGCAGGGGAAGGGTAGGTCGTGCCGTCCTCGGACAGGAGCTCGGCAGGCACACGATAGCGTTCAACATCATCTTCCTCTCGTTAGTGTAAGAGTTGGAGCGGTTATCGAACCACGGAGAGTGACGAGAAACGCCTATTGGATGCAGATCGTCGAGAGGTCCACGGTACGTCGATAAACACTTCTGTTGAGCCATGAAACGAACGTGTATTCGACTTAGGCGTTTGCGCCAATGAACAGCCAGGTATGCAGAACAGGTGACACGATGAATTCCTCTGAGGCTGAAGATGCGTTAAAGGAAAAACGGTCAGGCGCGGCAACGCACGGGCAAAAATGGCGGCATGCCGAATCGCTGTTCTGCACGATAAATGGGGTGCTTGTGCGCGGGGAAAGGTGTTTTGCAGTCGTCCGGCGAGCGCAGGAACGCGATGACTGAAGCCTAGCGAGTGCGAGCGGGGGACGCTATTCTACGGTCGGCTAGGGCGATGCCTCGATAGCGTAATCGCCATATACGCTGGTATAGTTCACGATCTGGACATGCTGTGTAAAAGATCGGGCGCTTTGAGGGGAACCGCTTAGTCGAACCTTCACCGCACTTATACGGACGTATACGATGACATCAGGTGCAGGTGCATCGAAAAGTCATTGTCAGCTTGTGCTCACGTAGAGAATCGACAATACGCACAGCCTTCGAGGCATGGTTACAGCATGCCGACGCTACGCGCCGCCATGGCGCGACGGTCTCGCCGTGGGGAGGGACGTGGTGGCAGCCATTGGTTCGTCATACAAGAGCAGCGCACCCGGTTATCTGGTGCGACTATGGATTGGCGGCTGCGTAGCGCTGTGCGTCATTGCCGCGATCTGTTTCTACTGCCGGCTGACCTTGGCCACCACCGGCTTTTGCCTGCTGATTGCTATTCTGTTGCTGTCGCTCCTGGACAGCTTTGTTTCTTCGGCGATTTTCTCCATCGCGGGCGGTGTCGTTGCTGAACGTGCTTTTTACGCCGCCTATCTTCAGTTTCCGGATCGAGAAGCTTCAGGACTATTTTCCCCTGGTGGCTTTCTTCGTCGCGTCGCTCGCTGTCACCACACTTGTGCAGCGCGCGCGGCGCATGGAGCAGACGCAACGCGCTCAGGCGCGCCTGCTCGATCTGACCCACGACACGGTATTCGTGCGTGACAAGAACGAGGTGATCACCTACTGGAATCATGCCGCGGAGGTGCTGTATGGCTGGAGCAAGGCTGAAGCGACAGGCAAGCTCGCCGACGAATTGCTCAAGACAGTATTCCCGGCGCCGCGTGAAGAGATTGGTCAGATGCTCCTGCGTGAAGGGCATTGGGAGGGCGAACTGGTTCACACCAAGCGCGACGGCACTGAGGTCAGTAGCCAGCCGGTGGACCTTGCAACACGATAAAGACGGTGCGCCGCTCGCCACACTGGAAACGAACAACGACATCACGCAGAGGAAGCGTGCCGAAGAGCTGCTGCAAAAAAGCCAGGCCCAGTATCTCGCTGAAGCGCAAAAGCTCAGCCGTACCGGCAGCTTTGGGTGGAACGTGGCGACCGGTGAAATTTTCTGGTCGGAGCAGGCATTCGAGATCTTCGAGCATGACCCGGCGAGCCCACCGACCATCGAGACGGTGCGGCGGCGCGTGCATCCGGAGGACATGCCTATCTTCGAACAGCTACTCAGTCAAGTCAGCAATACGGCAAACAACTTCGATATCCAACACCAGCTGCTTTTTCCCGACGTATCTGCACGTGGTCGCTCATGGTGCGCAGGGCGAGGCGGACAAGCGCCAGTTCATTGGTGCTGTCATGGATATCACCGCCATGAGGAAAACCGAAGCGCAACTGCGCAGGCCCAGAATGATCTTGCGCGCGCAAGCCGCATCTCGGCGCTCGGTGAGCTGAGTGCATCCATTGCCCACGAGGTTGGCCAGCCGCTGGCGGCGATTGTCACGAATGGAGAAGCGTGCCTGCGCTGGCTGTGCCGTGAACCGCCCAATATGGAAGAGATCGAGGGTTGCGTCACGCAGATGACCGACGAAGGCAACCGCGCAGCCGACATCGTTCATCGCGTGAGGATGCTCATGAAGGGTTCGCTGCCCGAGCGCACGGCGGGGTTGAGATGAACGAGCTTATCCGGGAGTCCGCGGCGCTCATTCGTGCGGAAGTGGACCGCCACGGAGGCTCGCTCGTGCTGTTGCCCGCTCAGGCGCTGCCCGTGGTCCTGGGGGACCGCGTGCAACTCCAGCAGGTGCTCATCAACATCATCAACGGCATGCAGTCGATGTCAGTCTTACCAGGCAAGTGCGAAATGGTCATTGCCACGACAACCGACCCTGAAGGCAACGTGGTGGTCTCGGTGCGCGACAGTGGCCCAGGGTTATCCGAGCAAAACCTGCCGCGCCTCTTCGATGCCTTCTTCGCCACCCGAAGCACGGGCATGGGGATGGGGCTGGCCATCTGCAGTTCGATCATCGAATCTCATGGTGGACAAATCTGGGCAGCCAACAATCCTGACGGCGGGTCGACCTTCAGCTTTTCCCTTCCCGCAGCGGTTGCCCCGGTTTTTCGTCACTGTCGCCTGAAGAAGGACGCAATTCCGCCGACAGTACCCAGCAGGGCTCAACCCCATTTGTATCATCGCGAAGGCCAGGTTTGTAAGGTAGGCTTTAGAGAAAGGACGAGCGCAATTTCACCGCCCGTTATCCCTTGGGAGAGAGGTCGAGGGCCGCGATCTTGCAGAAAATGCCTGTCATATCCATTGTCGACGACGACCAGGCTGTTCGCCTCGCACTAACTAGGTAGGAAGCCTGGTATGTTCGATGGGTTGGGAAGCCCGCATGTTCGAGTCTACAGAAGCGTTCCTCGCGTCGGGAGAGGCGGTGGACACGTCGTGCCTGATTTCCGACGTCCGCATGCCCGGCATGTCCGGCGTGCACGAGCGTCTCGTGGCGCAGGGCCAGGCGCCTGCGACCATCTTTATCAGCGCCTATCCAACGCCCTCGCTGCAGGCGAGAGCTACCGGCAACGGCGCGCTGGTGCTTCTGCATAAACCCTATCAGGCGTCGGTGATGACGCATTGGTTTTCGGTCGCGGTTGGTTCTCCGTAGGGCTCGAACGCAGGCCGCTTAGTGGTCGCCCTAATGAGCCGCGCCGGGCTCAAAAGGCTGGATGCCAAGCAATTCGGCCTTGCGGACAAGGTCCGGCATCGAGCGTGCAAGGAGCTTGCGTATTACCTGCCCACGGTGGACTTTCACAGTGATTTCGCTCAGGTTCATCTCCGCGGCGATCTGTTTGTTCAGAAGACGAACACGAGCACTTCCTTCTCGCACGGCGAGAGTGATTCATGCAACGCACGCAATTCAGCGATCGCCGCATCGGCCGCGAGACGTGCCTTGTCCCGGGCGAGCGCCTGACTCACGGCGTCGAGCATGTCCTGATCGCGGAACGGCTTGGCAAAAAAATCCATCGCTCCAGCCTTCATCGCCTTGACGCTCATTTCGATATCACCATGACCCGTCATGAACAGAACGGGAATACGCATGCCGCTATTGACGATTCCCTGATGGAACGTAAGCCCGCTCTTGCCGCGCAGACGCACGTCCAGAATCAGGCAGCTCGGGGTTGTGGAGCTGGGACGCTGCAGGAATTCTTCCGGCGATGAAAATGTTTCAACTACCAGGTTGACCGATCACATGAGCGTGGCGAGGACGCGCCGGATGGCTGCGTCGTCGACCACATAGACCACGCGGCCCCATCGCGGTCGGTGGCGTCTTGCGTCGATGGAAAGAACTGGTCCAGCAGCCATCGGGTCACCTTGACTGAGTCGAATGACATCGCCTTGCGGTAGAGATGATTTTACGCGCATGTCGATAACCCTGGCGACGCATTGATCCATGCCTTCGCGAGCCGCTTGCGCGATTCGGCACATGTCACCGGGATGACCCGTAGCAGTGCCATCGAGTCGGATCGACAGCGTACGAAGAGCGCGTGATGACAAACAATCAGAAGGAACTGCCGTTTCGGAACTAGCGGCGCCGCCGATGAGGTAATTGACGGGTATGGTTACTCAAACGCTGCTTGAACGCTGCGCAAATGCCACGCAGACACACTCACCCCATGCCGCAAGGCTGGGTGTTCCTATTTGCATCAGTGGTTACCACCGAGCCAGCGGCTTTAAACCCGGTAAAACTCGATATCCTGCCCGGCATGCACGGCGCGTTTCAACCACTCCGGCATGTCGCCTATCCCGTCCCACGTGTCGCCGTTTGCGCTTCTGAATACCGGCGTGGTACCGTTGGCGTTCTCGGGCAACGAAGGCATTGACGGCAACGCGCGCTTTGAAGCCGCGCTTGAACCGTTCATCAAAGGGGGAGGAGTAACGGAAACCGGCACGTCGGCCAATGCTTCGGCCAGCGCTGTTTCGGTAATGCCAAACTCAGCCATTCGGCTGCGCAAATAGGCAATGATGCTGTCTCGCTTTCTTTCGTCCACGGCTGTCCTGATTCAGCTTTTACTTTCTTGAAGGCGAGCCATCTGCCCGCGCGGACCGGGGCGGCTCGAGGAATAGTTAGGCTGACTAAAATCGTGGCGCGCCGAGTGACGCGCGTCAATTAGTGTGTAATACCGCAAATTACCGCTTTAACCCGCAGCGCCCGATAATCGGACTTCTGCGAGTGCGGCGGCTCGACAAACTGGTTACTGTGTTTGAGATCGGTGCGAGATACTCAAGCCGCCGAGTTAGCGGCTGAGGCTCACGACCAGATCGATGCACGGCTGGCGGCTGTTCGTGTTTCAAAAGCACCATGCATGCAGCCGCTAATTTCAACAATTCATCCACACAACCGCGCGCGCCACAAGGAAATGTAACCGCCGAATGTCGCTATTGTATGCCTAAATCGTTTTAGCGATTATGTTGCTCGCCAGGTAATTCAGCGCCATGCGCGCGAATTGCCGCAATCAGCTCTGCCGGCGTGATTTCATAGCGCACCTCACGATGGATGCCGGCCTTCCTTTCATCAATCTCTATCAGCAGGACGGCCTTGCCGTCGGGTGCAGGTTCGAGGCGCAACGTCCGCACTTCCTGACCGGTGGCTTCATCGCGCTCCGTCAGCAAGGTCATGGATCCTGTGGCGGGACTTCTGATCATTCATTTTCTCCCTTCCGATATCCAACATCTCTCTTGTTGAGACCCTTCGAACGGTTTACCCGCCACTGCCGTTCACAGGAAGGCACTAAAAGCGGGCGCAGGACGGCAGATCTCAAAGCCGCCGACCTCATTATTGCTTGTCAGAACGATACCCGTCCAGCGTCAGAATGCGTGTTCGCTGCGCCGCTCAACCTTTGACATCAGGTTGACATCGCCGTGAATCCGCGAAGCAGTGCAGCCGGCGCTATGCCATCACTATATCGCCACCACGCCGCCACCGTCACGCGGGCCTGCGCCGTGATCTCGAACGAGCACAGCCGGGCCGCGTGATCGTAGATTTGCGCGGTCACCATTAACTCGTCCGGTTGGGTTTGTTCGATCAGCGACGCAAGTCCGGCCTCCACCTGCTGCTGGTCGCCAATCACCGAGCATGCGAGTGTTCCACGCCGGCGCGTTTGGCCTCGTTCCACGGAATCTGCGTGACGGGCGGCAGCAGCTGGCCTGGCATGCCGCGTCGCAGATTGATGAATTGCTGTTGCAACGATGTGAAGAGAAACTCCGCTTCCGCCGTGGTGTCGGCGGCAAAAACATTTACACCGACCATCGCGTAAGGCCGGTCGAGTTACTTCGACGGGCGGAATTGCGTCCGGTAAACCTGCAGCGCGGTCAGCAGATAGTCGGGCGCGAAATGCGAGGCGAAAGCGAACGGCAGGCCGAGCGCGGCGGCGAGCTGGGCGCTGAAGGCGGACGAACCGAATAGCCAGATCGGCACGTTCAGCCCGGCGCCCGGCACGGCGCGCACGCGCTGGCCTTCCACCGGATCGGCGAAATAACGCTGTAATTCCACGACGTCATCGGGGAAATTATCCGTGCTGCCCTGGAGATCGCGGCGCAATGCGCGGGCGGTCGTCTAGTCGGTGTCGTGCGCGCGGCCGAGGCCAGATCGATACGCCCGGGAAACAGCGACGCCAGCGTACCGAACTGCTCGGCGATCACGAGCGGCGCGTGGTTCGGCAGCATCACGCCGTCCGAGCCAACGCGAATCGTGCTCGTTCTAGCGGCAACGTGCCCGATCACCACGGATGTCGCCGTGCTGGCGATTCCGGTCATGTCATGTTGTGATGCTCGGTCAGCCAGAATCGCAGAGCCGAGTTTTTCGACATGCTGGGCCAGCTCGCGCGAGTGTCGGAACGCGGCGGCGGCGGTGGATCCGGCGGGAATAGGGGATAAATCGAGGACTGAAAACGGGATCATTGCGACTTCCATGGCTTCGTGCATCGGCGGCGCGCTGGCACTGGCGATCCGGCTTCCGCCAGGCGCACGCTCCCGGATAAAAATCCAGGGAGCACCGTGCACGTAGGTAAAAACCGATTGTGCCGGAAGTCAGGAAAGTCTGCCGTGACCGCCCTCAGGCGAGGCTGGGATAGCTGCGTTTGACGGCGTCCGTTTCGATGTCAAGAATGTTGCCGTAGTCGGCGAGCGGGCACCTCGCAAAACCGTCGAGCTTGAGCCGTTTTGCCAGAGGATGATCGTGCGCGACGGCGTCGGCGAGTGCGCGCACCAGCGCCTCGATACCCTGTGCCGGTACCTGTTTCGATGCAATCAGCGGCAAGCCCGGCGCACTTTGCGTCGTGGCGATCTGGACCAGACCGCTGGCGAGATGCGGGAGGCGGTCGAGTACGAACGCGAAGCTCACGCAGTCGATGGCGGTAACGTCGGACCGATTGTCCTGCAGGGCTTGCAGCGAGGCCAGGTGCCCGTTCGTTTCGATCACCGATGCGAAGAAACGGCCGCCTGCCGGCAAGCGGCGCAACCACGCTGCGCAGCAGGTTGTTCATGCCGCTGTTCGAATCGGGGGGTGTTGCACGCCGCGCGGTGTCCGCGGCATTGATCGAGCGACGTAACGTTGGCCGCAGCTCTCGCGACCAGCACGCTGTGATAGTCGCCGCCCGTGCAGCCATTGACGGTGAAAACGGGTGTGGTGACAAACTGCACCCTGCAAGCGCTTTTACCAGCGGATATCCGCATGTCTGCGACAGCAGCAGGTCGTCACGCAGCCAGAAATCGTGCAGGGATGTCACGGGATCGACTATGGCGAGCGTGTCGCCGCGTGAATCGAGCCACTTCCGCAAGCGGCGGTGAACATGGTCGAGCAAAACGCACCAGTCGCCGGCGAGTGCCGGCGTGACGTTGTACATCGGTAATGCCGCGACCCAGTTCATGCACATTCTTTCCCATTGCGCCAGCCAATACCGATACCCGGATATACGGCTGGAAGGACATTTACATTTCAGACGGGTTGCGCTGTGTCGCTGCCAAGCGTTGCTGAGCCAGCGGACCCCTTGGCGCCAGACTGAGCCTGCGCAATCTGATTGCCGGCGCGTGCATGAAGCGGATGCAATGCGGGCGCAACCGGTCGCACGCCATGCCGCACGAGCTATTCCGCCGCGCACGAGAAAACCGCCATTGCGCCGCAGATACGCGTCGCGATGCCCATGATAAACGCGCGCCAGCGCGAACCACGGCACGCTAGGCAGGTCGTGATGAACCGCGTGGAAGTTGTGTTGAGGAACAGAAGGCTCCAGGCCCACGATGCCTCGTTGATGACCGTGCATTCGGGGATGTTATCGGCGGTGCGATGTTCCTAGAACGAACGGACCGCACTCAGTGCAAGCGCCTGTTACCCAACGCCGAATATGAACAGCGCGGGACTGATGCCGCATCGGTGCGCAAGCCACATCGCGAGCAGTCCGAGCAGGGCGAGATGCAAGGCCCACGCGCCTGTAATACGACCATTGCCCCGCGCAACCTGGGTGAGCGCCGACATGATCGCTTTCGCGATGGAAAACCACGGGCCGAGCACAATGCGCCCGAAGAACGTGTTGCGGATGACCAGCAGGAACCGCACGGCCGGACCGGCGCCGCGCCAGCGTTCTGCGGAGACGAAATAGCTTTCCGGATCGAGATCGGGATCGGTGAGATGAGCGTCGTTATGGTGGCGCAGATGCGACTCGCGATAGACCGCGTAAGGAAACCAGACCGCGAGCGGGGCGACGCCGAACAGCGCGTTCAACAAGGGAAAGCGTGTCGGATGACCATGCAGGAGTTCATGCTTCAATGATAAATACAGGCAAGATAACGCGGCGAGGATGCTGATCGCCAGCGGTATTCCTATCGTTCGTGCGTTAAGTGCCGTTGTGAACCAGCCGCCATACACGGCCACGATCAGAAGCCAGGTGGGTCACTTGTTGCGCCAGCGCCAGGACGCGCGTAGCTGTTGAATCCGATGGCGTTGAGCATCGTCTATATAAAGGCTCATGGTAATTCAGTAATGGAACGAGCCACGATCTTAGCGGCGCTTCGCCTCCGCCAAAACCAAGCATTCCTGCTAAGCTTGTTCCCATGTGAAGAATCGGGGCTTGAGTGGTTGCGCAATGGGAATTAGCGCCGGGCAACGCGCCGGAGATTGAATGACGCTCATTGAATGGGATGAGACGGAGGGCAACGGGAGCATGGCGTTCCTCGCCACCGCGCTTGACCGCCTGAACCTGGGAACGCACAAACGATAGACATGGTTAAAACACGACATCCGGCGGCGTGAAAGCCGTGGTCGATTACGCGCGTGATACGCGATGGCGCAAGCGCCGTAGTTACGCCGCTTTCGCCCAAAGCCTGTTGGTGGTTCTTTTGCGCCCCGAGCTGGGGTCGCCCTGAGGTTGAAAGAGGGATTCCAGCACTTTGCGCAATGCATCTACGCGACGCCGTTGCGCGGGCACTAGCACGTAGCAGGAGCAGACTGCTGTCAAGCGTTCATGCCAGTACTCGACGTTAAGCGTGCCGGCCGGCTTCTGACTCATCGCCCGCAACTGGCCTATTGCCTGTTCGATGTGTTGAAGCTCTGCGTCGGCCTGTGTCGATGTTCGTGGATCTTCTGACGTCGGACATCTTTTGGCTTTCGTCTGCGCCCCCATTCTTGCCGGCAAGCTTCTGAACGCATGTCGATTCTATCGATGACTGCTGCGTCCATTGCTGCGTTTGGCTATTCCCCTTCGCCCGCACGTTTATGCATGCGTCCGGCATCCTCGGTTTGATTCGACCGTTGATGCATAGTCGCAAGGGCAGGACACACGCACCGTCTGAAATCGCACATTGAAGGCACCGGGTGCCCGGCTAATCGGGCGATGCAGACGTTTTCTGTGTGCTGGGATACGAAGTGAGTGCGCCGAACAACGCTAGTGTCCGGCGGAACAATGCTTGAGATGGGGGCCAGGTGGCGCGATTGCAGCTTCCGGAAAGGCGGCTTCCAACAACGCAGGTTTCAACAACGTAGGGACATGGACTACGCGCAAGACATCAAGCGACGCGATTAAAAGCGGGTCACTCGTCTGTGGGTGTCTTCAGCTTGCCGCTGCGTTTGATCTGCTCGTCCATGGCCAGGTCGAGCTTGCTGACGCGTCGCGGTTTCTCGGGCTTGAGCCCGTTCACGAAGGCCACGAAATCGTCCATGGTCTGCGGCGAGGACAGTTTCTGTTCGCCGCTTGCCGCCCGGTCGACAAGATAAAACAAGCCGCCGCTCAGGCTCACGGCGGCATAGTGCGGATTGCCGGAGCGTGTCTTGAGACGCTCCACCGCGTTGATGGCTTTAGTCGAGCGCACGATCAGCCCGGTAAAAAAGCACGCGATGGTGCGAGGAAACACGTGTCATGAAACACCTCGCGAAACCTCCTCATGGCGCGCATTTCTTGCTCGCGCCTTCGAGCCACAGGTTCGACAAATGTCGCTCGCCCGGATAAAACCGGTACGATGTTTCGCCGTTATCGAAGCGAACCTTGATTACGTTGGAATCACCGAATTCGAGCATCGTCCCCTGGGAAATCGGTGTTTGCTTGAACGTGGCGTTATGTTTTTTCGCTTCGTGCGTCAGGCACTGGACGATGCTTGCCACCGACGCGTTAGGCGCCGTTTCGACTTCCGGCTGACCGGCGTCGGCGTTATGGAATTGAGCACAGGCTTGCAACAAAAACAACGGAAGCGCGAGCGCGCCGACAATCTTTTTCATGGTGTCCTTCAAGGTTTGCGACCGGCTTTTCGACGCAGTGTTCGACTAGGGCACTTCGACATTACAGCACAGCGGCCTTAAGTTTTCCGTCCGCGCTGGCCCTGACCGGGGAGGACGAAACTTCGTGGGCGCTGACGCGGATCACGCATCCGGCGGCACGCCGAGAAGCTGCATGGTGCCGCCGACCGCGCCCGAAAACACTGGCCCGGCGATGGTGCCGCCATAAATAGGAGCCGGCCGACGGTTCATCGATCATTACGGCGACTATGATTTGCGGGTCGCTGTCGCTCATCGGCGCCATGCCGACGAACGGCGCGCGGTACTTGTTCGCCGCGTACGTGCGTCCGACCTGCTTGCGCGCGGTACCGGTCTTCCCGCCCACGCGATACCCATCCACCGCTGCCGCACGTCCCGTGCCACGGGGTCCCATCGCGAGTTCGAGCATGTCGCGTACAGCCGCCGTCGTCGCGGGTTTCGTGACTTGCACCGGTTCCGACGTGGCCTGGCCGCGAATCAGGGCGGACTGCCGGAATTCGCCGTTCCCCGCGTAAGCCGTATAAACCTGTGCAATCTGCAACAGCGACAAAGACAGGCCATAGCCGTACGCCATGGTCGCCTGTTCAATCGGCCGCCAGCGTTCGTACGCCCCGCAAGCGGCCGGTCGCGGCGCCCGGGAACCAGGTCCGGCGCCTGGCCAATGCCGTATTCGCGATACTTGTCCGACACCGTTTGCGGGCGAAGCTTGAGGGAGAGCTTCGTCAACGCGATATTGCTCGACATCTGCACGGCTTCGGAGACCGTGATGACGCCGTGGTTCGACGTATCGTGAATCACGTTCGGCCCGAGTTTGAAAGTCCCCGGCGATGTATCAATGCGCGTGTCCAGCCGTACGTAGCCGAGATCAATAGCGAGCGCCGCCACCAGCGGCTTCATCGTCGAGCCCGGCTCGAAGGTGTCGGTCAGCGCGCGGTTGTGCAACTGCTCGCCGGTCAAGCCGCGCACGGTCGTTGGGGTCGAAGGTGGGATAGTTCGCGAGCACGAGGATCTCGCCGTTCTTCGCGTCGAGCACAACCACGCTGCCCGCGCGCGCGGTGCTTCGTGATCGCCGCCGCCAGTTGCGTGTGCGCGAGCTGCTGGATCCGGCGGTCGATGGTCAGATGAATGGTCTCGCCATTCTCCGGCAACTCCACTTCGCCGATCTCGGACACCACCCGCGCCAGCCGGTCGCGGATTACCTCGCGTTGACCGTGCTCGCCGGTCAGTCGGTCGTTTGCCTTGAGTTCGATACCTTCCTGGCCCTTGTCCTCGTTGTCCATAAAACCGACGATGTGGGCCGCTGATTCCCCTTCGGGATAGAAGCGTTTCGTGTCGGCTACCAGGGTCACGCCCGCCAGTCCCGTTTCGGCAATACACGTGGCCGTGTCTGCATCGACTTGCCGTTTCAGCAGCACGAACGAGCACGCACCGTCGAGGCGGCGCGCGAGCTCCTTTTCGGGCATATCGATCAGGCGAGAGATGGCAGGAATGGTCTCGCGATCAAAGCGCGAGGGTGTGGCCCAGATTGCATAGGTCGCGAGACTCACGGCCAGCATTGCGCCGTTGCGGTCGACAATGCGTCCGCGTGTTGCGCTGAGCTCCAGCGTGCGTTGATAGCGCTTTTGCCCCTCGCCGATATAAAAAGTCCTGGTTCACGACCTGCACCCACAGCGCACGCGCGGCGAGCGATGCGAAGGCGCCGAACATCAGCAGCACGACCAGCGTGGAGCGCCACCGTGGCAGCCGGCTTTCGAGCACGGCGTTTTTCACGGGTGTCCGATAAGATTCATGGGCTAGCTTGGCGGTTTTACGCATCGGGACGATTTAGGCCATGGTGGACGTGGACAATCGCGCGATACGCTCGAGCAAGGCGTCGGACTCATTGCCGGCGGTGAGCCCAAAAACGTCTTGCAACACGCTGCGCAGTTCCGCCGGGTTCGCCAGTTCGCGCCTGGATTCCGTCTCGCCGCGCTGGGTCAGGGTCATGTCGTATAAGGTCTGCCGCTCACCCGGCACAACCCGCGCCACGACCAGGTGGTTGACGAAAATCGAGTCGGGATACGTCGACACATAGTGAATGTGGTTCGCGATGGTGTAAGTCGGAGGGAAATTGCGGTTCGAGGTCGAAACGGTAGATCGGCCTCCAGGTATCGCAGAATATTTTACTCAGCATGAAATTGCCGCGCTCGATCAGGTCGAGCCGAAACGGCTCGTGCGGCATCGCCTGTTCGCGGCCTGCGTCGAACAGCAGCGGGGCGCTGAGCGTCATACTACCGAAGCCTACGTCCGCGAGCCAGGTGTCGTCGGACGTTTCGACCAGCAGCATCATGTGGGTGCGCGGCGCCATGGCGGTCGGGTCGTTCCACAGCACGCGGGCGGCGAGGCACGTGGTCTCGAAGCCGAGTGTGTCGAGCACGGCGCGAAACAGCAGTTTGTGTTCATAGCAATACCCGCCGCGCCGGGCGCTCACGAGCTTCGCGAACACGGACGCGAGGTTCAGACTTGGCGTGCGCCCGGGCAGCGAGTCGAGATTTTCGAACGGGATCGCTTGCGGATGCAGCCTGTGCAGCGCGTGCAGCGTCTCTGATGTAGCCTGCTGAGACCCGCGATCAGGCAAGATATAGCCGATGCGGTCGAAAAGGCGGCGAGTTGCGCCGGGGAGAGTGTCTGATTCATGTGGAACTCCTGCACGGATAATGGAAACGAGGCCGGGCGAGTCGCCGCGAGGTGCCGACATTCTGTACAGCCCACGTGCCGATTACATATTGCATACGCTGCGCATCAGTCCGCATCAGTCGAAAAGGCAGTAGCAGGCCGTTTGGGCAGGATTTTGAACTGTGACGCGCTCAACATGGTCTTTTTTTAATAGGCAGTGCGTTCAACTCTTCTTTTTTAAAGAATCCCCTATGTCGACCTCACTCGCTACCGCAACTTCTTCCCCGCCGCCCGCGGGCAAGCATCCCACCCCGCCGTGCACGCTCGTGATCTTCGGTGCAGCCGGGGACCTAACCAAACGGTTGCTGATCCCGGCACTATACAACCTGTCGTCGGATGGCCTGCTCGACGACAAGATGAAGATCATTGGCGTGAATCACGGGGAGCTCGAGACGAGCACCTGGCGTGACCAGCTGACCGACTCGCTGAAAAAATTCGCCGCAGACAAAGCCGGTGCTTTCCACACATCGCATTTCGATGACAAAGCGTGGAGCTGGGTCGCGGACCGCCTGCAATACATGGCCGGCAAATTCGAAACCGACGACGTATTTAACAAGCTGAAGCAGACCTTGGGCGACAACGGAAATGTCATTTTTTATCTCGCCGTCAGTTCGCGCTTCTTCAAGCCAATTGTCGAGCGGCTTGGTCGAGCGGGATTGCTGAAAGAAAGCGACCAGAGTTTCCGTCGCGTGGTGATCGAAAAACCCGTTCGGGCACGACTATGCGTCGGCGAAGGATCTCAACGAGAGCATCCTCGCGGTGCGCTTCGCGAACGCGTTGTTCGAGCCTATTTTCCGGCGCGAATACATCGATCACGTGCAGATCACGGCGGCGGAAACCATTGGTGTGGAAGCGCGTGGCGGGTTTTACGAGCAGACGGGCGCGTTCCGCGACATGGTGTCGAACCACCTGTTCCAGTTGCTCGGCATGGTCGCCATGGAACCGCCGAATTCATTCGATGCAGAAGCCGTGCGCGACAAGAAGGCGGAAATTTTCGACGCGATCCAGCCGCTCAAACCCAGCGACGTCGTGCTCGGGCAGTACGAAAAATCCGCGACCATGGCGGGGTATCGAGAGGAAGCGGATGTCGCGTCGGATAGCCAGACCGAGACGTATGCGGCGGCGCGCGTGTTTGTCGAGAACTGGCGCTGGGCCGGCGTGCCGTTTTATCTGCGTACCGGCAAGCGGATGACGGCGCGGCGCACCGAGATATCGGTGCAACTGAAGGCTGTGCCGTTCCTGCTGTTCCGTGACACGCCCGTGGACACCCTCGTGCCGAACGTGCTGACCTTGCGCATTGACCCGGAACACGGCACGACCTTCGATTTCAACGTGAAGGTGCCCGGGCCTGTGATACAGGTCGGGGCCGTCAAGTCGTCGTTCAAATACGGCGACTTTTTCGACGAGAAGCCGAACGTGGGTTATGAAACGCTGCTGTACGACTGCATGCTCGGCGACGAGACGCTGTTCCAGCGTGCCGATAGTATTGAAACCAGCTGGGCGGCTGTTGACGCCGTGTTGCATCCCGAAGGTGGCCCGTTGCCAGTACATTACATGGCTACCTGGCAGCGCGGGACCGAAGGAAGCTGGCGATCTGTTGAAGGCGGACGGTTGCGCCTGGCGCCCGTTGGCAGACGAGCACACGCAAAAAAACGATCACGACGACAAGAACTGAGGAGAACCGTATGGGGACAGCAGCACGCAAGGCAGCAGTGAAAAAGACCGCGGCAGACAAGACAGCGGTGAAAAAGGCAGTTGCGGGTAAGACGGCCGCGAGTAAGGCAGCGGCGGGTAAGACGGCCAAACGCTCAAGCGGGAAAGAACGGATTCTCGCCATTGATGTGGGCGGCACAGGACTGAAGGCCGCGATTATCGATGCGCACGGGGAGATGGAAACCGAGCGGGTAAAAGTAGCCACGCCGCATCCGTGTCCGCCGGACTTGTTGGTGCAGAAGCTGGTGGAACTGGTCCAGCCGCTGTTGACACCGCTGCCGGCCACGCATATATCGATTGGCTTTCCGGGCGTAGTGCGGGACAATCACGTGCTGACCGCGTCGAACCTCGGCAACGAATTCTGGCGCAACGTGCCGCTCGCCCAGATGCTGGCCGAGCACCTGGGGAACCTGCCGGTGCGCATCATCAACGACGCCGAGATGCAGGGGCTTGCCGCTATCGAAGGGAAAGGCATCGAGTTCGTGCTGACGCTTGGCACAGGCGCCGGCACCGCACTTTTTCGCGATGGCGAACTCATGCCGCATCTCGAGCTGGCGCATCATCCGGTGAATAAAAAGACGTACGATGAATATCTCGGCAATGCGGCGCGCGACAAGGCGGGCAACAAACGCTGGAATCGCCGGGTGGAGAAGATCATCGGCATCCTGAGTTCGCTGGTGAACTACGACCGTTTGTGGATTGGCGGCGGCAACGCAGCCAATCTGAATTTTGACTTGCCGGATAATGTGAAGGTGGTCTTGAACGAGGCGGGCATTGAAGGCGGCGCGCGGCTCTGGCACCCGCGTTCAGTGCGCGAGATGTGGCAATTGCCCCCTGGAGCGTTTGAATGACTTCCATCGGCGCTACCGGTTTGACACTCGGCCCGGGCCGTGGCGACCCGGGCCAGGCGCTGACCGCGCTGGCAAAGGTCGAACTCGTGATCTTCGATTGCGACGGCTCCTGCTCTACACGGACAAATCGCTCGGTGAGCCTGCGCAGGAGGCGGTGCGCAATCTCACCGCGGCGTGGGGCGCTTCACGGTGGCGAGCAGCCGGCCGGGCAAGGGCATGTGCATTTGATCGTGGAGACGCTCGGGATCAAGGCGCCGTTTGCCGCGTTCAACGGCGGCAAGCTGGTGGATCCCGACGGCTGGAAAACCCTGAACGCCCCTGGTTGCCGCGGGCCGTGGCGCAAACTGCGCTGGCAAGCCTGGAGCGCGACGGGATTGACGCATGGGTGTTTATCGACGACCAGTGGTACATCACGAATCCCGGCGGCGAATATGTGCCGCTGGAGCGCCGGACAGTTGGATGCGACGCGGTGGTGGTCAAGCGTTTCGAGGATATCGACCTGGACCCGGTTGAAAAGATCGTGGCGTCGACGAAAGACGCTGCGTTGCTTCAGCGCAAGGAAGCCGAGTTCCAGGACACGCTCAAGGGCAGCGCCATGGCGATGCGCTCACAAACCTATTACCTCGACATCACCCATCCGCTCGCGAACAAAGGCGAGGGCGTGCGCGAACTGGCGCGGCTGGCGGGCGTTGCACTGGAAAATGTAGCCGTGTTAGACGATATGGGCAACGACATCGCCATGTTCGATATGGCGGGCGTGTCGATCATGATGAGGCGCAGGCGTCAGCAGAGGTTCAATCGCACGCGACGTTTGTATCGGCTACGAACGACAAAGACGGTTTTGCCGCAGGCCTCAACGGATTGCTGGCGGCCCGGAAGGGAAAATGATGTTTGTGGTTGGGCACGCGTGAAGACGCGCAAGTTGGGACGCGTGAGAAAGCGGCATCGCATCCAGCGGCGGCGCCGACGAAGCTTTGCTCTCGATTCCGGCAGGCGGGAGTGCAAGACTCGCTTTAACAGCGCGTCACGACAGTTTCCTGTTCAGCGGCGACGCATTTGCGGACGCGGACCACCGCCGCCGGTTGCACGTTCGTCCTTGTGCCGGAAGTTGATCCGGCCTTTCGTCAGGTCATACACCGACAGTTCCAGCGTTACACGGTCACCCGCGAGAATCCGGATATGGTTCTTGCGCATGCGGCCCGATGCATACGCGCCCACGACTACGCCGTTGTCCAGCGTCACGCGGTAGCGGCTGTCGGGAAGCACTTCGTCAACAATGCCGTCCAGCTCGAGTAACTCTTCTTTCGCCATATAAAGCTCCTTAAATCATCTATTCGTTGCGATTATATGCGAGACCGGCCCGACCTCGCGATGCCTTTTAACGCTTAACAGTCGCGCCTAGTCACAGATCCGCGACAGTCTGGCCGTCGATCAGCTTTTCCGCATGCAACAAGCACGCCCGGCGAGCCTGGCCGCCGTTTTCGAACGATCCGGCCTGCTCGATGCGGAACACGCGGCTTTCGCCCGTTGCTTCCTCGCCTACCGGCGGCGCGCGGCGGGATGTGCACTGACGCTTCGTAACCGGTGTCCGCTGCACGGACCGCCGCACCGCCGTCCCGAGCGCCACGGGGGTAGATCAGCGGATGAATTTCGTAACCCTTGTACGACGTTTTAAGCGGCTTGACCAGTTCTTTCACGTTTCCTGAATTCCTGAATGCGCCCGCCCGGGCGTCGACATGATGCGGTCGATGCCTTGAAAACCACACCGCCGACCGTTCAGCGCCCCTTGGCACGTGCGGTCAACAGGCGATTACGAGCAAAAAATGGCGCGCGGCGCACACAGGGCGCAGCCGCTCGCCGGGCTGTAGGTGTTGAAGAACGTCGAGGTAACACGTGCGCTACCCATGCCGCGCTGCTCATGTATTACCCATGCAACCATGCGCGGTACAACGCCTGGAAACAAGCAACCGTCGACGTCGCCGGTGATCGAGCCCTGGTTGCTCACGACCAGCAGCGTCTGTTCGCCCGGGCGGACGGTCACGTTACCCTTCATGTGGCCGTCCATGCGCAGGCCGTTGCTGAACTCGGGTTGCCTATCTGGATGTCGTGTGCGATCAGCCTTGCCAGCTTGGCTTGACTGAAGCTGGGAGATTTTTTCTTGAACATGGGAAGACCCCTTCTCCTTCTGGTATGAATTGCAAAGTAGGTGCCGGTAATGGAACCAGCGCAGGCGGGTTCCGGGAACGGTCAGTTGGACATGGTTAGTTAGATTTATCGTGTTGACGCTTAAGGAAGGTCAGGTCGGTCCGCATCCTGTGAATCTCCGCCAGGCTTTCGGATGTTTGTTGCTCCATGACGAGCCGTGTCGCCACCTCGTGGTCGAGCGCAATGCGCGCCTTCGAAAGTTGCTCGCGAATCTCGTGTTCGGATATGGGCGGTCCGCACAGCGCGTCGGCCTTCTTGTTGTTATCGCGCGACGTGACGAGCGCGAAGCCGGCAGCGACCAGCGCCGCTGCCGCGCAGGCCGCGGCGATCGTGCCGAGCAGCAGCATGGACCAGGTCAGCCCGCGCCGCGAGGTCAGGGAATAGGTGCGGCGCGTGAGCTTGTGCGTCGGCCTGTTTCGATCAGCTTGCGGCATTGGATTTCAGCTTGAAGAGCGCGAGATAAGGCGTGGGATTGACCTGCGTCCCGTCGATGACCACCTCGAAGTGCAAATGCGGTCCGGTCGAGCCGATTTCGGCAATCTTCTGGCCGGGCATGACAAGATCGCCACCTTCACGAATAGCTTCGATGTATGCCCGTAGCGGGTGACCACGCCACTGCTGTGCTGGATATCGACGGCGTTGCCGTAACCGCCGTGCGGTCCTGCCTGGATCACGCGGCCGCCCGCGCTTGCGAAGATGGTCGTGCCGGTGGGGGCGACCAGGTCAACGCCCGAATGAAAGTTCAGGTGCCCAGTGAACGGGTCGATGCGGTTGCCGAATGGCGAGCCGGGTGCGGGCTGGCGGCCTGGAAACGCCATGTATGACGCGTAGTGCGCGAGCACGGCGTCATCGAGCGCGCCGATGGTTGCATCGAGACAATCCAGCGCACTTTGCGTGTGTTTCAGGCGTTGCGGCGCGGTACCGGTAAGCGCCGCACGCTGGGCATCGCAGATGCCGGGGCAGCATGGCTGGGACCACCCGACGCGCTGCTGTCGAGCGGCGATTCGTCGTCGTTATCGGGAAGCGGTGGAACCACGTGGATGTCCGGCCGGTCGACCGCGCGCCGTGCCGTGCCGCCTTCAATTGTGTTTCGAAATCCTAAATTTCTTTCACTTGCTCCACGAGTTCGACCACACGCGGTTCGATATGCGTGAGGGTTGCGCTGATCTTGCCTAGTTCATCGATTTCATAGGAGCGCCGCTCCGTTTGCGATTTCTCTTCGGCCGCGTGGGTGTTGCCCATTGCCACGCCAATGGCGATGCCGAGCGCGAGCGCGGCCAGGATCATCGCAATGACGGCAACGATCACCATGGTGCGGACGGTGCGCGCTTCGACGAAACGCACGCGCTGATGCGACACGTTCCGGCGGGACCAGATGACGAACGCCATCAGTGCACCGAGTGCGGCAAACGCGCGGGCGATGGATTACCGGTCTGTCTGCGAGTGCTGATAATGAGATGGATAAAGGTCAAGTCCATGTGAAAACGCCGCAGCAGGGCTACGGCGGAAAGCCTTATGGGCGGACGATTATGCACCTGTTACGCGAATGCGCATCTCATATATAAGTGAAGCTGAATAAACGCGAAATTCACGGCTTCTACGTTTCGCTCCATAGCATCTCGCAAGTCTCGCCCATCAGCAGCGGACGGTTGATTTCAGCCACGCTGCGCAGGAAGTCCCACACTGCCGTGATGCGTTTCAGTTTCAATTTGCGCAAGTCTTCGCGGCAGGACAGGTAAAATGCGCGCGTGACGACGATCTCATCGGCGAGGACGGCCACGAGACGCGGGTCCTGTGCGGCCATGAAACACGGCAGGATCGCGAGCGAGCGCCCTTGCAGCGCGGCGTGATATTGCGCGATCACGCTGGTGCTGCGCCAGTCCGACACAGCGTCCGGAATCGCGCGTTCGAGATACAGCAGTTCGTAGCTGAAAGCGAGGTCGTCGATATAACTCGCAAAGCGATGCGTCGCGAGGTCTTCCACCTTGCGCACTGGTTCGTGTTGATCGAGATAGTCGCGGGTGGCGTAGAGGCGCAAGCGGTAGTCGCAGAGTTTGGTGTAGACGGTCTGGCCGTGTTCCGGGCGCTCCAGCGTGACGGCTATGTCAGCCTTACGCTTGGACAAGCTGACGAAGTGCGGCACCGGCAGCAGGTCGATGGAAATCTGCCTGTGCGCATCCTGGAAGCGCGCGAGTTGCGGCGCAAGAAAGAAGCAGCCGAAACCTTCAGTCGAGCCTACCCACACGTGTCTGGACAGCGCGTGACCCGAGTTCGTAATGTGCTCGGTCGCCGACTGAACCGTGGTTTCCATCGCGTCGACGTACGCCAGCAGGCGCTGCCCTTCGGTCGTCAGGACAAAACCGCCGCTGCGGGATTTATCGAAGAGCAGGGTGCCCAATGCATCCTTTCAGCGCCCGTATGCGACGGTCGTGTAGTCGATCCCCAAGACGCTTCGCCGCGCCGCTTGCACACTGGGTTCGCGCGATTTCCAGGAAGTACCGGAGATCGTCCCAGTTCAGGTTGCTGATGCTAGGCGCCGCGCTTTTTTTGCATATTGGATGGGTATTTGTATCGATACTTCGTGGAGGTTTGCATAAAACTATACTGAACCTTGTGGACTCGCCTTGCACGTTTAATGGCTGGGCCGATAACATTCAAATAATCCGGAGACGACATTTCCCTATGGCGACCTATGCGGTATCCGCGCGCGTCCGCGTCTCTCTCATTGCGTTCCGACCAGGAACGTTCTCGTTTTCAAGGAGCCTCTCTCATGAATACCGCTGTTGACCGTCCGGCGCTGGCCGAACAATCCAACGCCGGTGTGCGCACGGCCAAATTGCTGATCGACGGCAAGTTTGTGGAATCAACGACGGCAGGAGTGGCGCGACATCGTTAACCCCGCGACCCAGGAGGTGGTGGGCCGGGTGCCGTTTGCGACAAAACAGGAAGTCGATACCGCCGTGGCGCCTGACGCCGCTTGGCACACGCATGCGCCTGATGCTTCTGGTTCCAGGACCTGGTGCGCCAGAACATCAAGCGCGCAGACGCTGACGGCCGAGCAGGGCAAGACGCTGCCCGACGGCGAAGGCGATATTTTCCGCGGCCTTGAAGTGATCGAACACGCGTGTTTGATCGGCACGCTGCAGCAGGGCGAATTCTCGGAGAACGTCGCAGGCGGCGTGGACACCTACACGCTGCGCCAGCCGATAGGCGTGTGCGCCGGCATCACGCCGTTCAATTTCCCCGCGATGATCCCGCTACGGATGTTCCCTATGGCGATTGTCTGCGGCAATATGTTTGTACTGAAGCCGTCGGAACAGGATCCGTTGTTTACCATGGAACTGGTCGAACTGGCGCTGGAGGTCGGCATTCCGGCGGGCGTGCTGAACGTGGTGCACGGCGGCAAGGACGTCGTCGACGCTATCTGTACGCATCCCGACCCCGACATCAAGGCGATTTCGTTCATTGGGTCGACGCATGTGGGCACGCACGTCTATAATCTCGGTAGCCAGCAGAGCAAGCGCATGCAGGCCGCATGCAGGCCGTGATGGGGGCGAAGAACCACGCGGTCGTGCTGCCTGATGCAAACCGGAGCAGACGCTGAATGTGCTCGCCGGAGCGGGTTTTGGCGCGGCGAGGCAACGTTGCATGGCGACTTCAGTCGTGGTGTTCGTGGGGGCGTCAAAGGACTGGTTGCCGAAACTGGTCGAGTGGGCGCGCGGCTTGTCCGTGAACAGCGGGACGGAGCCGAGCACCGACGTTGGTCCGGTTGTTTCGCGGGCAGCCAAGGAACGTATCCTCGGTCTGATCGAAACAGGTGTGAAGGAAGGCGCAACGCTTGACGATGCCATTGCACTGGTCAACCGCAACCCGATGGGCAACGGCGTTGGCCTCTTTACGCAGAGCGGCGCGGCCGCACGCAAGTTCCAGAGCGAGATCGACGTGGGCCAACATTCCCATCCCCGTGCCGGTGCCGTACTTCAGCTTTACCGGCTCGCGCGGTTCGAAACTGGATGATCTCGGCCCGTACGGAAAACAGGTCGTACAGTTCTATACGCAAACCAAAACCGTCACGTCGCGCTGGTTCGACGCTACCGTCAACGACGGCGTCAACACGACCATTTCGCTACTACAGGGCTTCCCCGTTGAGCGCAAGCGCCCAATGGAGTTTTGATCGATGCGTTGGTGCAATGCCGCGTCGGCGTCGTGA
>CALNPU010000047.1 GCA_940588625.1 uncultured Caballeronia sp.
GTGGAAAGGCATGCGCCGTTTGGCCGACATGCAGCCAAGCTTCAGTCTTGCATGCAATAGATATGCTTAACCGAAAGGTTATGAATGCCGGGGTTACGCCGAAGAAATCCGCCAAGAGGACGCGGCAGGAATTCGGTGACGGCAGCGGTATTCGCCCACAGCCGCACACGCGTTCTGCGTGACTCGGAGTGCTCTCCCAGTTCGCCCTGCATCCGCTCGATCTGGCCGAGCACCAGACGCGCGTGGTGCGCCAGCGTGTCCCCTGCGGGCGTGGATTCCACCCCACGGCGGCCTCGCTCCAGCAGGGGCGGCCCGAGCGCTTCCTCCATGCCACGCAAACGGGCGCTGGCCGACGGCAACGACATATTCGCCTGAGCCGCGCCGTGCGTAATGCTGCCGGTCTCGAGGATGAATAGGAAAAGGTGCAGGTCTATCAGATCAAAGCGCATGGCCCAAGGAAATTCTGTTGATCAGCCTTAGTTATACCCTAGGCACAGTACGTATCTTCCGCATTGTGGCCATTGCGAATCTGGGGAAAATGAGGACAGGTCATTTTTCCGGGAAATACCGATGACCTCGTTCGCCATTGCGCGTTTTGCCGCCATTACGCTGACCTTCCTGATCGCCGGTACCGTAAAGGGCGTCAAAGGCATGGGCCTGCCGACGGTGGCCATGGGTGTGCTCGGAAGCTCATGCTGCCGGCCGAAGCGGCTTCCTTGCTGATCCTGCCGTCGTTCGTCACCAACGTCTGGCAGCTTGTTGCAGGTCCGCGCCTGGGTGCACTTGTCAGGCGCTTCTGGCTGATGATGGCGGGCATTGTGATCGGCACCGTGGCCGCGGCTTCGTTCATTGCCGGCAGCGGCGGGGTGTGGGCCGTGACCGGCCTGGGTGCTGCGCTGCCGCTTTACGCTGCCTCCGGGCTGCTGTCCTGGCACTTCCGTGGCGTCACGGCATGAGCGGCGCCTGTCTCCCATGATTGGCGTGGTAACCGGTCTTGTCACGGGAGGAACGGGAGTTTTTGTCGTACCAGCCGGTCCCCTATCTTCAGGCGCTCGATCTAAAAAAGAGGATCTCGTCCAGGCCCTCGGACTATTATTTACGGTATCGACGGTGCCATTGGCGATCAGGCTTGCGCGAGAAAACACATTCGCCGTCAACAACATCGCAAGCTCGCTGTTCACCGTTGTCCCTGCCTTGCTCGGCATGTGGATCGGTCAGGCCGTATCAGCCCCATGACCTTCCGCCGATGGTTCTTTATCTGCATGCTGGCGCTCGGTCTTCAACTGCTGTTACGGCATTTCATCTAAGCGTAGTCCCGGGAGCAAGCAACCGGCTTCGACTCTGGGAGATCAGACGTGATGCTCTCACCATTACTCGAAACACTGGGCGCGCTGGCGGTATTGGCCAGCCTCGCGATCAACCTTCGCGCGCTTTTCGATCAACGTAGGTAGCCTCGGGAACTGCGCCAATAGCGCGATGACTGCCGCATTGCTTGGCGTGGCTTTGCAATCCTGGTCAACAATTGCACGAGTGCGTCGGCTTCGTGTTCCGTCGTCTGCCAGGATGACACGCTGATCCGGAACGCCGGTCGCCCTTACCAGACGGTCGCGCCAAACCAGGCCTCGCCGGCCACCTGGACCGCTTCACAGGCGGCAACGGTGAGTTCATCAGTATGCGCGCGAACCAGGATCTGGTTCAGCGCGACACGGTTCAGGACCTCGAATCCCGCCTGTGCTAAACCCTGTGCAATGCGACGCGCCAGCGCGCATTGCCGGTCGCCCAATGAAGCCACGCCTTCACGTCCTAACGAGCGCAACGTGGCCCACACAGGTATGCCGCGAGTCCTTCGCGGAAATTCGAGTGTCAGGTTCTTCTGCGCATCTCTCGCGCCACTCAAATAGACCGCATCGCTGCATTGCAGCAGCGAGCGCTTCGCTATCACGGCAGATTGCCATCGCGCAGTCATAGGGGATGTTCAGCCATTTATGAACGTCGGTGGTCCAGCTATCAGCCGCTTCTATCCCTTTCGTCAATTCCGCATGCGATGAAGCCCGTGCCCACAAGCCGAACGCCGCATCCACATGAACCCAGGCACCGGCGTCCTTGGCCTGGGGAATGAGCAGGTCGAATGGATCGAATTCGCCCGTGTTGACCTCGCCCGCCTGCAAACAAAGGATGGTCATGTCATCGAGTGGCGGCAAACGTTCCAGGTCCACCTGACCATGGTGGTTGACCGGCGTGTACAGTATCTTGTTCATACCGAAACCAAGCAAGCGAAGCGCCTTCTTCACGGTGATATGCACAAGCTCGGACACCATGACCTTGACCTCGGGAGCACCTGCCAGTCCGTCGTTGTCGAAGTCCCGGCCCTTGCGTGCAAGCAGCACGCGACGCGCGGCGGCAAGACAGCTTAGTGTGCAAGCCGTGGCACTGGTCCCGAATCCCACGGCGCTTTCACGAGGCAGGTCCAATGCGTCTAGGACCCAGCCCGCCGCGACCCGTTCGAGCGTGGCCGCGACCGGTGAATTGTCGAATGACGATGCGCATTGGTCCCATGCAAGCATCAGGCGTTCTGCTGCCGCAGCGGCAGACAGCGATGCGCCAATCACAAAACGAGGCCCATTCGACGCCACCGTACCGGGCGAACCGATATCGTCCAGTAACCGCAACACGTCCTCCGCGGCGTACCCGCGTGCCGGCAACGGCTCATTGAATGCGGCGAGTGCCGGTAACGCCCCTTGATCGGGGAACACGCGGCGTCCCGGAATGGGCTCGGTGTAGCGGCGGGCGCGATCATCGGCTTCGGTCAGCAGTGTTATCTCGTTCATGGCTTTTTCCGTCAAAGTATTAAGCGATGCTAACAGGCTCACAGTTCCTGCCGTGCATGTGTCGCAATGCAAGCCGCCAGAATACCAGCGCAAGCAGGCTCATGCCTGTACCGCGTTCTCATAGAAGGCGCCCCCCCGGCAAGACCCGGGTCAAAAAGGTGCTCCCGGACGTAGAAGCCAACGCCTGATCAATATACGTTCGAACGTTCCCACTGCGCCCGGCTGCTAGGCAAAATATTAGGTTGGCGTCACGCCAAGAGTCCGGCGAAACATCGCAATGAACGCGCTGACGTTTTCTATAACCGAGATCGAGCTCAATAGTCGTGACCGCCATGTCCGACGCAAGCATCTCCAGCGCCCGCATCAGACGCGCGCGTTGGCGCCATTCGGAAAAGCTGAACCCGGTCTTGTCGATAAACCGTCGCGTCAACGTCCGCGGAGCAACGCCGCCCCACTCGGCCCATTCATCCAGACGGCGGTTATCAGCGAGATTGTCGGCAAGCGCGCGAGCGACCCGCAGCACGCGCGTATCACGCGGCATCGGCAAGCCGAAAACCTCACGGGGCAACGAACGGATTTCACCGAGGATGACACCTGCTACGGGCATCTGCGCGTCGTCCAGCGCGCCGCCGTCCCAGCTTGCCGCACGGCTCACGGCCTCGCGTAACAGGCCGGAAGGGCGGATTGTGCAAGGCTCATCCGGAAGCTCCGCACAGGCGCTCTCGCTAACGTAGACGCTCCATCCGCAAACGCGCCGTGTGAGCGAACAGAATGCACACGGTTGGGTGAAAAGCCAGGCTGCGTAGATCGCCGGCACGACCCATTGGCTGTCATCCGTTCCAACAGACAGCAACTAGCGAAGCGCACCGAAGATCTGGCGAAGATCTGGCCACGAGCGTGGCAATGAGACCCGGTGACACGCGCAACATCGCCGGATAGCTCGACGGCGATCAGCACCGGGCCATCAGCCGAATGAATTTTTGCAGGATCAAGAAGCGGAGCGGACATGGCCGGGAAACCCTCTTGAACGGCTCTTATACCGCAGCGCAGTGGCTCCGCACAATAAAAAAATCCCGCTGTCATGCGGGATGTCAAACGCGCGGGCTATCCGGTCCGGATGGACCTGCGATCAAGGCGGTTTTTGCTTTGATGCTTGCCCCCGTTACATTTTGCGTAGCGCGAAAACGGCGGCTAACCAAGCCGCCGTTCCCATCATCTCTGCCAGGAAGCTCCTAAGGCCGACGCCACCTTCCACGACGCTTTTCGCACCGTCGCCATATCGATCTCACCGTCGTCGGCCAGCGCTTTCAGCGGCGCGATCACAATGGACGCGCGATCCACTTCAAAGAACTCGCGCAATGCCTGACGCGTGTCGCTAAGGCCGAAGCCATCCGTGCCAAGCGTCACGTAGCGGCGCGGCACGTAAGCGCGGATCAGTTCGGGCACAGCACGCACATAGTCGGTTGCCGCAATCACCGGACCACGCGATGCACCCAGCATCGTGCTTACATACAGCGCTGGAGCGGCCTCGCCGAGACGAGCAAGCCGTTCAGCCGCCATGCCGTCGCGCTGCAACTCCGTGAAGCTCGTCACGCTCCACACCGCCGCTTCTATACCCCACTCGTCGCGCAACATCTGCTGCGCCGCGATCACCTCGCCAAGAATCGCACCGACGCTAAGCAACTGCACCCGTGCCGTCGCGTCCGGTTTCGCCGCGAGCGGATACATGCAGTTGAGAATACCCTCACGCAGCGTCTCCTTACCGCCGGGCACCGACGGCTGCGCAGTTCTCGTTCATCACCGTGACGTAATAGAACACGTCGCGCTGGCGCTCGGCCATCTCGCGCATGCCTTCGTCGACGATAGCCGCGACTTCATAAGCAAACGCGGGATCGTAGGCCCGGCAGTTCGGTATTGTCGATGCCACGAGATGGCTGCTGCCATCCTGATGCTGCAGCCCTTCGCCGCCAAGCGTGGTCTCGGCGGTCGCACCAATCAGGAAGCCGCGT
This sequence comes from uncultured Caballeronia sp., assembly GCA_940588625.1. Taxonomy (GTDB): domain Bacteria; phylum Pseudomonadota; class Gammaproteobacteria; order Burkholderiales; family Burkholderiaceae; genus Caballeronia. The sequence continues at coordinate 4,838 of CALNPU010000047.1, forward strand.
GCGCGCTGGTCCGCCGCCACCCAGATGATGTCGCCGATACGCTAAAAGCCGAACATCGAGTAATAAGATGTAGAACGGCAGCATGGGCAGGTCGTGCACGCTATACGACGTTGCCGCGGCAATCCATGATGAAATTGCCCCCGCTTCCGAAATGCCCTCTTCAAGAATCTGCCCCTTGGTGTCCTCGCGGTAATAGAGCATGGAACCGAGATCTTCCGGCTCGTACAGCTGCCCGAGCGGCGAATAGATGCCCACCTGCCGGAACATGTTCGCCATGCCGAAGGGGCGCGCTTCATCAGCGACCACGGGCACCACGCGGGGGCCCAACGTTGCATCTTTCATCAACGTGCCGAACATGCGCATGATCGCCATGGTGGTCGACATCTCCTTGCCCACCGTATCGATTGCAAACTGGCCCCAGGTAGCAATCGGAGGGACGATCAGCCCCTTCGACGCAGCTCTCCGCCTTCTGGGCAGATAGCCTCCAAGGCCTGCGCGTCGTGCGTGCAGGTACTGCAGGACTGTCTTCCGCAGGTTTGTAGAACTTGACTGCCTCGACATCGGCGTCCGACAACGGCAAGCGAAAGCGATCGCGAAACGCCTTGAGGTCGTCGAAGCCAAGTTTCTTTTGCTGGTGCGTCGTCATCCTGCCCTGGCCCGACGTACCCATGCCGAAGCCTTTCATCGTCTTGGCAAGGATCACGGTCGGCTGGCCTCGATGACTCAACGCCTTCGCGTAAGCCGCGTGGAGTTTGCACACGTCGTGGCCACCACGGCGCAAGCCGTCAATACGTCAATATCCTCGTCGCTAAGATGCGAAGCCAAAGCGGCAAGCTCGGGATTCTGGCCGAAGAAACGCTCGCGGTTATAACCGCCATCGTTTGCCGACAAGGTCTGGAACTGACCGTCGACCGTATGCGCGAACGCACGCAGCAAGGCGTTCGTCTGGTCGCGTGCAAAGAGCGCGTCCCAGTCGGAGCCTCACAAGACCTTGATCACGTTCCAGCCCGCACCAATGAACGGCGCTTCGAGCTCGTCAATAATGCGGCCGTTGCTGCGCACCGGACCGTCGAGCCGCTGCAGGTTGCAATTGATCACGAACACTAGGTGTCGAGCTGTTCGCGCGCAGCCAGCGACAATGCGCTGATCGATTCCAGCTCATCTATCTCGCCGTCACCAAAGAAGCCCCACACCTTGCGGTCCTGCGTCTTTGCAAGGCCACGGTTTTGTAGGTAGCGCATGAAACGCGGGGAACTGCCAGAAATCCGGCATGAGCCACGGGTGCGGATACGAACACAGCCCGGGTCCAGCTATCTCCTGCCGGTAGTGTTGCAAATGCTCTTCGCTAAGAAAGCCTTCGAGGAACGCGCGCGCATAAACACCCGGCGATGAATGCGGTTGGAAATACACAAGATCTCCGCCCGTGCCTTCGCCCGCATCCGGCGCTACCGCGCGGAAGAAATGGTTGAAACCCACTTCGAAGAGATCGGCCGCGGAAGCATAGTTCGCAATATGACTGCCCAGTTCGCCGTAAGCCTTGTTAGCGCGCACGACCATGGCGAGCGCATTCCACCGCAAGGCGGCGGCGAGCTTTTCCTCGATCTCCAGATTACCAGGATAACGCGGCTGCTTCACCACGGGAATGATATTGATATAGGGCGTGACACGCGCCCTCGACGACTCGATCCCAAGCGACAGCGCATGCTCGGCAAGGCGGTCATAAAGGTATTGCGCGCGGTCGCGACCGACGTGTTCCGTGATTGCGTCGAGCTTCTCCAGCCATTCGGCGGTTTCCTCTGGATCGCTGTCTTCGCGACCTCGGGATATCGACAGAATCTGTTCGCTTCCGCTGGATAAATCGGTCATGGCACGGCTCCGCATTGAATGGGGAAATAGTGTTGGCTTTCAATACAGCTTAGCTATTACGTCGCAGAATGTGCCACTGATTTGCTTTTAATCAGGCCCCAGGATAGTGTATTTATTCCGTGTACGCCCCCTTCTCCAGAATATTCGAGCTATGACGACATCGCCTAAACGCCTGGACCGTATCGACATCGGCATCCTGAACCAGTTGCAAGCAGAATGCGCGCATCACTAATTCGGAACTGGCGCGGGCGATGAACCTCTCGCAGACGCCATGTTTCAGCCGTGTTCGCGCGCTCGAAAAGTTGGGACTGTTCAAGCAACAGGTCACCCTGCTGAACCCGGAACCGCTTGGGCTTCGGATCAACGTGTTCATACAGGTCTGACGAAACAGGATGAAGACGCGCTGCGGCGTTTCGAAGAAGCGATCAGCGAGCGGCCCGAGGTCATGGAGTGCTACCTGATGACCGGAGACGCGGATTACCTGCTGCGTGTGATGATGCCGGACATCCAGTCGCTGCAGCGCTTCATCATTGAACGGCTTACGAAGATTCCGGGCATCTCCAACATCCGTTCAAGCTTCGCGCTCAAGCAGGTGCGGTATAAGACGCCGTTGCCGCTGCCGCTGTCGGGGCTGACGTTGCACGACGCAGACGAGAATGCGGATACGGAGTGGAGTTAATAGCTTTCAATGGCTCATGGTGCCGTTAGCGTGGAAAACGTATCGAATGGCATTTCCGCCGCAGCGCATCGGCTGGCCGCTCGCTAGAGCGAGGGGTCAACCACATAATGCGCGCTGCAGATATCCTTCCCGATGACCGCAACACCGGCAAATTCAACGGCATTCCCGTCCGCAAAGGCACCGTCGGTGCGTTCCTCGCCAACGTGCGCGTCTGGGCCGATCCCTTTACGCCTGCGAACGAGCATACCGCGGCGGAGAACGATATTGTCGACGCCCTATCCACATTACGCGCCATTGGCTTGTTCGATTTACTGGAGATCCGCGACTCCGCTTTGCGGACGCTGGTTGACTCGCACTAGCTCACAGAACGCGCCAGCACTCCACTGCTCCCATGCCGAAAGTCCCTGGGCGACATTCCAAAGGCCGCGCGAAAATGCCGGCTGAAATGAGCAGAATCGTTAAAGCCATTTCGGTAAGCTATCCTTTCTATGGACAGCGATGCCTACATCGGGCTAGCCAGGTCATCATGGCAGCGTACGAGCCGCTGCTCCAATAAATACTTTCCGTATTGCATGCCCATGGCTTTGAAGATCGCATGGATGTAGCGCTTCGAGACGCCTAGCGCGCTGGCGCATGATTCCACATCCAGCTCCGGATCACGCAGGTTCGCAGCAATGTAAGCCGTCAGTTGCGACCATCGCAGCGGATTGAAACAGCGCGGTGTATCCTCGCCGCACTTCGCGTGTATACGATCCCCCGCCTCGAGATACGCAGCCGATATCAACGCTACCAGCGACTCTTCCGCAGCCGCCACCGTTGCCGAACTCATGTGAGCGAAGGCAGGCAGGACGGAATCGATGAACCGGTGAATCGTGCCGACAATACCCGAGGCGGCATCTGCACGGTACGGGGTGAACGACGCATGGCGCGAAACCAAATACCCGAGAAAACGCGTGATCGGCAGACGCAGCATCACAAGACTGGCCGGCTCGTCGATTCGTGCAACCGACGGCACCCGTGCACGGCGAAACGTGATGTCGCCCTTGCTGAAAGGCAGCACGCGACCCTGCTGTGTCACCGTGGCCTTGCCATCCAGCGCGACCGGTACGATGACGTCGTCACCCGTCAGTTCCCGAAGGTGAGCACTCTCGTGGCGAACATCCTGATGTCCGAGCCGCACGGTCGCCAGCCCACCCACCCGTCAGACGGCATGCGCGCAGCGCCCCCGCCGATGCGTGTACCGATGCGTCCGCCGTTCGTTGAATGTCGCCGGGCGTCACGATGTTGTCCAGCGAGCGCTTCAATTCGTCCGCTCCCCGCGCGGGCATCTCTCAGATCGAAACGGGCGATATCACGCATGGCAGCCCCTCACGTCATTGGCAAGACCGCAGGCCGCCAGCTCCTTGGAGCATGGCGATGCAGTCGCGACCATTATGTCGGAGCCAAAATGAACACGCAAAAAGCTCTGTTCCGATTGCCGTGCCCGGGTCAGTCACGGGCCTGAGCTCAGAACAGCACCTCGGGCTCGCGCTTTATCACGCGCCGGCCGAACAACGCAAAACTTGCTTTGACAATACTCGGCAGCAGCAGGAAGTCATGCGATTCGCGCGCCCGCTCAGGGTCAATGCGCATAACCTCCCCTACCGACTGCGCGAGAATCTGGCTGCGCGCCGCCCGCTCGATCAGCATGGACAGATATGCGGACTCTTCCAACGACCGAGTCGCCGCCAAAAAACCGTGATTCGCCAGCAGGATCGTTCGTTTGGATCCCAGCGCCGCCGAAATGATTTCGCCTTCGTTATCGCCGATCAGCAAGCCCGGCCATTCGCGCAGGAACGCGCAGTCGTCGAAGAATGGCGTGGCTTCCATATGCGCGACTTCGAGCGGCATACCCGTCATCGACAATGCATTGATGCAAGTAAGGCGGATGCGTATGCACGATGCAATTCACGTCGGGTCGCTGCCGATAGATCCAGAGATGAAAACGGATCGCCGGATTCGCCATGCCCTTTCCCTCGATCACCTGCATCTCATCGTCAATACGAATCACGTTGCTGCGCGTGATTTCGTCGAAGCCGATAGCCATGGCCGTCGTCAGGAACGACCCGTCCTCTTGCCGCACGGTGATCTGACCCGCCAGCGTTTCGGAGTGCCCTTCATGGGCGAGCATGCGGCACGCGAGCACGATCTTCTGCCAGCTGTCCCATGCGCCCTGTTCCAGTTTTTCGTCCATCTGCGCCATGATCTTCTGGCTCAGGTCGTGGTGGTTGTCTTCACTCATCAAACTCTCCATCGAAAAATTCTTGATCGGAAATCATGCGCGTTCACACCTGATTCGCCTGCGAAACCGCCGCAGCCGCGGTGGAGATGTCGGTGCTTGCCGGGACGCTGAAGCGCACGGAGCAAACGCAACAAAACATGCGGCAATTAACATACTGATCTTGATGTAGAGCGCGACACCCGAGGGATCTCCCGCGCGATGCGCGAGCAGCCACGAACAGATGACCGGATTGATCCCGCCGCCGACCACCGCGCCAATAGCGCCAATGGAAACACCCGAGAACCTCACCCGGACGTCGAACATGTCGGCGAAGAAACCGCCTTGCGGTCCATACATCAGCGGATGCATGACGCCTAGCGCAACCACGATCACGAGCGTGATAAGCACAGGATCACGCGTGTTCAGCAGGCTGAAATAAGGCCACACATACACCGCGCAGACCATTAATCCAAACAGGTAGAGAAGCTTGCGGCCAATACGATCGGAGCGCGCCGCGAACAACGGCACCGTGAATACCGCCATGGCGGCGCCAGCCATGATCGCGCCCAGAACCACTGGCCTTGGCAACTTGAGCTGCACCGTCACGTAAGCGACCGAGAACAACAGTACAAGTACTGACCACGTGATCTCGCCGAGCCTTGCCATGAAGACGATCACAACCTCGCGACGCTTATCGCACAGGTCACGCAACGGAAACCGCGCGACCGAGTCAGTCGCCTGCAACTGCTTGAACTCCCGTGTCTCGGGCAATCGAGCGCGTCCCACCAGACCGATCACCACCAGCACCGCGCTGAAGAGGAACGGCACACGCCATCCCCAGGACAAGAATTCATGCTCCTGTAATAGTGATGTCGCGCGCCGGTAGAGAGCAGCGCGCCGCCATAGCTCCCTGAATTGCTCCAGCTTCCATAGAGACCACACTTGTTTGCCGGCACACTTTCGACCCCGAGCATGATCGCCCCGCTCTGTTCACCGCCAATAGCGAACCCTTGCAATACGCGCAGCGTGGTCAGGAAAACCGGCGCCCAGATACCAATGGCCGCATACGTCGGCAGGCAACCCACCAGCGTCGAGGCTACGCCCATCAACAGGAGGGTCGTCAGCAGCAGCGTCTTGCGTCCTATATGGTCGCCAAAGTGCCCCCAGATCAGCGCCCCGGCGCCGCGCGCGAAGTACCCGGCCGCGTAGGTACCGAGCGCGGCAATGGTGTCCGCCAACGGATCGAGATTCGGGAAAATCTTGTTGAACACCAGTGCCGAAACTGTGCCATAGAGCAGGAAATCGTACTTTTCGATTGCAGTGCCGAGAAAAGCCGAGATGAAGACATAAGGCCAACGGGCGCGAGGAGTGGCGGACATGGGACGCTCGGCTGATCTTGTTTGGATGCGGCCAGTATCAATTTTGTCCAGTGAGCGGACTTGTCCGTAGGTGAACCAATGTCTTGACCCCAAGTGAAGTACGGACGCCCCTCTCCCGCAAGCCTGTTTAATACAAAAAAATTCAATTAACTTTCATTTAATCTAAGCGCCAGCCTTAATCGAAAGCTATTCGATTGATGTGACGCGCAGCAAACGTGAAACCATACCGGGGTTAATACCAGTTTGAGTTATCGTTGCTAGCATCCAATTAAACAGAGGCGTACACTTCAACCTGCCGACAGCAGCCGAGCGCCTTATTCGGCGAGGCGTAGAGAAGGGCTCGGTCACGTCGTCATGATTAGTCAATTACACGAATGGGGAGATTACGGTAATGAGCTGGACGCGAGAACAAAGAAACGTGACGATTGCAGCCTATTTAGGCTGGACACTCGATGCCTTCGATTTCTTTCTAATGGTTTTCGTATTGAAAGACATCGCCGCAGAATTCAATACGAAGATTCCGGCGGTTGCATTAGGGATTGCCCTGGTGCTCGCAATGCGCCCTATTGGAGCGCTGATCTTCGGCCGTCTCGCCGATAAGTACGGTCGGCGCCCGATGCTCATGGTCAATATCGCCATCTATTCGTTGCTGGAAATGCTGTCGGGTTTCTCGCCGAACCTCTTTACGCTGCTCGTGTTGCGTTCGCTGTTCGGTATTGCGATGGGCGGTGAATGGGGCGTGGGTTCGGCCCTTACGATGGAAACCGTGCCGACCAAGGCACGCGGTTTTGTATCGGGTCTCTTGCAAGCGGGTTATCCGAGCGGGTATCTGCTGGCTTCCATCGTATTCGGCGTCGCGTATCAATATGTTGGCTGGCGCGGGATGTTTTTTATCGGCGTGGCTCCCGCGCTGCTAGTTTTATATGTGCGTGCGCACGTCCCTGAGTCGCCGGCATGGAAAGCCATGGAGAAGCGGGCACGGCCCGGGTTGCTGGCGACACTGAAGAAAAACTGGCAGTTCTCCATCTATGCAATTGTCTTGATGACCGCGTTTAACTTCTTCTCGCACGGGACCCAGGATCTTTATCCGACCTTCCTGCGCGAACAGCATCACTTCGATCCACACACGGTTGCGCTCATTACCATTGTTCTAAATATCGGGGCAATCTGCGGCGGGCTGTTCTTCGGGTCCATGTCGGAGAAAATCGGGCGCCAGTGGGCAATTTTTATTGCTGCTTTAATCGCGTTGCCGGTATTGCCGCTATGGGCGTTCTCGAGTGGCCCGGTAGCCTTGGCCGCCGGAGCGTTTCTGATGCAGATCTCTGTTCAAGGGGCCTGGGGGGTGATTCCGGTACACCTGAACGAGATTTCACCCGATGAGATCCGCGCCACGTTTCCCGGGCTCATTTATCAGTTGGGCAATCTGCTGGCTTCGGTTAATGCCACCATGCAAGCGTCTATCGCTATCAAGAATGGCAACAACTATGGGCTCGCCATGGCGCTGGTCGGCGGCACGGTCGCCGTAGTGATCGCGGCGCTTATTTTCTTTAGCCGCGAGCGGCGCGGTATTGACATGACCGAGTCTGCCCAGCACGTCGGGGCTACGGGTTCGGTCTAAATTAGGTTAAGCATTTTTATTCGATGGGGACGCGCCCGCGTCCCCATTTTCCCACTCGCCTCATATCTGTCCGCTCCCCTTCCTCCCGCACGATCACTCCTCTTTCTAGAGCGCACGCTCCATGAAATGGCTTGTCGATTTCGCCAAAGCTTTTTATCGCGATTAGAATGACCATTTTAATCACGATAAAAAGCTTTAATCGACAGTTCCGCGACCATTCGACCATTCGGACCGCCATAACGGTCCCGGAGACGCCAGTGCCCACCCGTTCCACGCTTAACCTCTCCAGTCGCGCATCATTACGCACGCCCGGCAATACCAAAACCCACTTGCTCGACGCCGCCGAAACACTCTTTATCGACGCCGGTTATGAAGCCATGTCGATGCGGCGCATCACCGCCCGCGCCGATGCGAACCTGGCCGCCGTGAACTACCACTTCGGCGGCAAGGACGCGCTGATCCACGCCATACTCAGCCGTGCCTGGAAGGTCTCAACCAGGGCCGCCTGGCCCTGCTCAAACGCTTCCAGTCGTCGCTGGGTTCGCAACTCACATGCGAACACATCCTCGGCGCAATTTTTATCCCGGCGCTCCAGCAATCCCGTTGCGCCGAGAAGAGCGGCCCTGCGTTACTGCGCCTTCTCGACCGCGCCTACACCGACCCATCGCCGTTCATCCGCGCCTTCCTGTGCGGCGTCTATGCCGAGGTGGCCGAGCGTTTCTTCGATGCACTTCAAACCGTCCTCCCGCATCTGCCTCGCGAAGAACTCGGCTGGCGGCTGCACTTTTGCATCAGCTCGCTCGCGGGTATTCTCGCCGGTGTCGATACCGACAGTCGCATCGCAGATTTCGCACAATGGCAGCGTCTGGAAGCTTCGCAATTGATCGGCCGTCTCGCGCTCGTCATGGTGGCCGCGTTCAAGGCGCCCTTGTTGCTCCCGAACAGCAGCCAGTTCGCCTCCATGTTCGCCGAGCACGGACCGGTTCTGAACAGCGCAGCACCCTTGAAGACTGACCCTTCGAGCAAGAGTCCGTTCGCGCACGATGCCGCATCGCAACATGCCAATGCCTGAATTGACGCGACGCACGTGATATGTAATGTGCTAAACAATAAGCTGCAGATGCACGCCGCCTCCATGCCGTTCTGCCGCACACTATCGAACAACATCAGGAGAGGTCGTCATGACAGCCAGCTTCGTGATCGCACTGTTTATCGTGAGCGGCGTTTTGTTGTACACGCAAGCACCTGCCGTTGCCTGGCTCGCATGGACGATATGGGTGACTATCGGCTGGTTCGCGGGGGTGACCGGGCCAGTCGTCACAGCATTGCTTGCGATCATTTTCGTGCTGCCCGCGCTCGTGCTTGCCATCAAGCCAGTGCGCCGCGCGCTGCTGACCAAATCCATCTTCGACCTGTTCCGCAAGATCCTGCCGGAGATGTCGCCGACCGAACGCGATGTGATCGAAGCCGGCACAGTCTGGTGGGATGCAGCGCTGTTCTCGGGACGCCCGGCATGGGACACCTTGCTCGCGCTCGGCGCACCAACGCTCACGGCTGAAGAGCAAGCGTTCATTGACGGAATGCACGCAACTCTGCGATCTCGCCAATGACTGGGAAACAACGGCGGTCTTGCAGGACCTGTCGCCGCAAGCATGGGAATTCATCAAGTCGAAGGGCTTTCTCGGCATGATCATTCCGAAGCAGTACGGCGGCAAACAGTTCTCCGCCTACGCGCATTCGCAAGTCATCGTGAAACTCACCACACACTGCTCCGCCGCAGCGGTTTCAGTGATGGTGCCGAACTCGCTGGGGCCCGCCGAATTGCTGATGCACTACGCAGAAGAATTACTATCTGCCGCGTCTCGCCCGCGGCAACGAAATCCCCTGCTTCGCGCTGACCAGCCCCTACGCGGGATCGAACGCGGCGGCGATTCCTGACGTGGGGATCGTATGCAAGGGTTTGCATGAGGGCCGCAAAACGCTCGGTTTTCGTGTGACCTGGGACAAGCGCTACATCACGCTTGGGCCGATCACGACAGTGCTCGGCCTCGCGTTTCGTGCACTCGATCCCGACCATCTGCTTGGCGCCGCCGACGAAGCCGGCATTACCTGCGCACTCGTCTCGTCCCAACCCATCATCCGGGTGTGAATATCGGCCGTCGTCACTGGCCCCTGAACGCGTTGTTCCAGAACGGCCCGAACTGGGGCAACGATGTATTCATCCCTCTCAACTTGGTGATCGGCGGACGCGAACAGGTCGGCAACGGCTGGCGCATGCTGATGGAATGCCTTGCAGTGGGACACACGATTTCGTTGCCATCGTCGAACATGGGCATGGCGAAGCTGGCCGTGCGCGGCACCGGCGCATAATCCGCCGTGCGGCAGTTCCGCACCGGCTACCGCTATTGGCAAGTTTGAAGGTGTGCAGAAAGCGCTCGGTCGCATGGGCGGCAACCTGTATGTGATGGACGCGGCACGCCGCTTGTAGGCGCAAGGTGTCGATCTCGGAGAGAAACCGTCGGTAATTTCCGCTATCACGAAATATTACATCACCGAACGCACGCGCAAAGTGATCAACGACGGCTGGACGTGGTCGCGGGCAAGGGCATCTGCATGGGGCCATCGAATTTCCTCGCCCGCGCTTATCAACAGGTGCCCATCTCGATCACGGTGGAAGGCGCGAACATCCTCACGCGCAGCCTGATCATCTTCGGCCAGGGCGCGATCCGATGTCATCCCTACGTGCTGAAAGAGATGACCGCAACACGCGATGCCGACCGTGCCAAAGGCCTGCGTGATTTTGACAACGCGTTCTTCGGTCACGCGAGTTTCACGGCATCGAATGTGGTGCGCAGCCTCGTGTTCGCGTTGGGCGGCAGCGTGCTGATCGCACAAGACCCAAGCGCGCCGACGCACGTCTTGTCCCCTACTATCGCGCGGTCACGCGCATGTCCACCGCGTCTGCGCTGCTAGCAGATGTATCGATGTTCGTGCTCGGCTGCAAATTGAAGCGGCGCGAACGCCTGTCTGCAAGACTCGGCGATATCCTCTCGCAGCTCTACCTGATCTCGGCCACGCTCAAGCGCTTCGAAGACGATGGCCGCCCTGAAGCCGATCTTCCCCTCGGGCGCTGGGGTGTTGAAGATGCGCTGCATCAGGCGCAAACGGCCTTCGAAGGCGTACTCTCCAATTATCCGAAGCTGCTCGCCGCGGGTTTAGTGCGTGCGTTCGCGTTTCCGTTTGGCATGCCGCATCGCGTGCCGGGGGATCGGCTGGGGAGCGCTATTGCCGAGTTGATGACAACTCCCGGGGATGCCCGCGAACGTCTTGTTGCGAACTCGTACGCACCGCCCGTGCATATTGATCCGCTCGGTTACGGCGAGTTGATGTTCGCGCTCAGCCCGAAATATGTTCGAAATCGAGCATAAGCTGTGGGATGCGGTCAAGGCCAAGCAGATCCCGCCGATGCCGCAAAGCCTGCCCGAACTCGACGCTTGGAGCGCGGCTTGCGAAGCGCGCGGTTTGATCGATGCAAACGAACGTCAGGTACTCTCCGACTATGCGCGCTACGGCGTGGAGGTCGTCAAGGTCGACGACTTCGGCGCCGACTTCGGTATGCTCGATGCGTTGAAGAAACGTCAGCAAGCGCTAGCGAACGAGCCGGAGGAGATCCATGCGTGACCCTTCACATAAGCCCTAAACCGTTTTCAGGCAGGCATGAAAGATCGCTATCTCGACTTCGTCAATTCACCCTTCGGCGCGAGCGTCGCACGTTCCATTGGCCTGCCACAGCCCGAAGTATTGCGGCGGCACGTGCAGGGCCGCGGGGAATTCGACGGTATAGCGCCATTGGAGCGGGACCGTCGCCTACGCTGTTCGAACCGCTGCTGACTTCGCTCGGCATGACAAGCGTCGCCCACGAAAGTGCGCTCGGCTGGTTGTCCGTCGTGGCAAGACATGGCGCCATGGGCGGCCGCTTCGAAGCGCGTGCGCCGGGCGCACCGCCGAACGACCGGGTGCAGCGCTGATCTTCGATGCAACGGGCATCACCGACAGCACGCAACTGCATGCGCTTTACGGCTTCTTCCACGATGCCATCCGGTCGGTAGCGAAGAGCGGGCGCATTGTCGTACTCGGACTGCCGCCCAAATCCTGCGCTTCGCTGCGTGCCTGGACTGCGCAACGGGCGCTGGAAGGCTTGACACGTTCGCTCGGGAAGGAAGCGCGTGGTGGTATCTCTGCGAATCTGGTGCAGGTGGAACTGGGTGGGGATATTGAAGGAGCGCTGCGTTTTCTGCTGTCGCCACGCCTGCCAATCCACCCGTCGACTGGAACCAGCCGCTCGCGGGCAAACGCGCGCTCGTGACGAGCGCGGCGCAGGGGATCGGTGCGGCGTGCTGGCCGATCATGGCGCGCATGTAATCGGGCTCGACGTGCGCGAGGTGCAGGACGCACTCGACCAGACCATGCTTTCGCTTGAAGATGCCTGGCCGTCGCAAGGCGCGCACACGGCGCTCGTCGGGGATATCACCGCCCCTGGACGCACCCGCGACTATCGCGGCCGCACTGCTGGCAATGGGCGGTGTCCATATCGTCGTGCACAACGCCGGCATCACGCGCGACAAGACCATCGCGAAGATGACGGAGGCCGCGTGGGACAGCGTGATCGACGTGAATCCTTCGGCGCAGGAACGGATAGACGACTTGCTGCTCGATCAGCATGTGCTGCATGACGGCGGCCGGATCATAGGGGTATATCAGCGGCATTGCCGGCAATCTCGGCCAGACCAATTATGCGACGTCGAAGGCCGGTGCGATCGACCGCGTGCAACGCATGGCCGAACCGCTGCGCACACGGGGCATCACGATCAACGCGGTGGCGCCGGGATTCATCGAAACGCAGATGACCGCCCGGATTCCGCTGGGATTTCGCGAAGCCGGATGCCGCATGAATTCGATGAGCCAGGGCGGCCAGCCCGTGGTGGATGTAGCAAAGACTATCGCGTGGCTCCCCAGTCCCGCATCCGCCGGCATCACCGGCAACGGTGCGCGTGTGCGGACAAAGCCTGATCGGAGCGAGACATGAGCATGCCGCTTCCGTCGGGCTCGCCACGCATGCGCACGGTGATACTGGAAACCCTGCCGCCTCCGGCAAAACTCTATGGCCGCGCGCTGCCGGGCATTTTTAAACGCGCGGATGCGGTTGATCAACTGCTGCCGCTGCGGCTCGTGCGCCCGAGCGTGGCGCTCGATCCTGAACAGATCGGCCGCTATGCGCGTGTGTGCGGGTTTATCCCCGAGCAAGGCGTGCCAGTCACGTTCCCTCACGTGATGGCGTTCCCGCTGCATCTGATGTTGCTCACCGATCCCGCGTTTCCCTGGCCCGCGATGGGTCTCGTGCATGTGTCGAACAGCGTGCGCCGCAAGCGCACGCTGCTCAGGACAGGCATTGCGCATTGAAGTGGAAAACGGCGCGCTCGAAGCGCATGACAAGGGCCAGGCGTTCACGTTGCATACGCGTATCTATCGGTATCTATCGTAGTGGCGAAGCGGTATGGGATGCGGACAGTGTGTATCTGAAGCGCGGCGTCGATGGTCGGGGCAGCGCTTCCATCACCACCGATACAACGCCCCCCGCGCTGGTCCGTGAAGCACGCTGGCAACTTCCTGCACAACTCGGCCGCGATTATGCGAAAGTGTCCGGCGACTTCAACCCGATTCATCTGCATGCGCTGACGGCGAAAGCGTTCGACTTTCCGCGTGCCATCGCGCATGGCATGTGGACACTTGGGCGTATGCTCGCTGCGCTGCAACCGTCGAAGCAACTGGATACCGCCAATGTGCGTGGCGACTTCAAGTCGCCTATTTTCCTGCCGGCCGAGACGACGCTGTGGACCGCGGCTTTATCGGCGACAGGACGCGACTTTGAAGTGCGCGATCTGACGGGTGAGCGACACCATCTGCGCGGCCGCTTCGAATGGGAGTTGCCATGATGCGGCCCCGGTTCCTGAACGAACGCCGCGATGTGCTTGCAGCCTTGTACAAGAACGTGTGGTGTTTGAAACCAGCCACGCTGGCTGAAACCGATCTTGAAGCTCCCGCCGTATCCTTAGACGAGATTTCATCATGACTGTGAGCGCCCTTCCTGCCGTGCGTCGCGTGGTGATCGTCGGCAGCAACCGGATTCCATTCGCGCGTTCCAACACGGCGTATTCAAGAGCATCGAATCAGGACATGCTGACGTTCACGCTGCAAGGCCTGATCGATCAATACGACCTGCACGGTCTGCGTCTCGGTGAAGTCGCGGCGGGCGCGGTGATCAAGCATTCATGCGACAACATCTTGCGGCCGGATCTCACGGCTGAACAACTCGCTGCGCTGAAACCCGTCTTTGATCGCGACGCCGGTACGCTCACAGCCGGTAATTCCACGCCGCTCACCGACGGCGCGTCGGTGATGTTGCTGGCATCGGAGGAATGGGCGGCTGCGCGCAACCTGCCCGTGCTCGCTTATCTGACGCTCTCGGCAACCGCGGCAGTCGATTTCTTCGACAAGAAAGAAGGCCTCCTGATAGCGCCCGCGTACGCCGTGCCGCGATTGTTCGAACGCGCTGGCCGACTTCGATTTCTACGAGATCCATGAGGCATTCGCGGCACAGGTGCTGTGCACGCTCGCGGCCTGGAAGGACGAGGAATACTGCCGCACGCAACTCGGGCTGGACAGCCTGTTCGGCTCGATCGAGCGCAACCGCATGAACCTCAATGGAGGGTCGTTGGCAACCGGTCACCCGTTCGCGGCGACTGGCGGACGGATCGTGGGGACGCTAGCCAAGATGCTGGCGATGCTGGTACAGACGTCCGGTGACACGCGAACGTGCCGTGGTCTCATCTCCATCTGCGCGGCCGGCAGGCGGACAGGGGGTTATCGCCCTCCTCAAGCGCTGACGCCAGCGGGCGAGCCGATCAGGTTTTTTTTGTCGACGGTGCCCCCGAAGATAAAGCGCGATGCCCCGGAATTTTCGGTCTCCCCGATCCGTTCTAAGACAAGGAAAGATTTCCGCCATGAACTGCGCGACGGATACGCAGCCAAAGCAGAACGAATGGACCACGGAGAACTTCATGCATCGAGCACGACAGCGCCGCCAAAACCGTCAGCTAATTCGCGTAAGCGTCTAGATCCGGAACCTGTGGACCGCGATTGGACTCGCAGCCATCGCTTTGCCCGCCAGCGCACAGGACGCGGCCAGCGGGGCCACGGCCACCTTGCCAGTGTCCGCCGCCACCTCCCCGACCGGTCCGGCGCTCTCCGCCGGCGTAACGAGCACATAGCGCACCGCCCCGCCGGCGACACCCGCGGCGCAGGTCGGCAAACTCCCGCTCGATGGCCAGGTCCGCTGGCTGAGCCACGCCGCGCTGAGCGGCATGCTCGCCAGTATGAGCGACCTGGCGCTCGTGGCGCTGTTCAAATCGCTTGATCCGCTCGCCCTGCCGCGCTATCTGAAGAACAGCCCGAACGGGTATCCGTCATATGAGTTCACCATGCTGCGGCGTGAAGGTGGCCGGATCAGACAGACCACATGCTGGTGCGCCTGACGCGTGACCCGCTGTTGGTCTACGCAAAATGGCTACCCGACGGCGCACACGCGGGCCAGGAAATTCTCTACGACGAAACCCACGGCCCGATGAAATGTACGGCCATCTAGGCGGTTTTCTGAAGGTGATTGCGCTCTGGACGTCACTCAACGGCGCGCTTGCGCGCTCGCAATCGCGACATTCTGTCCGCGATCTCGGCACCGAATACATCACGCAGTAGTTCCTGGCCGAAGTCAAGAAATTCGCCGACGCCGGGGTCACGCGTGCCAATGACATTGAAGTAAAAACCATTGACGGTGCGCGCGTGGTCACCTTCACTTACGAAACCCCTTCCGGACAGCCGGATTTTATGCCAAGAAGGAAATACTCGGCCTGGACCTAAGGCGGCCGTATTTCCGGACGGCATAATCCTTCGACAACGACGGCAAGATCTTCGAAAGCATTGTGTTCCAGAACATCGCGCCAAAGACCTTCGACGACGCCACGTTCAGCCCCAGGAACCCGGCTTACAATTTCTAGCCCCGTGCCGCATTGCCTTCATAGCGGGCGCCTGCGTGGCTTTTTATCTGTTTTAAGTTTCTCCTAAGACTTGATCGGTACCCCCTGCCCCAACTTCATCGAAACCTCACGCGCCGCTGCGTGGTGCAATCGACGCTCTGCACGAAACAAAGGCAAAGCATTAACGAAAGGAGTTCGTCATGAACCTCCGCGACGCATCGGTTCCAGTACGAGCCATCAAACGATTACTCAGTCATCACGAAATCGCCACGCTGCTGTTGCTGCTGCACGCGCCGATCAACGCGATGGCCGCGCCTCCCGACGTAGCATCGCTGAGCGAATACGGTTACGTGGAAATGGTGTCGCCCACGCCGGGCGAGGCCAAGTTCCGCCTCACCGAAGACGGCAATGCGGTGCTGCGCGGACTTGGCATCAAGTAAATACGCAAGCAGACAGTCTTCGTGGACGCCGTTCACGAAGACGCTCCATCACGCCACCACCCCCCACCCCGCCGATCTCTGGAATAATGGATCGATTGACGTTTTCCCTCAATCGAAAGGAGATTTGCATGCCCTCTGCGACGTCTGCCCGACCGAGACTTGCACGCGTTCTGCTGACCAACGACGACGGTATCGACGCACCCGGCCTCGCCGTGCTCGAAGCCGCTGCCGAACTCGCAGACGAAGTGTGGATCGTCGCCCCCGAGCATGACCAGAGCGGCACGGCACCTCGCACTCCATCAGTTTGCATTCGCCGCTGCGCGTGAGCGCACGGCAAGCATCGCTTCGGCGTGCTCGGCACCCCCGGCGATTGCGTGGTGATGGCTGTGCGGCATTTGATGCAGGACGCGCCCCCTACGCTGGTGTTGTCGGGAATCAACCGTGGCGGCAACCTGGGCGTGGAGACCATGTTCTCCGGCACGGTCGGCGCGGCCATGACGGGATTGCTGCTCGGCTTGCCATCCATTGCATTGAGCCAGACCTTCAGCGACCGCGACAACGTGCGCTGGGATACGGCGCACGAACTCGCACCGGGCGTGATCCGCTCGCTGCTCGCCATTGCGCACGGCGCACCGACTTGCCTCAACGTGAATTTCCCCGATATATATATGCCGCTTTGGCCGGCCCCCCTTACCCCGACGCGCCAGGGCGTGGGGTTGGTTGAAGGTATCGACGTGCTGCCGCAAACCGATCCGCGCGGCCTGCAATATTACTGGCTGCGTTTCCAGCGCGGCGCGCGCGAAAACGCGGCCGACAGCGAGACGGCAGTAGTAGCGTCGGGCCGGGTCTCGGTCACGCCGCTGCACTTCGAACGGACCGACGAACGCATGTTCGCCGCGTTAACCGCAGCGCTAGCATAGACGTCGAACCAGGCGAACAAGCGGCGAGAGCGCGGGGTTCGATACCCCCCCCCGCCTGCAACGTCTAACTCCTGGGCGCGCGTTTCAGGTTCTTCGTCGAGGATCTGGAACTTGCGCATTTTTTCCCACAACACCTTGCGGCCGATGCCCAGGTGACTCGCGGTATCCTGACACCGCCAGCCGTTCGCCTCGAGAGCGGCCAGGACGCGATTGCGTTCGTTCATGTCCCACTTGCTGTGATCAACGATCACTTCCGCGCTCAGCTCTGGCGGCAGCGGCTGAAAGGTGCGGGCAAGCGCAAGCAAGCGTTGCAGCCGCGCGGTATCCCACGATCCCACCTGCCGCACTGTCACGCCTATGCGCTCCGCCAGATTGCGCAGCTCACGCACGTTGCCGGGGAAATAACTATCGGCGACGGCATCGGCTAGCTAGCCAGTACGGCAACTCGGGCAAGGTCGCGAGCTCCGGCCCCACCACCTGCGCAATGAACGACTTGAACAACGCAATCTTGTCCAGCGCCCCGGGTTCCCCCAGCGACGGAATCTTCAACTCGATCACTGCCAGCCGATAGTAAAGATCCGCGCGGAAATATCGCCATCCTTCACTAGTGTTGCGGCAGGCTCTTGTGAGTCGCGGCGACCAGCCGGAAATCCACCTTGACCGGTGTGGCCGAACCGATCCGCGTGACCGCACTGTCTTCCAGCACGCGCAATAACTTGACCTGCTGATAGAGCGGCATGTCACCAATTTCATCGAGGAACAACGGGTATGCGGTTCTTGAAGGATGCCCTAGCAATGAACGAGTGATTTTCCGATGCTACCTGTCCACGTGGACAGTTGGGA
>CALNPU010000048.1 GCA_940588625.1 uncultured Caballeronia sp.
CGCTTCGCTTCTATTCGACCCAACGCCGGCGCGACCCAACGCCGCCGTTTTTTAGTAGTGTCTCGGATGTCTCGGATTTGCACCGCCGATAACAGTACTCCAGGGTTGGCGAATGGGTAGACGGTGCGGGGAATAAAAGCAGACGATAAAACGGCGCGGCACGAACGACTATTTTGACGCAAATAGTGTCATTCATGCCGCGCCGGTGAAACAAGCTCGGTCTGACCGCCCGACGGCAGCGAGCAGGCCTAGTGATTGATCGGGCCCATGCGTCCCGCCTGGTAATCGACCACGGCCTGGCGGATCCTCATCCTCCGGTGTTCATGACGAACGGGCCGTAGCGGACTACCGGTTCTTTCAGCGGCACGCCACCGATCAGCAGTAGTTCGAGCGGTTCGTCTCCGGCGGTGAACGTGACCGTGTCGCCGTCGTCCGCGAACACACGATCATCTGCTGCGCCCGCACGGCCTGCTTTGCCTCGCCATAGAGACCATCGCCGGACAACGCATAACCGAACACGCGAAAGTCGCGTGGCACCGGATGCACGATAGACGCGCCCGGTTTCAGCGAGAAATGCTGGTAAAGAATGGGCGTACGTGTTGTACGTGTTTCGAGCGCTGCCTTCACGCCGAGCGCTTTGCCCGCGATAACCCTCACGCTCACGCAGCCGTCGACGCTGATCGCAACCGGAATTCGCTCGGACGCGATCTCCTGATAGTGCGGCGCGATCATCTTGTCACGCTTGGGCAAGTTCACCCAAAGCTGCAAGCCATGCACGCGGTTTCCAGTGCGCGTAAACTCGGGGTCGGGCATTTCGCTGTGCACGACGCCTGCGCCGGCTGTCATCCATTGCAAGTCGCCCTGACGCAGCGTGCTGGAATATCCCGCTGAATCCTTGTGACCGAACTGGCCCTCGAGCACGTACGTCACGGTTTCGAAGCCGCGATGCGGATGATCGGGCGCGCTTTTCGCCTCGCCGGGTGCGTAGTCGACCGGACCCATTTCAACCGGACCCATTTCATCGAGGAGCAACAGGTCGAAGTCCATCAGAAGCCGGGGCGGAAACGGACGATGGACGAGAAGCCGCCGCCCTCCACTGTGCGGAGCGCCGGAATTGTGCGTTCGATACTGCGGGTGCTTTCGATTTTGTCCTCGCTTGTCGGCCAACGTGGCCGATGCAACGGGTGAGGCATTAGCGCCAAATTTAAGACATGGAGCTGTTACTATTATATGGACGGCATTTCTAAGAAAAAGCTGTCAGACCGCAATGGATTGTCCCACCTGTGAAACAACGCAAACGAACGATACGCCCGATCACATGAAACCTGATTCGCATGGACTCAATGATGATCTGATGTATTTTTCGTACGTTGTCGAGCACGGCGGTTTCTCGGCAGCGGAGCGGGTGCTTGGCATCTCCAAGTCGCGCTTGTCGCGGCGTGTGTCCGAGCTGGAAACGTCGCTCGGTGTGCGTTCGATGCAGCGCTCCACCCGTAAACTCGCACTAACGGAAGCCGGCCAGCTCTTCTACCAGCACTGCAAGGCGATGCTTGCAGAAGCCCAGGCCGCTGTCGACATTGTGCATCGCCTGCGGGATTTCGCCGCGCGAGAGTGTGCCGGTGATGATCGCGCAGACGTTTTTGTCAGCGGTAATGCCAGACTTTTTGCATCGATACCCCAAGGTTCGCGTCATCCTGAGCGTGACGAATCGCGTGATCGACCTGTTCGAAGATGCTATTGACGTTGCGTTGCGTGTGCGTTCCGAACCGCCCGTCAATTCGACTATCGTCGCGCGCCCGCTCTGGCGCACGGAACAAATGCTGGTGGCGGCGCCTTCTTTGCTCAAGCCGAACGCGCCGCCGCTGACGCCGTCGGAGCTGGCCCAGTTCGATACCATCGACGTCCCGGCGACCGATGGCCGCTACGTCTCTTTCGCCTGATCGCGCCCGATGGCACACGCCACGAATTCGAGCATGAACCGCGCCTTGTGACGGTGGTGGACGTCGGGATGATCCGGGAAGCGGTGCTGCGCGGCGTGGGTATCGCGGCGTTGCCGGAGATGATGTATGGCGCCGCATTGCGTACCGGCCAGATGTCGCTGATGATGTCAGGCTGGACTTTTCCGACCCCGCAGCTCTACGCGGTGTTTTTGTCGCGGCAAGGGCATGGTGCCAGCGATTCGGGCATTCGTCGATTTTCTCGTCGAGTCGATCAATGACAGCAATCGCTTCCCGGGAGAATGTCCTCTTCCTATCGAGTCTGCTCGCGAAACAGTGTGACTAATCGCCGCTCCGCCTTAATTAAGTTTCTGACATTGAAGCGTGCGCTTGCGATGGTCAGATTCAATCGCCACCGGCTTGAACGCATTGTGCTCGGGCGCTATATTGAAATCTCTTCGCTAAGGAGCTGCTTATGCGAAAACTCACGGTCGTTTTTATTATAGTAGGCCTGATAGGGCTAATAGCGCTGTCTGTGTCGAGCACGGCTGTCGCATGCAGTGGTACTGCGGATTCGAGCTACTCCACTCCAAAGTAACCGCTAGCCCGAATGTGGCGGGGCGCACACAAAAAAGGGCTTCATCATCGCGATGAAGGCCTTTTACTTTGGGGCTTTGAAATTACGTACGTGCACAAAATGCGCCGGATTATTTGCCGCCGGCCTTCGGCTCCGTGACAAAGCCGATCTTCGATAACCCGCCGCCTTGCGCGGCCGACATTACGTCGGCGACACGCTCATACGGGACTTTGCGGTCCGCGCGCAAACGCAATTCCGGCTGCGGTGTCTGCTTCGATGCGTCGGCTATACGCGCTTGCAATGCGGCATCGTCGACTTTCTGGTCGTTCCAGAGCACTGTGCCGTCCGCTTCGACAGCAACGTCCACATGCGCCGGCTTCGTGTCCTGCGGCGCGCTGCTCGTCTTCGGCAAGTCGATTTTCACCGCATGGTTGATCGCGGGAATGGTGACGAGAAATCAGGAGAACCAACATGACGTCGACGAACGGCGTCATATTGATCTCGCTCATTATGCTGTCGTCCTCGTCGGTGGAGAAAGGGCTCATGGTCATAACGACGTCCCCTTAGCTCGCACGCGATGCAGGCTGCTTGGACCCCGAAGCGGTCCCGGAAGCAACCTCGGGCGCCGTGCTCGCAGCAGCGTATTGCGTGGCCAGGCGCAGACCGTCGCCGCGCTTGTTGGACGCGGGCTTGGTGCCCGTCACGAAGAACGCATGCAGGCCGTGCGCGAAACGGTTCAGCTTCGTGACAATGGCCTTGTTCCAGCGCGTTGTAGCCGAGCACAGCCGGAATGGCTACGAACAGGCCAAAGGCCGTCATGATCAGCGACTCGCCGACCGGTCCCGCGACTTGATCGATAGACGTCTGGCCGGTTGCACCGATGGTCAGCAACGCGTGATAGATCCCCCACACCGTGCCGAACAAACCGACGAACGGCGCGGTGCTGCTGATCGACGCGAGCACGGCGAGCCCCGCCTGCATGCGTTCGACGCCTTCATCCATGGTGTCCTTCAAGCAGCGCGTGATCCAGTCCGACACGTCCATGCGGTCGTGCAGATGCGGTTGAGTCTGATGATGGTGATCGGCCGCATCCTGCCCCGAGAGGGCGAGCGCCAGAAATGGGTTGTCCTGCGCGTTCGCTGAGTGGCTACTCAGCTTCTTGATGCCGTCGGCGAAATCGTCCGAATGCCAGAACACCTGCTCGGCATTTTTTGTGAGGCGTTTCAGGCGCACCACGTTCAGGCCCTTCACCAGAATCATTGTCCACGACAGGATCGCCAGCGCGAGCGCGATACCCCGTGTGACGAAATCCCCTTGCGCCCAGACATGCGCCAAACCGTAGTTTGGCATTGCAGTTCCTGTAGATATCTAGAAATTAGGTCGAATTTTTTGTGTTATTCAGCGTTCGCTGGATCTGTCCCGACTGTCTCGCTAGTCGTTCAGCCCGAATAAGAACAGCTGGGAATACGCGGCGCGGATAGTTACCCCGTTTTCCTTATAGGGCTTGCATGCGCTCGCGCGCATGGCATCCAGCGCGGCATCATCCAGCCGCGACGATCCGCTGCTCTTCTTTAGTTCAATGTTCTCGATCTTCCCCGTCAGCCCGACGACGAACTTCACCAGCGCCGTTCCGGATTCCCCGCGACGCCGCGACAACGCCCGGTACTCCAGCATCGCGATGTTGCATTCCAGATGCGCGACGTCCTTTGGCGCGTTGAGCGCCATCGTCGGACGCCCGATAGCCGGCGCGGCGGCCGCAACAGGCGAGGGCGCGGTGGTTTCCGGCAACGGTGTCGGTGCGGTTCTCACGCGCGGCTGAACGACCAGCTTGGGCTTCGGTACTGGCTTCGGTGGAACCGGTTTCGGCGGCGGAGGAACAGGCGTCGACTGAATTGCCACAGGCGCTACGGCCGGTTGCGGCGGCGCGGGGCTGATCAGTTCCGGTGATTGTCTTCGATTCGATCAGTCGCTGCGGCGGCTCGTTGCGCATAGTCAGCACAACGGCGAGCAGGCCCACGTGAATCGCCACTACGGCGATGCTCGCCGCAATCACGCGCGGATTGATACTCGGGGATTCGGTCGAACGGAAGGAATAAGCGTTAACTGCCGCAGCCGAATTGCCGGGCGATATCTTGGAAGACGGCATATCAGCGTGGTTGTAAGGTGGCGACACCGTACGAACAGCGAAAGCCCATGCAGCATGGTATGGAGGACTTCGTTTTCGGAAGATGAGCAGAGAAATAAACAGTGTGGTCACAAAACCGATCAGCAATTCCATCGTTCCCTCCTTGGATGGGGGGTTGGCGGGCTGGCTCAATGTGACCTGGCTTGCGGGCGGAGAAGCGGAGACTGCTACGTCAAACAGATTTGCGACGCGTGACGATCAGCTTGAAAGCCATGATTCGTGGTCAGTGTAGTGATGCAGCAGTGACCCGCGAACGCGAATTTCCGTTGACCTGAAGCGTGCTTACGCAGCCTTGCGTTCGTAGAACGTCAGTGGCATCGCCTGATGTTGATCGCCGCGCATGCTGCAATGGGACGCACAACCGCTTTGCAACATCACGTCGCGCACGGTTTCTTCGCATTTGCCGCAGCACAGGGCGACACCCAGTTCGAATTGCAGTTCGTCGAACATAGCAACACCATCCGCGATTAAGGCGCGAATCTTTCTGTCCGACACTGACTTGCACACACAGACGATCATGATCAACCACGATAGCCAACGTTAATGCGAATTATTATCATTCCTTATGGGAAAGTTGGCAATAGGGGTGAACGGTTTTTTTCGGCACGCGCCGCGCGGGAAAAGGGGCCGGGGCGTAGAGACTTGTCGCAGAAGGGACCCGACTTGTGTAAAAAACTGAAACCACGTGCGTGGAAAGGGCTTTTTCAGCCGATAGAGCGGTTTTTTGCGGTTTTGAAGCAAACAGGAAGGCTTGGAACCGTTGTGAAGCGCGGCTTCAGACGGGATCGGATTCCAGTCCCAGCCGTCGTGAGGAGATCACAACGTGTTCGACGACCATATCCAGCCCGAGCAGCGACGCCGCGAGTTGTCGCAGAGTCTGGCCGTCATTGGTGGAGTAAAAGCGCGGCAATTCGATTGCTTGAGCTTGAGTTTGATCCTGATCCTGAGCAGGTACTGCGCGCAGACCAAACGAATCCAGTTGCCGTTCGAGTTGCCGCGCAATCGCGACGCTTGTGTCGACCAGCGTGAGCCGATCACCGGCAATGGAGCGGATGGCTTCATCGAGAAAGGGGTAGTGCGTGCAGCCGAGCACCAGCGTATCAGCGTTGGCGTCCAGCATGGGTTGCACATAGCTTCGCAGCAGCGCGACGAGCTCGGGCGAGTCCGTGTCGCAGCGTTCCATAGCCTGCACGAGGCCGTAGCCCGGCTGCAGGATGAAGCGGCAGTCGCCGGTATGGCGCTCGGCTAGCGCCTGAAACCGCGCGCTACGCAGCGTAACGGCTGTCGCAAGTACGCCCACCACGCGCGTTTGCGATGTGATTGCCGCCGGCTTGATGCCCGGTTCCACGCCGATCACGGGAACGGCCAAGCTTTCGCGGGTTTGAGCAATTGACTGCGAGGTCGCTGTGTTGCATGCGACTACCAGCGCCTTCGCACCCTGCGATAACAGCCATTCGCAGATCGCGAGCGTTCGGTCGGCGATAAAGTCGTCATCGCGTTCACCGTACGGCGCGTATAGCGAATCCGCGGCATAGATCAGCCGTTCGTCCGGCAACGCGGCACGTACCGCACGTAACACGGACAAACCGCCAAGGCCCGAATCGAAAATGCCGATGGGCGCGTTCGAACCAGGCGCCTCAGGAGAGGCACCTACACTAACCGCGGAGCTAGACGATGAACGAAGGGCGTCGAATGGCATTGTGGCCGGTAGTTTACTCGTTCTCGCCCATCATGGTTTGCTGGTAGTTCTGGATGCCGACCTTCGTCACCAGATCAATCTGCGTTTCCAGCCAGTCGATGTGCTCTTCCGTATCGTCGAGAATCTTCACGAAGATTTCACGCGAGATGAAATCGCGAACCGACTCGCAATAGGCGATGGCTTCCTTGCACGTGCTCTGCGAAATCTGTTCGAGCTTCAAGTCGCACTTGAGGATTTCTTCGGTCTCTTCACCGATCAGCAGCTTGTGCAGGTCTTGCAGGTTCGGCAGGCCGTCAAGCATGAAAATGCGCTGGATCAGCCAGTCGGCATGCTTCATCTCGCTGATCGACTCGTCGTATTCATGCTTGCCGAGCTTTTCCAGCCCCCAGTGCTTGTACATGCGCGCATGCAGGAAGTACTGGTTGATCGCAGTCAGCTCGTTCTTCAGCTGCTGGTTGATGTATTCGAGGGCTTTTACGTCACCTTGCATGTTAGTTCCTTGTGTGGGCGTTTCAGCTGTTCAAACATAACCGCTCAAGTTTAAAAAGCCAAGATGAAAAAGGGTGTTTCCCCCGTTATTTCGTAGAGATTTCGCGTTTCCGCCTAGTGGAATGAGAATGAAAACAGTTCTCTTCGCAGCAGCCCGAAAATGCAAGAGCCGGGCGCATGGCTCGGCTCTTTTTAGCTCGTATTGCTAAGTAGTAGTTTAAACCGTCGCGACCGGAATCTTGCCATTCTTTCGGTCCCGTCTGATGCACAGATGTCCCGGTCGAATCAACGGCGACGGTCACCGGCATATCCTGCACGTCGAATTCGTAGATGGCTTCCATGCCCAGGTCTTCGAACGCGATGACCTCCGCGCCGCGAATCGCCTTTGACACCAAGTACGCCGCGCCGCCCACCGCCATCATGTATGCGGCCTTGTGCTTCTTGATCGCCTCGATGGCAACCGAGCCGCGCTCCGCCTTGCCGATCATCGAGATCAGGCCGGTCTGCGACAGCATCATGTCGGTGAATTTGTCCATGCGCGTGGCCGTGGTGGGACCTACCGGGCCAACGACTTCCTCGCGGACGAGATCGACCGGGCCGACGTAATAAATCACGCGGTTCGTTCAGGTCCCCCGCTGGCTCGTTTCCGTGTTCGCGACCCACTCGACCTTCGGCCAGGCGTCGAGCGAAGGCACGTCGGGTTTCGCCACGCCCGAACCATCAAGCGTGAAATGCGCTTGGCGCGTGGCCGCGCAGTTCGGGATGATCGCGATCGGCTTCGATGCCGCGTGCGTGGGAGCCGCCATGATCTTCACATCGAGCGCGGTAGCTGCCCAGACCCTGCGCACCAATACCCAGCGCGTTGACCTTCTCGTGCAACTCGACGCGCAACCGAGTACCTGGATGTAGTCGAGCGGATGGTAAAAGCTGATGTGCTGCAGCGAATCCGCAAGCTCTGGATCGGGTCTTCCTGCTTGATGATGGTCATGGCTTGAACGTGTGGGGACGGGGTATGTTATCGGGACTTTATCGGGACTTTCATCGGCGCTTTAAAAGCGCTCATGGGTGTAATTTTGCTGCTCACTCGTGTGCCTTTGCGGGCGTGCCGTATGGTTCATGAAAATGCTCCGGGTGCGTGTGCGTGGTCAGGCGGTCTACACACGCCATGATCAGCGCCGACAGGAGGAACGCCAGGTGAATGATCGCCTGCCACATTACCGCGTGCTCGGAGTACTGGTCCGGGTTGATGAAGGTTTTCAGCAGATGGATGGACGAGATGCTGATGAGCGCCATGGACAGCTTGACCTTCAGCATGCCGGCGTTCACATGATCGAGCTATTCGGCTGGTCGGGATGGCCTTCCACGCCGAGCCGCGAGACGAAGGTTTCGTAGCCGCCCATGATCGCCATGATCAGCAGGTTCGAGATCATCACCACGTCGATCAGGCCGAGGACGACCAGCATGATGTTGGTTTCATCGAGCGTCGTCATGTGAGTGACAAGCTGCCAGACTTCCTTCAGGAACAAGACGACATATACGCCTTGCGCCACGATCAGGCCGAGATACAGCGGCACCTGGAGCCAGCGGCTCATGAAAATGACGGCGGGAAGCGGCTTCATTGAAGGGCGCGGAGGACGAGTGCCGGGGATGTTCGGGGTTCGGGGATGCGGACATGAGCGGTGCCAGGTCGTGGGAGGTTGGTTGATTCCGTACGTGCGTTGGACGTGGCGGGCGCGAAGCGGGGGTCCCACGCACATTTTTGAGAAAGCGCGTCATTATAGCGCGATGGCGCCACCGGGTTGCGGGTCAACCCTGAGGAAGTCCGCATGCGCGGCGTGACCCAAAACTGCTCACCGGCGGTTCCGCCGCGCGTGCAAAACCGGTGCGAAACCCGAAACCGGTGCGAAACTCATCTGGAAGCGGTTCTCGGTCAAGAAATCATCGACGGCGCCGTTTTGGCCTTCATGCTGGCCAGCACGATTCCGGCGACCACGCACGCCAGCGCAATCTCGTGGGCGATAGTCGGACGCTCATCCAGAAACACAATGCCGTAGAGCGCTGCCGTGATCGGCAAGAGTCCGCAAAACACGCCTGCGAGACTGCCGTCCACGTGCCGGATGCTTTTCATCCACAGCCAGAACGAAAAGATGCTTGCCGAGGTCCATACCAGAGTACGAGGCTCCAGACGCTCAGGCTGACGCTGCTGTAATCGAAGCTGACCAGTGCTGAAAAACCCAGCGGCAGCATCAGCAATAAACCGAAGAAATGCGTATAGGCGCAGATATCGATGGCGGGAAGCGTTTGCGTCAGGCGTCGCGACAGGATCAGATAGTACGACTCGCAGCACACCGCGCCGAGCACCATGAGGTTGCCGAGCAGCGATGTATCCTGCGACGCGCCGGCCACCCCTTGAGCGACGTTGATCACGACCACCCCGGCAATGGCGAGCACGATGGAAATTAACGCACGCCCGTTCGGGCGTTCCTTCAGGAAAAACCACGAGAACAACGCGACCACCGCCGGAATGGTGTTGGTGATCACGCCCGCCGCGACGGCGCTCGTGCGCTGCACGCCGTTGAGCATCAGCAGCGTGAACATGAAGGTGCCGAAAAACGCCTGCTGGAACAGGTTGACCCACTCGCCACGCTTGACCATCCGGATCTTCGCCGGACGCAGCAGTGGCCAGAGCACCGTCATTGCAATGACGAAGCGCAGCAACGCGAACAGCGAGACGGGAATGAAGGCAACCACCGACTTGCCGACGCCGATATTGCTGCCAACCAGCAGCATGGCTGCGATGAGGTAAAGCGCGTAACGATTCAAGCTGGAATCCGGACAACGAGTTCAGTTAACATGGCGTGGCGCGTCATGGGTGGAGTCGCCCGCAACCAAATCCGAAGCAGCGCGCGAGCGCAAAGCGCATCATGGCGTTGATGCGTTGAAAGGGCCGCATTGTAAAAGTGCCGGCCCCTACTACGTGTATGTATACCCCGTGGTCATCTGGTGGATTGCGTAAGTAGCGCGGCTTATCTTCGCCGTATAAAGCCTGGCGCGCGTATGCTGCGCTGCATCGAACAGGCAACGCACAAAGGTAGGAGACACGGCACGACGCTTGGCAATTGCGTGTGTCGTCCACGCCTGAAAACATAGCGGCTTCGGCGCTTGGGTTTCGGAGTCGCGGTCATCAGATTTACCATCAAAGAAGGGATTGTCGATGTCTGCGATTGAATCCGTACTCCAGGAACGCCGTATTTTTCCGCCCTCGGCTAAGGCGTCGACCGGCGCAGCGATTTCTGGCATGGACGCGTACAAGGCTTTGATGTGCGAAGCCGAACGCGATTACGAAGGCTTCTGGGCGCGGCTCGCGCGCGAGACGCTTAGCTGACACAAGCCGTTCACAACCGTCCTCGACGAATCGAATCCGCCTTTCTACAAGTGGTTCGAGGACGGTGAGATCAACGCGTCGTATAACTGCATCGACCGTCATGTGGAAGCCGGCCATGGTGCGAAGAACGCGATCATCTTCGAAGCCGATGACGGCACTGTCGTGAACGTCACGTATCAGGATCTCCTGCAGCGTGTCTGCCGCTTCGCCAATGCACTGAAGAAGCGCGGCGTAAAGAAGGGCGATCGCGTGGTAATCTACATGCCGATGTCGGTGGAAAGCGTGGTTGCCACGCAAGCCTGCGCGCGCATCGGCGCGACGCACTCGGTGGTGTTCGGCGGGTTCTCGTCGAAGTCGCTCAACGAACGGCTGGTGGATGTGGGCGCGGTTGCGCTCGTTACATCGGATGAACAAATGCGCGGCGGCAAGGCGCTGCCGCTGAAGAGCATTGCCGATGAAGCCATCGCCGCCGGCGGTTGCGAAGCGGTCACGAGCGTGATTGTGTACAAGCGCACCGGCGGCAAGATCCAATGGCATGAAGACCGCGATCTCTGGATGCACGAGCTGGTCGCGAATGAAGCTAACAAATGCGAGCCGGAATGGGTCAGCGCCGAACATCCGCTGTTCATCTTGTATAAGTCGGGTTCCACGGGCAAACCGAAGGGCGTTCAGCACAGCACCGGCGGCTTTTTGCTGTGGGCCGCGCAGACCATGAAGTGGACCTTCGACGCCCAGCCTGACGACGTATTCTGGTGCATCGCGCCGACATCGGCTGGATCACCGGGCATAGCTACATTGCGTATGGTCCACCGCCATTGGTGCGACCCAGGTCGTGTTCGAAGGCGTGCCGACCTACCCGAACGCCGGGCGCTTCTGGGACATGATCGCCAAGCACAAGGTCACGATTTTCTACACTGCGCCGACCGCTATCCGCTCGCTGATCAAGATGGCCGAAGCCGATGCAAAAGTGCATCCGAAGAGCTTTGACCTGTCGTCGTTGCGCATTCTCGGCACCGTCGGCGAGCCGATCAATCCGGGCGTGGATGTGGTATCACGAGGACGTGGGTGGCGGCGTGTGCCCTATCGTCGACACGTGGTGGCAGACCGAAACCGGCGGCCACATGATCACGCCGCTGCCGGGCGCAACGCCTCTCGTGCCGGGTTCCTGCACGCTGCCGTTGCCGGGCATCATGGCGGCTGTCGTCGATGAAACCGGTCAGGACGTGCCGAACGGGCAGGGAGGGGGGCGGGATCCTGGTCATCAGGCGGCCGTGGCCGTCGGGGTTGCGTAACGTATGGGGCGATCCGGAGCGCTACAAGAAGAGCTACTTCCCGGAAAAACTCGGCGGCAAGCTGTACCTCGCCGGCGACGGCGCCGTGCGCGACAAGGAGACGGGTTATTTCACGATCATGGGCCGGATCGACGACGTGCTGAACGTGTCGGGGCATCGGCTTGGGACCATGGAGATCGAGTCGGCGCTGGTGTCGAATCTGATCGTGGCGGAGGCTGCGGTGGTCGGCCGTCCCGACGACACGACCGGCGAAGCGGTGTGCGCGTTCGTTGTGCTGAAGCGCTCGCGCCCTGATGGCGCGGAAGCCAAGCAGATCGCCAATGAACTGCGCGCGTGGGTCGCGAAGGAAATCGGTCCGATTGCGAAACCGAAGGACATTCGTTTCGGCGATAACCTCCCGAAGACCCGCTCCGGGAAGATCATGCGGCGCCTGTTGCGTTCGCTGGCGAAGGACGAGGCGATCACAGGACATGTCGACACTCGAGAATCCCGCGATCCTCGATCAGCTCGGCGAAGCGCACTGAATCTGCTCCAGTATCATCTGGCTTGAAAGAACGGCTTCCTGTTTCAGGAAGCCGTTTTTATATTAAAGTGAGCCTGTATTCCGAGCCGCCGCGCGATGTCGATCCCGATTGCCGCGACCTGAAGCATTGGGTAGATAAGCACATGGCTTCAATCCCACCGACCGCTGCAAGTCCTCCCGAACCACCGCCCGTCACGGAGGCGATGGCGCGCGCACCGGTTGTACTGGCGAACGAATCTCGCGCTGATATCGGTGCTGATGCTGATTGGATTCGTGGTTTCGTTCGGCATTCCGCTGATGGCAACGCAGCTCGCTAGAGTTTGCGTTTCGCGGGTTTTCCGCTGCCGTTTTATTTCGGCGCGCAGGGCGCGATCCTGGTGTATGTCACGTTGATCGTGGTGTACATCGTGCTGATGCAGTTCGCCGATACCCGCTTGCAACGGATCCTTGGGATGCTTGCCCCGGTTAAGCTTGAGTCATGAATTGCCGATGAAGCTCACCCATCGACTCATACGGGCCTACGCGCTTTACATGCTCGGCTTCTTCCTGTTCATCTACGTGATGGCGCGCATCGAGCGCGTGACCGGCCCGGGCATGTGGATCGGCCTACGTGTTCCTGTTCGTGCCGATAGCCGTGTATGCCGTGATCGGCTTGTTGTCGCGGACGTCGGATCTGGTCGAGTATTACGTGGCCGGTCGACGCGTGCCGTCCGCGTTCAATGGCATGGCCACTGCGGCGGACTGGTTATCGGCGGCGTCGTTTATCGGGCTGGCCGGGTCCATCTATGCAACTGGTTACGATGGCCTTGCCTACATGAGACCGGGGGGTTACTGCCTCGTTGCGTTCCTGCTTGCGCCTCGTCCGCAAGCTTGCTCGCTACACCATCCCCGATTTCCTCGGCACGCGCTTTTCGAGTAACCTCGTGCGAGGGATCGCGGCGTTCGCGGCCATCCTGTGCTCGTTCGTTTATCTCGTCGCGCAGATCCAGGGCATCGGGCTGATTGCGTCGCGGTTTATCGGTATCGATTTCGCGATCAGCATCTTTTGCGGGCTCGCCGGCATTCTTGTGTGCTTGTTTCTTGGCGGCATGCGCGC
The DNA here is from genome assembly GCA_940588625.1 of uncultured Caballeronia sp. Classification (GTDB taxonomy): domain Bacteria; phylum Pseudomonadota; class Gammaproteobacteria; order Burkholderiales; family Burkholderiaceae; genus Caballeronia. Next base: position 13,184 of record CALNPU010000048.1, read on the forward strand.
GGTTACTTGGACGCAGGTCGCGCAGTACATCATCCTGATCAGCACCATGCTGATCCCCGTGTCGATGATTGCGCATCGCGAGCTTGGCTGGCGCCGCAGCTTTCTTACGGGCACTTGCTGGAGCGCGTGGAGGTGCTTGAACGGCTGGTTGAACGCTCTCACGAGGAAGCCAGGGTCTGCAACGACTACCAGGCGTCAGGCGCAGCAGATCCAGACGCAGATCGATACGTTGCCGGCGTCGTTTCATACCGAGCAGGCGCGGTTGGTGGAGGAGATCGCAGACCTGCGCCGGCATAACGGGCCGTTGCGTGATATTAGCGAGCGGGAGCGCGAACTGGCGTCGTTCCCGAAAAATCCCGCCGAGGCGAATGTGCAATGGAGCCGTGCCCACGATGCAATGCTCGAACGCGCCGCGCCACCGGTGCCCATGGCCGAAGCGTTCCCCCTTCCGACGATGAAAGTGCGCGGCTGCACAGGCGGAATTTCCTGTCGTTGCTGCTGTGTTTGTCGCTGGGGACGGCGAGCTTGCCGCATATCCTGACACGCTATAACACGACGACATCCGTGGCTTCCGCGCGGCGTTCGGTCGGCTGGTTGGACGCTGTTTTTTGTCGCGCTGTTCTACGTGCCAGTGCTCGCGGTGCTGATCAAGTACGAGATGCTGACGGGAATTGTCAGTACAAGTTCGCTGACCTTACTGCCTGGGTCATGCAATGGCGCAAAGTCGAGCCGTATCTGATTCGTATCGGCAATGTGAACGGCGACGGCATCGTGCGCTGGTCCGGTATCCAGATGCAGCCGGATATGGTGGTGCTCGCCGCGCCCGAGATTGCCGGGCTGCCGTACGTGATGTCGGGGTTGATTGCGGCGGGCACGCTGGCCGCGGCGCTTTCGACTGCCGACGGCCTGCTGCTGACGATTGCGAATGCGCTCTCGCACGACGGTCTATTACTGCATGGTCGACAAGACCGCGAGTAGTCAGCGAAGTGTAACCATATCGAAGATATTGCTGCTGGGCGTGGCGTTGTTTGCTTCTTATGTGGCTTCGCTCAATACCGGGAATATCTTGTTTTTGGGGGGGGCGGCGTTTTCTTTGGCGGCGTCCAGTTTGTTTCCGGCGCTTGTGCTGGGCGTGTTCTGGAAGCGGACCACCAAGCTTGGGGCGGTCGCGGGGATGCTGGCGGGCCTGAGCGTGTGCGTCTATTACATTGTGTCGACGTACCCGTTTTTCACGCAGATGACAGGGTTCTCGAGTGCGAGGTGGTTTGGAATCGAGTCGATCAGTTCGGGGGGCGGCGGCCGGCCGGGTTCGTGGTGGCCGTGGTGGTGAGTCTGTTCGACCGGAAACCGGATGCGTATACGCGTGCGCTGGTGGACTATATCCGGCATCCGTGAGGCATCAACTCGGTCAAAGTATGTCGATTTTTCGAGGCGCCAGACAACAAAGGACTCCACGGATAAACAAGCGCGTGAGCGCTGCCCCGCACGGAAGGTTGTGCCAGCACCTTGCGAGGCGTAGACTTTAAATTGACGTCGGAGATGGCATTCCTCCGTAACCGCCCGCAACGGGCTGATGATGCATACAGGCCTGGGTATGTCACTGTGGGCACGCGGCCAACAGCTTCACTTGCCTAAAAAATGCGCCGTCTCGTTAGCTCGGCGCACGATTCCAGTTTCCATCACCGTCCGGTAAATCTCGCTGCGATCCGCTTTGATCGCGTAGATCGTCCGGCGAACAAGGAAGCGTTATGGGTCGGCTATCTCTCGAATATCGGCCTACTGGCCCCCTTTACGACATTCCGCTCGATTAGGGTGCGCGGTTGTGCGCTGCGCGGCGTCGCGTTATCCAGTCGCATTGCTCTGCGGAGGCGTGAGTGTGGCTTCAAACAAGAAGGGGATACGCATGGTCTTTCACAGCATCCTGTTCGAAAAGCCTGAAGACGGCCCAAGGCGCGACGATACGCCGGAACCGGCGTTCTTCGGCGATCTCAATCTCGACCAGATTGTCTCAGCGGTCACGTTGGAGCGGGACGACTACAAGCCAAGGTGTTCTTCCACTGCTCAAGATGCGCCAGCATTTGGCATGGGCGGAGAAGCTCCACTACCGACCGGCGCCAAAGCGAGTGGTGGTTCCTCGAAGCGGTCACGGTGTATTGCAAGACACTCGATACCTTTGCCCGTGATTTGCCGCTGGCGGCGCCCGGATCGAAAGGGCTTCGTGAATTTCATCGAACCATGAGCGGATATGTGGCATCGGTTCGCTTTCAGTCGCTCATGCGTGACGCGATCCATATCAAGGAGAGTCTGGCTGCGATTCAATATTGCATTCGCGTCAAAGGGAATGGAGTCACGGTGCTTCACTATGATGTAGAAATCGATCACAGTGCCGACGTCCTGAGGATCTTCGAAAAATTCAAGCAAGGGGCCGGTCAAGGATCACAGCGTCGAACTACACGACTGGCTCGACATGAATCATGTTGAAGCTCACGTATTGGAATTCGTCGTTCAGTTGCATCCTCAGGTGTCTGCGCCGAACTCGCTACGTATTGCGTGAACAACGCGGACTATCTCGACGCCAAGATCCAGACGTTCGATAATGAAGTTCAATTTTATCTAGCGTACCGCGAGTACTTAACTCCGGGTTTTTGTCAGCCATAGGTGTCCACCAATTTCGGGTGGGCACCTATGCTCCTCTCTCATACCGCTGGCCGATAGACGCCGAAGATGGAGCGCTTACGATTCTTCGATGATCTCCGTGACCCGATGATTCGATGACCATCGGCGACGTCATCTAAAACAGATTGCAACGGAATGAAGAAACTGACGCTGGCTCCGAATCTGATTACAGCGCATCACTGGGTGAATGTGCTGGTGACGGCGGGGATAGCCTGCGAGTTGCACAACCGTTATTTGAGCGGCGCGATGAGAGAGATTCCGGCGGAGCAAGCGCGCCCGAGATGGATACTGGATGACCGCGACGAAGCGTTGGCGACAGGGGTCTTGGACCGTGCAAAACGGTCCGACCACCAATGCACGGAGATGGCGCTGCCAGCAATGCGGTGAAGCGCTGGAAGCGCAGTTCACCGTGTGCTGGCAATGTGGAACAGAGAGAGATCCGTTGAACGACGAGTAGGACTGAAGGACTCGCTGCCTGGCCTGAAGCCATTCAAGTCAGGCCAGCCGTTGCTTCAGGCCAGCCACACCGCAATGCTCAGCATGAGCAACAACAGCATCCAGAGAATCACGGCACGCCAGACGAGGCCCACGGCGGACTGAAGCGTCCTGGGCGCGCAGTCATCGCCAACGGACAGCGGACTGGCATCGCCAACCGCCAAAGCCTCGACGCTCAGCGGCTCCGCTAACCGAGCCCCCAGCGCCCCGCTCCCGGCCGCGAGCAAGACCCCTTCGTTGGCACCGGGCCATTGCCGGGCGTGATTACGCCACGCATAAATAGCGTCTTCGAAATTCCCGACAATGGCGAAGCCCAGCGAAGTCAGCTGCGCCGGCACCCAGTCGATGAAAAAGAACGCCCGCTGCGCGAAGGTGGAAAACGCCGGTGTGCGTTCATCGGTCGGCTGGACCCACGACCTCGCCAGATACTCGGCAATGCGATAAAACACCGCACCAGCCGGTCCGATCGGAATCAAGAACCAGAAGAACACGCCGAACACGTGCCGATGCGACGCCACAACCGCATGAACCAAGGTGTACCGAACAATCTCGCTGGCGGGCATATCGAGCGTATCAATGCCGGTCCACTCGTTGAGGATCTCGCGAGCCCGCGGCACGTCGTCGTTGTTCAGCGCGAGATGGATATCGGTGAAATAGTGGCTGAATTGCCGGAAGCCCAACGTGAAATACACAATCACGACATTCCACAGGAACGCCAGCGCGAAGTTGATCCGATAGAGCACGTAATAGATAAGCTCGACGGCTAATGTCCATGGCACCACGACTACCAGCCAGGCGAGCACGCCGTGTCGCTGCTTGCCGGCGTCGAAGCCATGAGCAGCGGATTCCGCATGGTACTGAAACAACGCCGAAATGGGATTCTGCGGCGAGAGCGCGCGCAACTGCTCAATGATGAGAGCCAGCAATACGGAGAAAAAAGTCATGCGATGCGCCGAGACATTCGAATTTTACGAATTTCTTGTAAAGATAGCACAGCACCGTCCACGCCAGAGGGACACATCGGCTGCACGACTAGCCGGGTCCTGGCACATTAGGCGTCAAGCCGCGAGGAAGCGATAGAAATTGCGTAACATACCCGCCGTTGCGCCCCAGATGAAATAGGGAGCGACATTCTCGGCAGGTGAAAAAGGCATCGCAAAAAAACGACGCTCGCCCCTTTCCCAACGAAACACGCGGACCTGGTGATTGGCCGGGTTCATGAGAAACGCGAGCGGGACTTCGAAGATATCGGCGACTTCGAGGGTATCGGCATGGAATTCGAACGGGGGGTGTACCAGCGCCACGACTGGCGTCACACGGAAACCCGTGCCCGTCAGATAGTCAGGCAGCTCACTCAGCACTTCCACATGCTTCGCCTCCAAGCCGACTTCCTCTTGCGCTTCACGAAGTGCGGTCGCGGTAGCGTCCAGGTCTTCCGGCTCGCGACGTCCGCCCGGAAAGCTGATCTGCCCCGCATGATTCGAAAGATGATCCGCACGTTGCGTGAGCAACACGGTCAGGCCTGTCTCCCGCAACACCAGTGCGATCAGCACCGATGCCACCCGTGGATTGCCGCCCAGCGCCTTGATCCTGTCGTCGCGCGCGTCCGGTGTCCAGTCGAGCGTCTGCTTGAACCGCGCGCGCAGTCCGGCCGGCGTCAGGACTTCGCCGCGCACAGGCGGCAGATCTGCGCCGGTCGATTCGATCGGCAAGATCTCAGGCTCGAGGATTCGGGGAGTCGACAGCTTGGTCGGAGACACTAGGGGCTTTAGTTCTTGGGTGGTTCTGCTTCTAAAAAAGCGCAGTGGTTAAAAACCGCGAATAAGACTCGAGTGAAGCGCAAAGCACGATTTGACCACACCAAAGAAAAAAGCACCCGTGAAGGTGCTTTTTCCGATGCAGCAAGGTGCAGCTTCGGTGTAATTTACTACGCCTTGGCAGCAGCGCGGTCTTTCGACACGAGCTTTTCCTTGATCCGAGCCGACTTGCCCGAACGATTGCGCAGGTAGTACAGCTTCGCACGACGCACGTCACCACGACGCTTCACGACAATGCTCGCCAGCAGCGGCGAGTAGGTCTGGAACGTACGCTCGACGCCTTCGCCCGACGAAATCTTGCGGACGATGAAATTCGAGTTCAAACCACGGTTGCGCTTCGAGATCACAACGCCTTCGTAAGCCTGGACACGCTTGCGCGTACCTTCAACCACGTTGACGCTAACGATCACCGTATCGCCGGGGGCGAATTCGGGAATCGACTTCTCGCCGAGTGCGCGCGCGATTTCTTCTTTCTCAAGTTGTTCAATCAGATTCATTACTGACTCCTGGAGCCATCTTGCCGGAGTTGTTTGCCATATTAGTGGCCCCCGGTAGAGGATGGGTTCACATCTGGCGCCTGCCTGAATTAACAAGCCTGGCATCGCCCTTTCGTCTCGCCTTGTATTTGCCTTCCAAAGCCTACTACTGCGCTTTCGATCATTTCTTGGCGAGACTTGCGAGCCATGCCTCATCGGCACGGCTCAACATTTTATTCCTGCGCACCTTTTCTATCAGATCGGGCCGCTTTTCCTGCGTATTCTTGAGCGCTTCACGCCGGCGCCACGCCTCGATTTCCTTGTGATGGCCGCCCAGCAGCACATCCGGAACCCGCACACCGCCGTATTCTTCCGGGCGGGTGTAGTGCGGGCAATCGAGCAGCACATCGACGAAACTGTCCTGCACAGCCGACTGCGAGTCGTTCAGCACGCCGGGCAACTGGCGCACCACTGCGTCCATGAGCGCCATGGCCGGCAATTCGGCGCCCGACAACACAAAGTCGCCGAGACTCACTTCCTCGTCGACCACACGATCAATCAAGCGCTGGTCGATGGCTTCATAACGGCCGCAAAGCACCACGAGACAGGGTTCCTGAGCGAACTGCATCACCCGCTCATGATTCAGCGTCTTACCTTGCGGCGACATCATCACCACACGCGATCCGCTGATGCCCTGCTCCGCCTGCGCCGCTTTCGCGGCTGAAATCGCATCTTCCAGCGGCCGCGCCAGCATAACCATGCCGGGCCCACCACCGTACGGGCGATCATCGATAGTCCGATAATTGTCCGTGGTGAAATCCCGGGGATTCCACGTGCGCAGACCAAACCGTTCCTGCTTGACCGCTCGGCTAGTGATACCCCAATCGGTCAGCGCGCGAAACATCTCGGGAAAGAGCGTCACGACGTCAAACTGCATCGCTCTCTCCTTGCAGGGAATCGATGAATCAATAGTCAGCGTCCCAGTCGACGACAATCCTGCGCACCGCCTGATCCACTGTTTTGACATATACGCCGACAAACGGAATCAGTTGCTCGCCAGTGGCGGGCGAACCGTCCTTGGCCGTTGTCGGAAATTCCACGCGCATGATGGAATGCGCGCCGTTGTCGATCATACCCGCGACCTGGCCTAAAGGCACGTCCGCGTCATTCACGACGTCGAGGCCGATCAGATCGACCCAATAGAATTCGTCATCGCCAGTCAGCTTCGGGAAATCGCTGCGCAACACATGGATGCTGTGACCCCGCAACGCGTACGCGGTGTCGCGGCCATCACAACCGGCAAAGTGCGCGACGACCGTGTCGCTATGCATTTTCGACTGCAGACACCGAACTGCCTTGCGTTCGTTTCCCTTGACCAGCCACCACCGCTTTACCGCAAGCATTGCGTCGCCGCCATGACCCGCATACGCGTACGGCGCAATCTTGACCCATCCCTTCAGTCCGTAAGCGTCGATGATCGCACCCACTTCAATGGCGTCATCAGGCAAACTTTCTACGGGCTCGATCAATCCTGCGCTATCTGAAGCGTCGATAGCCACGCGACACGCTGCCGGCTTACGGACAAAAGCGCCAAACGTGGTTTCGTTCTGCTCAGGCTTTTCGCCACGTGCGGCTGTCAAACCTGAGTCTGAAGCAGAATCACGCGTCGACATGAGCCAATCTCCCGCGAACCTTGGCAGCGATATTCGATCAGATCACCAGTACCCGAATGATCGACTACAGCAAGCGCACTTAAGCAACTGGCTGAGCTTGTTGCGATTGCTTGACCAGACGTGCAACCGTAAGCGACAACTGCGCGCCGTTGTCTTGCCAGTACGTCAGGCGGTCCTGGGCGATACATAGCGATTCGCCTTTGGTCGCAACCGGGTTGTAGAAACCCACGCGTTCGATGAAGCGGCCATCACGGCGGCTACGCGAATCGGTTGCGACGATATTGTAAAATGGGCGCTTCTTGGAGCCGCCACGAGCCAAGCGGATGATAACCATGCTGAAATCCTTGAAAATCGGGGTTTGAAACTACCCGGGGTTCGAAACTCTAAGAGGGGGTCGAAACTACCAGGGGGTCGAAACTACCGGATTCGATTATAGCGGCAAAACAGAGCCTTAACGAACACTTGCTCGATTAATCGCGATGGAACCTGGCCTGCGGCGTGCCATTCGACTGGCCATTGCTTGCCCTGACACGGCGTGCAGCGGGTTTTTCAAGACTTCGCGAAGTGGCGCGATCTGTCATTTTGGGGCGACAGGCCTGGACTCCCTCATGACTTTCACCGGTAAAGCTTTCTCTAGCGATGATTCGCTATCGCATAACACGACTCGCTTCTCGTCAGCGTCAACTATGCCGGCGCAACCTACCGGATTACATCCGTCCAACCGTGACTTTGCCGTGACCGAGTCACACCGAATACTGAGCCGATTAGCTGCGTGAGCGCCCGACTCCCGCGGGCGTAGAATGCCGCGTCGGCGCGAAAGTATTGCCTTTTGCGCCAATCCGCCCTCACCGCTCACTGCACTTTCCTTTTCGTCGTGATCTTTGCTTTGCTGTTTGGTGCGTTCCTGCTGATGGCAGGCCTTGCAGTCACCTTTCCGACTTACTTCGAAGGTCAGGTTCAAGCGGCTAAAAAGTTGTCGCAGTAACGTTGTCACGGCGACCGCGACTCTGCCCGGGAGCCACTGCCGCCGGGCTTCAAAACAATTTCATCTGCGCACTGTCCAAGACTGCGCGCGGACCTTTACCGGTCGGCCGCTCGACGTGCCGAAATTCAGACATATCCAGAATTCCGCGCTGCCGTTGATTCAGGCCAAGCCGCTTCGTTGCCTGATGAAAGCGTTGCTTGAGCATATCGGCCCATAAACCTTCCCCTTTCATCCGCTTCGAGACGTCCGAGTCGTAGTCCTTGCCGCCGCGCATATCGCGCACACGCCCCATCACACGCTCCGCACGATCAGGAAAATGTGCCGCGAGCCAGCCCTTGAACAGCGGCGCCACCTCCCATGGCAAGCGCAAAACGATATAGCTCGCACTCGTCGCGCCGGCTTCGGCACACGCTTCAAGCATGCGTTCCATGTCCGGTTCTGTGACGAACGGAATCATGGGCGCGACGCTGACGCCGACCGGAATACTCGCCTCGGTTAGCGCCCGGATAGTGTGCAGCCTGCGTGAGGGTGTGGTGGCGCGCGGTTCGAGCGTGCGAACGATATCCGCATCAAGCGTGGTGATGGTGATGGCGGCCATAACTTGGCCCTTCTGCGCCATGGATGCGAGCAGGTAGATATCCCGCTCGATCAGTGACGACTTGGTGATTGCCGCGAACGGATGCCCGCGCTCGCTCAGGATCTCGATCACCCGCCGCGTGATACGCAGATTCCGCTCGACCGGCTGGTACGCGTCCGTAATCACGCCCAGCGCGATTGGCTCCGGTTGATAGGACCGTTTTTCCAATTCCCGCTCAAGCAATTCCCCCGCATTGATCTTGGCGTAGATCCGGCTTTCGAAATCCAGTCCCGGCGATAACCCCAGATAACTATGCGTTGGCCGCGCGAAGCAATAGATACAGCCATGCTCGCAGCCACGGTACGGGTTAAGCGATACCCCGAACGGGATATCCGGTGACGAATTGCGCGTCAGGATGCTCTTCGCACGTTCCTCGAACACCTGCATGCGCAGCGCCGGCACGTCATCCGTTCCCTCCTCGCTGATATGCGTCCAGCCGTCCGTCTACAAGCTCTCTTCTCGTAGCGCCCCTGCATGTTCGTGACCGTCCCTCGGCCCTTGAGCGGCGCGGGTGGAGCAACAGGTCGTGGTCGTGAGAAGCCATGGGGAATGAAGGCAGTGAAGACAGGAAAGTACTGTATAAATTATAAAGGCTATCCACTTAGCGCGAACTGAGCGATCATGTCGGCGCGAGCGAATCTCGGCCTACCCCACCCCTATTGAGGGCG
>CALNPU010000049.1 GCA_940588625.1 uncultured Caballeronia sp.
TGCTCCATGAGCGCGGGGTCGCGCTAGATCAGCAGATGGATGTCGTCGTCGCTCGTGAGCCGCAGCCAGCCCGGCACGGCAACAATGCGAAGAACGCCCAATAGAGGATCGCCGCCGCTCCCCAGCCGAATGACCAGCTGCTTTGCACAGTACCCACTGCTTTCGCCCGATGCTGCGGTGAACGAATGGTCTCGGCCATCATCACAGTGACCACGGACCATTCGCCGCCGAAGCCCACGCCCTGCAGCGTGCGCGTGGCCAGCAACCGTCCGAACGAATGCGTGAAGCCGGAAAGAAACGTGAAGAACGAAAACGTGCCGATCATCCACTGCAGTACGCGGACGCGGCCGTATCGGTCGGAGAGAATGCCGGCGAGCCAGCCGCCAATAGCCGATGAAATGAGCGAGCTCGTCGCGATCATCCCGGCTTCGCTCTTCGTCATGCCCCACGCGGTAGCGTGGGAATGAGAAACGAGTAGATCGTGAAGTCGACGGCATCGACGGCGTAACCGCCGAAACCTGCGTAAAGCGTGCGGCGCTCACGCGTCGTCAGCTCGGTGAACCACTCGAACGCTCGCAATCCGGTCTCCCGTTCAAAGCCTGCCATGCAGGCGCAGGAGCATTCTACGGTGCGTCGTTAAACGAGAAAAAAAGCAGGCCAAAAAAGAACCTGCTTGTGGGAATTCACACGGCGTTGATGCCCATACCCATGGTCACCAGCCATCGAACCAGCGCTTCTATCTCACACCACGGCGGTTTCAGCACTCGCACGCTCGATCTCGATCCGGCTTTCGTGGAACCCGGACACCGACTCGCGATGCGCGACGCTGACAATTGCGGCGTTCGGTAACGCATCGATAATCGCCGTATAGATCAGCATCTCGTTCTCGGCATCGAGTGCGCTGGTGGCTTCATCGAGGAACATGAAGTCGGGCTTGTGCAGTAACATGCGGGCAGCCGCTAGCCGTTGTTGCTCGCCCGGCGACAAAATCTTCGCCCAGTGTCCCGACTCCTCTAGGCGCGTGCCGTACGCGTTCAGGTTGCAGGCGCGCAAGGCTTCACGGCAGGCTTCATCGGAGAAGACCTCCGCTGCCGACGGATAAGTCAACGCCACCTTCAACGTGCCGATCAGCAAGTAGCTTTGCTGCGAAATGAACATCAGCTTGGCGTCGACGGGGGCGTCAATCATGCCGTCACCGAACGACCACAGGCCGGCCAGCGCCCGCATCAACGTACTCTTGCCCGAGCCGGACGGACCTCGCACCAGCCAGCGTGAGCCCGGCTTCACCACCACATCCGCGACGTTCGCGAGTGGCATACCGTTCGGCAACGCGAGCTTCAACCCGGTCGTGGTCAGCGCGCTGGTGCTGGTGTAATGCAGGTTGATACCGCCATGGGCAGTCGCCGGCGAAATCGCTTCCTTGATGTGGGTGGAGCGCATGACACGCTTGAATTCGCGCAACCGGTTCACGGTGGCGCGCCATTCGACCAAGGTCGAGTAACTGTTGATGAACCATGAAAACGAGTCGCTGACCGTGCCGAATGCCGAGCTGATCTGCATCAGCACGCCGAACGAGAACGCGCCCGCGAAGTAGCGGGGCGCCGCGACCATGATCGGGAAAATAATCGCGATCTGGCCGTAGAAGGACAGCACGAAGGTCATCCGCTTCGTGTACTTCATGATCTGCCAGTAGTTCTGGCGGATCGTCTGGAAGATAGTCTTCGCGTTCTGGGCTTCCGTCGAGACGCCGTCGTAGAAGGCGATCTGCTCGGCATTCTCACGAATGCGGATCAGGCCGAAGCGGAAGTTGGCTTCCACTTTCTGCGCCTGGTAATTGATCGATACCAACGGATGGCCAAAGCGCTGGATCACGAGCGAGCCGAGCACCGCGTACAGCGCGGCGGCCCAGACCATGTAGCCCGGAATGGTGAGTGGTGTACCGAACAACGAGAAGGTCAGCGCACCAGCCAGCGTCCACAGGATCGTGATGAAGGTGACGAGCGTGACGAGTGTGGACAACAAATCCAGCGACAACGCCAGCGTGGTTGTGGCGAACGACTGCAGGTCGTCGCTGATCCGCTGGTCGGGGTTATCGGCGAGATGATCGCGTTCTATGCGATAGAAAGCTTTGTCTCCGAGCCATTGTTCGAGGTATCGGTGCGTCAGCCACTGGCGCCACCGGAAGCCGAGCATCTGGCGCAGGTACCGGCCGTACACGGCGAGCAGGATGTACGCGAACGCGAGTCCCGTGAAGACCAGCAGCAACTGCGGAAAATCGTGGACGTTTTTGCTCTGCAGCGCATTGTAGAAGTCCGCGTTCCATTTGTTCAGGCGCACGTTGATGTACACGACTGTCATGTTGATCGCGATGATCGCGATCAACAAAAGCCATGCAATGCCGCGTTCTTCCGATACCCAGTAAGGCTTGATAAGACTCCACGCCGACACTTTGTCGCCGTTTTGTTCTGTGTTGTCGGGAGGTGTGGTGGTCATGAGCTTCCTGAAGACCTGCCGGCTCGGCGGCAGGTTGTAACTTGGCGGTATCGTGTGGATGGTCCTGCTCCGTCTCAACGATCATAAGAGACCGTTAAAGTCGGCGCGACGGAGCATTGTTTCGGGCATGGCTTAATTGTTCCTTAATCCTCGCCCGGCTGAGCTACCAACGCAATACAACAGCGAGGCGCTTGCCGTACGCGTGTGCTGCAGACGAGTCCCAGTATTCGCGGCATTGTGCCAGAGTGCGCGCAGCGGGAACGAAAGGGAAGGTAGTCCGGTTCCGTCTGCTCCGGCCTCTGGCTTTTCCCCGTTTGCGGGGCGTTTCGCTTTTATGTTTTAATGATCCACGACGAAACAGGGGTGCTTCGGCACGCGTCTCCCGACAGATAGAAGGTGGAAACGCGCGGCGAAGCTGAGAGAGTCCCTTTGCACCCGATCCGGGTAATACCGGCGAGGGAAGTTTCCGGAAACCGCTGCGTTTCCAGTTTCTTCCACTATGGCTGGCTCAGGAGCCGCAGGTTATGGGCTCCCAGGCCGCTTTCTCGCCGTGGTTTCGTCCCTGAAACAGGTTTTGTGCGCCGCGCGTGCAACCAGGGTTCGAAACGGGCATTACTCCCGATCTCGATTTCCGTGCTGTGTGCTCCGTGCGTTCTGCAGCGTTTGCTGAGGAGGCGTCGTCATCGTGAACACCGTTGTGCATTCCACTCCCTCCCGAGCGTCCGGGCGAGACGATTTTGCCGTCGTCGGCGGAGGCTTGTGCGGGCGGCTGGTCGCTTGGCTGTTGGCGGGCGCCGAGCATCGCGTGGCACTGTACGACCGCGGCGACGCCGCCGGTACGCAATCCGCGGCGTGGGTCGCGGCGGCAATGCTTGCGCCGCTCGCCGAGACCGTCAGCGCCGAACTGCTGATCACCGAGCTCGGGGCGGCGTCGCTTGAGCGCTGGCCAGGTTTTATCGCCGATATGCCGGAGCCGGTGTTTTTCCAGCGTAATGGCACGCTGGTCGTCTGGCATGCCAGCGACCGCGCCGAAGCGCCACTGTTCGAGCAGCGTTTGCGCGCAAACGGGCCTTCCGAGCTGTTCCAGGACGGTTTTGTCAAACTCTCCGGTGCGCAAGTCACGGCGGCGGAGCCAGCACTGGGCACACGCTTCCCGCAAGGCTGGCTGCTGCCGAACGAAGGCCAGCTCGACAACCGGCAAGTGCTGACGGCACTGGCGGCCGGGCTGGCCGAACGAAATGTGGATCTTCACTGGAATACCTCAATCGATACCCCTCCGGATGCGCGTTTTGTTATCGATTGCCGCGGTCTTGGCGGGAAACCGGCGTGGCCGGCGTTAAGAGGCATTCGCGGCGAAGTGGCGCGTGTGCATGCGCCGGGTATCGGCCTGACGCGGCCGGTGCGCTTGCTGCATCCGCGTTATCCGCTTTATATCGCGCCGAAACAGGACGACCTTTATGTGATTGGCGCAACCGAAGTGGAGGGCGAAGACATGTCGCCGATGACTGTGCGCTCAGTGCTCGAACTCCTGAGCGCGGCGTTCGCCGTGCATCCCGGTTTCGGTGAGGCGCGCATTCTCGAGCTCAATTCGCAATGCAGGCCGACCTTGCCCGACCATCGCCCGGCGATTGTCTGGGACGGCGCACGAACCTTGCGGGTGAACGGGCTGTATCGGCACGGATATATGATCGCGCCCGAAGTTGCCGACTCCGCTTGTGCACTCGCCGAAGCGCTTCTCGGCGGCGTGATCTCAGATCCGGATTCCTTTGACGACTGGCGCCGCCAAGCCCACTGGTCCGTCTTGCTGCGCTGCGAACACGCGGCGCCCGTGCTTTGACTGTCATCGTGAACATTCACATCAACCAGCAGCCGTTTTCCATGCCCGACGCCGCCACCGTCACCGACGCCCTCGCGGCTTTCGGCGCAAAACCACCGTTCGCCGTGGCGCTGAACGGGCAATTCGTCGAGCGTGGCAAACATGCATCGAAGGCGCTTGCCGCCGGCGACAAACTCGACATCGTCTCGCCGGTCATGGGCGGTTGAGCGAACCTGACTGGACTACAAGGTAATCGAATCATGAGTTCCACCATCACCACAGCCGATACCCTCACGCTTTATGGCACGTCGTTCCCGAGCCGGGTGCTGCTGGGGACATCGCGTTATCCGTCGTTGCAGTCGCTGTCGGATTCCATCGATGCCGCCCGTCCCGGCATGGTTACCGTCGCGTTGCGGCGCCAGTCGAACACGGGTGAGGCCGGTTTCTTCGATGTCCTCAAGCGTCACGGCGTCGCGTTGCTGCCCAACACGGCCGGTTGCCAGACCGTAGACGAAGTGCTGACCACGGCGCGAATGGCCCGCGAACTCTTCGATGCACCGTGGCTGAAGCTCGAACTGATTGGCGACGACTACACGCTGCAACCCGATCCGATCGGCCTCGTGGAAGCCGCTGGAATACTGATCCGCGAAGGTTTCAAGGTGCTGCCGTACTGCACAGAGGATCTGGTGATCGGCCGGCGTCTTCTCGATGTCGGTTGCGAAGCCTTGATGCCGTGGGGCGCTCCTATCGGGACGGGCAAAGGTGTGACGAACCCCTACGGATTGCGCACGTTGCGCGAGCGGTTGCCGGATGTGCCGCTTATCGTCGATGCCGGTCTTGGCTTGCCGTCGCACGCGTGTCAGGTGATGGAGTGGGGTTTCGACGGCGTGTTGCTGAACACGGCCGTCTCACAGGCGACGTTTCTGCCGCAGATGGCCCGCGCGTTTGCGCTGGGCGTCGAAGCCGGGCGGATGGCCTATCTCGCCGGGCCAATGGCCGAGCGTGATAGCGCACAAGCGAGCACGCCGGTGGTCGGCATGCCGTTCTGGCATCAAGACGGGAGTGCTGCATGAGTATGATGTTGCTGGATAAGGAAGTATTTTGGCCGCCCGCCGATGAACTGCCGGAAACCGCCGAGCGAATCCGGCGTCGGCTGGGCGAGTGGCCGGCGGGATCGAAGGTATGGCGAATCTGCCTGAGCGAGCCGGATCATCCGCGCTCAGGCGATTTGATCGTCGGCAATGTCGAGCCGCTGCCCAACGGAGTGGGGCGGCTGACGGTAGGTGCGGGACGGGCGGCACTGCATCTGAACGATGTCGAATACGCGCTGGAAGGCAAATGGTCGGATGATTGGCCAGCCGCGCTGGCTGCGTTCCTCGATTGCGGGTTCGAGCCGCACGACGCGTTCGTGCTGGCGCTCGCGTGGCGTCCGGCCAACCTGGATGAACTCGACGCTTGGCCTGTCGATTTTTCCACGTTCCCGAAGGTCGCGAATTTGCCGACAGCGCCTTCAAAGCCTTTCCCCCATTGCCCGGACAGATTGGGCCTGTACCCCGTCCTGCCGAGCGCGGAATGGGTCGAGCGAGTGCTTGACCAAGGTGTTCAAACGGCGCAATTACGCCGCAAAACCACCGATTCCGGCGATCTCAAACGGGAAATAGAACGTTCGGTAGTTGCGGGCGCGAAGCACCAGGCACGGCTTTTTATCAACGATCATTGGCAGGAAGCCATCAAGGCCGGCGCGTACGGCGTGCATCTCGGGCAAGAGGACGTGGAGACGGTCGACCTGAATGTGATCGCCGAAGCGGGCTTGCGCCTTGGCCTGTCAACGCACGGCTACTATGAAATGCTGAAGGCGCTGCATTTCAAACCGAGCTACCTCGCGCTCGGCGCGGTGTTCCCGACCACGACCAAAGTTATGCCGATAGCGCCACAAGGTTTGTCGCGCCTCGCACGTTATGTGCGCCTGCTCGATGGTATCGTGCCGCTCGTTGCAATCGGTGGCGTGAACGGCGCGGTTCTGCGGCAGGTTCTTTCGACCGGTGTCGGAAGCGCAGCAGTCGTGCGGGCTGTTACAGAAGCGCCAGAACTGGCCGCGGCCATTTCTGCGCTGCAACACGAATTTGGGCGATAATGCCCCGCATTTGGAAAGAAGTTCAGCTCGCTAAACCAGCCGAAAGGGACCGCCACGACACCCGTTGCGCAAAGGCCCTATAATTCCAGCTCTTGGGTAAAAGGATTGTCAGCCTCCGTGTCAGCTTCTCCCGAGACCTTGCTAGAGCTTCGCGACGTCGATTTCGGCTACGGCGACCGGCTCGTATTATCGAACCTGAACATGCGCTTCAAGCGCGGTCAGGTTGTGGCTGTCATGGGCGGTTCCGGCTGTGGCAAGACGACTGTGCTGCGCTTGATCGGCGGCCTGGTCAAGGCCAGGCGCGGGCAGGTGTTGTTCGGCGGCAAAGACGTTGGCACCCAGACCCGTGACGGCCTTTATGAGCTTCGCCGTAAGATGGGCATACTGTTCCAGTTCGGCGCGCTTTTCACCGACCAGTCCGTATTCGACAATGTTGCGTTCCCGCTGCGGGAACACACCGATCTCCCCGAAGAACTCCTGCGCGACCTCGTGCTGATGAAGCTCAACGCTGCCGGGTTGCGCGGCGCGCGCGATCTTGCACCGTCGGAGATATCGGGCGGCATGGCCCGCCGCGTGGCGCTTGCCCGCGCCATCGCGCTAGATCCCGAACTGATGATGTATGACGAGCCCTTTGCAGGCCTCGATCCCATTTCGCTCGGCATCACGGCTAATTTGATCCGCACGTTGAACAGCGCGCTGGGCGCCACGTCCATTCTGGTGACGCACGACGTGCCGGAATCGTTCGCCATTGTCGATTACGTGTATTTCATCGCGAACGGCGCGGTTCTGGCTGAAGGTACGCCGGCGCAGTTGCGGGCATCCCAGGAGCCGTTGATCCGGCAGTTCATCTACGGTACGCCGGACGGGCCATTCAAATTTCACTATCCAAGCACGCCGCCGCTGGCGGCGGACTTTGGACTCGGAGCAACGGCATGATCAGCGCCATCGGACGTACGGTGCTCGGCAGCTTCGGCACCATTGGCTACGCCACGCGCATGTTCCTGCGCCTGGTCGTCGAATTCTTCCCGTTGATGCGCCGCTCGCGGCTTGTCACGAAACAAATCCTGTTTGTCGGTAACTATTCGCTGTTGATCATCGCGGTTTCCGGCTTGTTCGTTGGGTTCGTGCTCGGCTTGCAGGGGTATCTCACCCTTAACCGATACGGCTCCGAGCAGGCGCTCGGCCTCCTGGTCGCGCTTTCGCTGGTGCGCGAACTCGGGCCGGTGGTCACCGCACTACTGTTCGCGGGCCGCGCGGGAACGTCGCTGACGGCCGAGATCGGGCTGATGAAAGCCGGCGAGCAGCTTACGGCCATGGAAATGATGGCCGTTGACCCGCTCAAGGTGGTGGTGGCGCCGCGCTTCTGGGCGGGCATCATCGCCATGCCGATCCTGGCCGCCATTTTCAGTGCGGTCGGCATTTTCGGCGGTTATGTGGTCGGCGTGCTGATGATCGGCGTGGATTCGGGCGCGTTCTGGTCTCAGATGCAAGGCGGCATCGACGTATGGAGCGACGTAGGTAACGGCGTGGTCAAGAGCCTGGTGTTCGGCTTCACCGTCACGTTCATCGCGTTGTTCCAGGGTTATGAAGCCCAGCCGACGCCAGAAGGCGTTTCGCGCGCGACCACGAAGACGGTGGTGTACGGCTCGCTGGCCGTGCTTGGGCTGGACTTCCTGCTGACCGCGCTGATGTTCAACTGACTACTCCGGTCGGGACCGCGACGCTCTTTGCGGGGCGATTCTGCTCACCGGTTCGTGGATGTTGTGAAGGACACTGTCCTTCACACAAAAAACTGCGACAAGATTCTTTGGGAAGACGATGAAAAAGACTGCTGCTCTCGACTTTTGGGTCGGCCTCTTCGTGGTGCTGGGCTTCGTGGCGCTGTTATTTCTTGCATTGAAGGCGGGCAACATGAGTTCGCTGTCGTTTCAGCCGACCTACGCGGTCAAGCTGAAATTTGACAATATTGGCGGGCTGAAGCCGCGTGCGCCGGTCAAGAGTGCTGGCGTGACGGTGGGCCGCGTGGATTTGATCGGCTTTGACCAGAACACGTATCAGGCATTGGTCACGATCAATATCGACAAGCAATATCAGTTTCCGAAGGATTCGTCCGCCAAGATCCTGACGTCGGGTTTGCTCGGCGAGCAGTACATCGGCCTGGAGCCGGGTGGCGACGACCAGATACTCAAGGCTGGCGACACCATTTCGATGACGCAGTCGGCAGTGGTTCTCGAGAATCTGATCGGGCAATTCCTGTACAACAAGGCGGCGGATTCGGGCGCATCAAAAAGCCCGGCAACGCCTGCCGCACCAGCTTTCCCGGGCGCAGCGAGCGTGATGGGCGCGAGCACGGCCGCTCAATGAGCCGGGCCGGAAATCCAGATTCCAGCCAGTCGAAGGCGGGCCGATCTCGCAGTACGGGCCTGCCTTCGGGGCAGCCAATAAGGAGAAAAAGAAATGCAGGCAATGCGCGTAGCGTAAACAGCGTGGCTGTGATGATCGCAGTGGCGATGCTTGCCGGGTGCGCAACCGTCACGACGCCGACCAAGGGCGATCCGTTCGAGAGTTACAACCGAACGATGTTCAAGATCAGTTACAAGATCGACGAGGTCGCGCTCAAGCCGATTGCGAAGGGTTACGTGTACGTTACGCCGCAGCCGGTGCGCGACAACGTCACGAACTTTGGCAATATCGGCGATATCTATACGGCCGCGAACAACCTGGTGCAGTTGAGGATTGCCGACGGCGTGTCGGACATCATGCGCGTCGTGATGAACTCGATCTTCGGCGTGGCGGGTTTGTTCGACGTAGCGAGCGTTGCCGGGCTGCCGAAACACGCCCAGGACTTCGGCTTGACGCTTGGCCATTACGGCGTGCCGGCGGGTCCGTATGTGATGCTGCCGTTGCGGGGACCCAGCACGGTGCGGGATACGGCGGGCACGGTTGTCGATTTCGGCAGTGTGACGAGCTACGTGGACCCGACCTGGTTCCGCCGCTGTTCGGTGTGCAACTGGCCAACCTGCTTGGTGCAGGCGATGTGCTGGCGGGTGCTGCGCTCGACAAGTATTCGTTCGTGCGTAACGCTTATCTGTAGCGCCGCCAGTCTCTTCTTATTGGCGGCGACAACAGCGCGAGCGAAAGCGGCGAATCCCTGCCGAAGTACGGAGATTTAGGCAGCGGTGCGGTAGCGGGCGCGGAACCTGCTTCCGGTGCGGCAGCGAGCGAGCCCGGCGCGACTTCAGTGCGGCCGGACCAAATGGTGCCGCCGCGGGTCCCGCGTCATTCCCGTAGTTCAAGCTGCGGTAAGCATGGATACTGGCGGCCCGGTAATATAACGAAAGTGTTGTGACCAATGAATAGAGGGCGGGGGATGAACTCATGCTGACACCGCGCTCAAACTCAGGCCACTTTTTTTGCAGAGCCCATAATGAAAAAACTATTTCTACTTCCCCTGTTTGCTTTGCTGATGGCGTTTTGTAGCGGTGCGTTCGCGCAGACCGGCGACATGTCCACCCCCGACGGGCTGGTCAAGACGGTCACCTCACAAGTGCTCGACCAGATCAAGTCTGACAAGCAGATTCAGTCGGGCAACATCACACGCATCACGCAACTGGTGAACGAGAAGATCCTGCCGTACACGGACTTCACGCGGACCACGCGTCTCGTCATGGGACGCAACTGGAATACGGCCACGCCGCAGCAGCAGAAGGACATCGTCGAGCAGTTCAAGATGCTGCTGATCCGTACGTATTCGGGTACGCTGGCGCAGGTTCGTGATCAACAGGTCCATTACAAGCCGTTCCGTGCCGATTCTAGCGACACAGACGTGGTGGTGCATTCGGTGGTGTTGAACAACGGTTCGCCGATCGAACTCGACTACCGTCTGTACAAGACGCCGCAGGGCTGGAAGGTCTATGACATCAACGTGCTCGGCGCGTGGCTGATCCAGGCTTACCAGCAGCAGTTCAACGAGCAGATCCAGCAACACGGCGTGGACGGGCTGCTGCAGTTCCTCACGCAGCGTAACCAGCAACTGGCGAGCAGCAAGACATCGTGAGTCGCTTCGAAACCGCCGCGACGCTCACACACGAGAACGCACGAAGCGCGCTCGATGCTGGTTTGTCGCGGATTGCAGCGAGCGCGACCGAAGTGGATTGCGCGTCGCTCAAACAATTCGATTCGTCGGCGCTCGCCGTGCTGCTCGCGTGGCAACGCGCGGCAGCGGCACGCGGTGCGGCGCTCACCGTCGTCAACCTTCCCTCCGGGCTTGCCAGTCTCGCGCAAGTCTATGGCGTAGATACGCTCCTCACCTTCCGACATTGACCCTGTCCTGCTAAATCATCGGCGCGTTTCGATATTGATCGAACGTGCCTCGCAGGGTTGTTACGGACTCGCTAGCGGCTAAGCTCTGCCGCGTTTGGCCTATAATTGCTAGTTTTTCGGCCCGCTGTCTGCCTTTCATTTTTGTAAAGGCCGGTTCCGGTTCCGATCCCCACACATCGAGGCGCAGCCCCCGCCGGCGCGCGCACTGCACTGTCATGTCAGCCATAGAAATACGCAACGTCAAGAAGCGCTACAAAGAGCTGCAAGCGCTCAAAGGCGTGAACCTCGTCGTCGAAGAAGGCGAGTTTTTCAGCCTGCTCGGCCCCAACGGTGCCGGTAAAACTACCCTCATCAGCATCCTTGCGGGTCTCGCGCGCGCCGATAGCGGATCCATTTCCGTGCTCGGCCACGACGTGGTCACGGACTCTCGCCAGGCGCGCCGCTCCCTGGGCGTCGTGCCGCAGGAGCTCGTCTTCGATCCGTTTTTCACGGTTCGCGAGTCACTGCGCATCCAGTCCGGCTATTTCGGCCTGCGCAAGAACGATGACTGGATCGACGAAATCATGGCCAATCTCGATCTCACCGAGAAAGCTGACGTCAACACGCGCGCACTGTCAGGCGGCATGAAACGTCGTGTGCTGGTGGCCCAGGCACTGGTCCACCAGCCACCGGTGATCGTGCTCGACGAGCCTACCGCGGGCGTCGATGTCGAATTGCGCCAGACGCTCTGGACGTTCATCTCCCGGTTGAATCGCGAAGGCCATACCATCGTGCTGACCACGCACTATCTTGAAGAAGCCGAGGCGCTGTGCGACCGGCTCGCCATGTTGCGTCGCGGTGAAGTCGTTGCGCTTGAGCGGACCAGCACACTGTTGCAGCGCTTCGCCGGAATGCAGCTTTCGTTGCGTTTTACACAGGGCGTATTGCCCGCTGAGCTGCGCGCGCTGGAGGTAGATCCGCGCGCAGCCTCCGGGACCAATCATTTGCTGCGGCTTGCAAGTTACGACGATGTCGAGCCGATTCTGGCGAAATGCCGCGCGGCGGGCTGCACGTTCGATGAAATCGATGTGCGCAAGGCAGATCTGGAGGACGTGTTCGTGCAGGTGATGAACGAACCGGAAGTGATCGAGGGTCTTTCATGAGCGGCTTTCGTACCCTGTTCTACAAAGAAATCCTGCGCTTCTACAAGGTTGCGTTTCAAACGGTGCTCGCGCCGGTCATCACGGCGCTTTTATACCTGATGATCTTCGGGCACGCGCTGACGAATCACGTCGAGGTTTATCCGGGCGTGGCCTATACCAGCTTTCTCGTGCCGGGCCTCGTGATGATGAGCGTGTTGCAGAACGCGTTCGCGAACAGTTCGTCGTCGCTGATCCAGTCGAAGATCACGGGCAACCTTGTGTTCGTGCTGTTGCCGCCGCTTTCTCACTGGGAAATGTATTTCGCGTATGTGCTCGCGTCCGTCGTGCGCGGGATTGCGGTCGGCTTCGGTGTGTTTATCGTCACGGTGTGGTTCATTCCCATGAGCTTCGCCGCGCCGTTCTACATTCTCGGCTTTGCGATCCTCGGCTCTGCAATTCTAGGAACGCTCGGATTGATCGCCGGCGTTTGGGCCGATAAATTCGACCAGCTTGCGGCATTCCAAAACTTTTTGATCATGCCGCTGACTTTCCTGTCGGGCGTGTTTTACTCCACCCATACGCTGCCGCCAATCTGGCACGAAGTGTCGCGGCTGAATCCGTTCTTCTACATGATCGACGGTTTCCGCTACGGCTTCTTCGGCATGTCCGACATCAATCCGCTCGTGAGCCTTGGCATTGTCGGCGGGTTTTTCATCGTTCTGGCTATGATCGCCATGCGCTTGCTGGCAAGCGGTTACAAACTGCGTCATTGATAGCGTCATCGGTTAAGTCACTAATCAGTTCGCTTAATTTTCAGGAGAATTCCATGTTACCGACTCCGGAACAAGTGAAAGAATACATTGCTGGCGGCCTCGCTTGCCAGCATGTCAAAGTAGAAGGCGACGGCCAGCATTTCTTCGCGACCATCGTGAGCGACGCATTCGAAGGAAAGCGGTCAATCGCGCGCCATCAACTCGTCTACGCGGCGCTCGGTGACCGCATGCGTGCGGAAATCCACGCGCTGAGCATGAAAACGCTGACCTCGGCCGAGTGGAAATCCGTCTGAGCGTTCTTCACATTTAATGTCAACGCATCACCCGTAACCGACTGGCTGAAAAATTTAGTGCGATTCACTCAAGACAACCGCGACGCCGATAACGGCGCCGCAGCAGGAAGCTCCGTAGAAGGAATGCCAAGCATGGATAAACTCGTGATTGTCGGGGGCGCGACGCTCTCGGGCGAAATCGTCGTATCGGGTGCGAAGAACGCGGCGTTGCCCATTCTTTGCGCCAGCTTGCTCACGGCTGACGACGTGCACCTGGAGAACGTGCCCAACCTGCAAGACGTGCGCACGATGCTCAAATTGCTCAACCAGATGGGCCTGCGTTCCGAATCAGCGGACGGAAATGTCTGGCTGAATGCATCGAAGGTCGACAACCTGGTCGCGCCGTATGAAATGGTCAAGACCATGCGCGCGTCGATCCTCGTGCTCGGGCCGTTGCTTGCGCGTTTCGGCGAAGCGAAGGTGTCGTTGCCGGGTGGCTGCGCGATCGGCGCGCGTCCTGTCGATCAGCACATCAAGGGCCTGCAGGCGATGGGCGCCGAAATCACGATCAAACACGGCTTCATTGGAGCGCGAGCGAAGCGGCTGAAGGGCGCGCGCATTGTCACCGACATGATCACTGTCACCGGCACGGAAAACCTGCTGATGGCGGCGGTGCTGGCGGAAGGCGAAACGGTTATCGAAAACGCGGCGCGCGAGCCGGAAGTCATCGATCTCGCGAATCTGCTTGTCGCGATGGGCGCGAAGATCGATGGTATCGGGTCGGACCGGCTGGTGATTCAAGGTGTCGACAAGTTGCACGGCGCGCGTCATTCGGTCGTGCCGGATCGTATTGAAGCAGGCACGTTCCTGTGTGCGGTCGCGGCGACCGGCGGCGACGTGACATTGCGCAACGTGAATCCCTCGTTGCTCGAAGCAGTGATTGAAAAGCTGCACGAAGCGGGTGTATCTGTTGAAGAAGGCGAGAACTGGATTCGCGTGCGGATGAGCAAACGTCCGAGCGCGGTCAGCTTCCGTACATCGGAATATCCGGCGTTCCCCACCGACATGCAGGCGCAGTTCATGGCGCTCAACACGCTCGCGACCGGTATGTCGCAGGCGGTGGAAACCATCTTCGAAAACCGTTTCATGCACGTGCAGGAACTGAACCGGCTCGGCGCGAGCATCACCATCGACGGCAACACGGCGCTGGTGACCGGCGTACAGAAACTGTCGGGCGCCAAGGTGATGGCGACTGACCTGCGGGCATCGGCGAGCCTGGTGATCGCGGCCATGTGTGCGGACGGCAAAACGCTGATTGATCGTATTTATCACCTCGATCGCGGGTACGACCGTATGGAAAGCAAACTCACGGCGGTTGGCGCGAACGTGCGGCGCATCAAGGGTAGCGGAGGCGAGCAATGAGTTCGCTGCAAACTTCCCGGTCGCTGAGTTCGGTGCCGTCTAGCGCAATGTTGACGCTGGCGTTATCGAAGGGACGTATTTTCGACGAAACCCTGTCGCTGTTCGCCGCAGCCGGCGTGGAGGTGACCGAAGATCCCGAAACGTCACGCAAGCTGATCTTGCCGACCACGAATCCGAATTTGCGCGTGATCATCGTGCGTGCAACCGATGTCCCGACCTACGTCGAATACGGCGCAGCTGACTTCGGCGTGGCGGGCAAGGACGTGCTGATCGAGCACGGCGGCGGGTTGTATCAACCGATCGATCTGAATATTGCACGCTGCCGGATGTCGGTGGCGGTGAAAAACGGTGTCGATTACGACACTGCAGTGCGGCAAGGCGCCCGGCTGCGCGTCGCGACAAAATATGTTGAAGTGGCACGTGAGCATTTCGCGGCGAAGGGTGTTCACGTCGATCTGATCAAGCTGTATGGATCGATGGAACTGGCGCCGCTGGTCGGTCTGGCCGACGCCATTGTTGATCTGGTCAGTTCGGGTAATACATTGCGTGCGAATGATTTGGTCGAAGTCGAAGAAATCATGGAAATATCGTCGCGTCTAGTCGTCAATCAGGCCGCGCTGAAGTTGAAGCGCGCTGCGTTGAAGCCATATCTCGATGCGTTCGAACACGCGTCGGCTGGCGAGTAAAAATAGAGCAGAGCAGACAAACGGATACCAGCATGTCTATCAAGATTCGCAAACTCGATTCCAGCGCCAACGGTTTTCACACGGCGCTGCACGCGGTGCTCGCGTTCGAGGCGAGCGAGGACGAAGTCATTGAGTGCTCGGTCGCGCAGATTCTCGCCGATGTCAAAAAGCGTGGCAACGATGCCGTCCTGGACTACACGAACAAGTTTGACCGGCTGAAGGCCGAAAGCGTCGCGTCACTGGAATTGCTGGCGGCCGAAATGGAAGCGGCGCTCGAAGGGCTCGAACCGAAACGCCGCGCCGCGCTGGAAGCGGCGGCGGCGCGCGTGCGCGGTTATCACGAGAAACAGCGGATCGAGTGCGGCAGCCATAGCTGGCAGTACACGGAAGCCGACGGCACGGTGCTCGGCCAGAAAGTCACTCCGCTGGATCGCGCTGGTATCTACGTGCCGGGCGGCAAGACGACGTATCCGTCGTCAGTGCTGATGAACGCGATTCCCGCGCGAGTTGCCGGCGTGAAGGAAATCGTGATGGTCGTGCCCACGCCGGACGGTGTGAAAAATCCGCTGGTGCTCGCAGCCGCGTTGCTGGGCGGCGTGAATCGCGTGTTCACCATTGGCGGCGCGCAAGCGATCGGCGCGCTGGCCTATGGGACGCAATCCATTCCTGCCGTCGATAAAATCTGCGGCCCGGGCAACGCGTACGTGGCATCGGCAAAACGGCGCGTGTTCGGTACGGTGGGTATCGACATGATCGCGGGACCGTCGGAAATCCTGATTATCTGCGACGCCACCACGGACCCGCGCTGGGTCGCGATGGACCTGTTCTCGCAAGCCGAACACGACGAACTCGCGCAATCCATCCTGCTGTGCCCGGACGCCGCGTTCATCCAGCGCGTGGAAGACGCAATCAACGAATTGCTGCCCACGTTGCCCCGTCGCGACGTGATCCAGCGCTCGCTCGAAGGCCGCGGCGCGCTGATCAAGGTCGCGGACATGAACGAAGCCTGCGCGATCACCAACGACATCGCGCCGGAACACCTCGAAATTTCCGCGCTCGATCCGCATCACTGGGCAGCGCAGATCCGTCATGCGGGCGCTATCTTCCTTGGCCGCTACACGAGTGAAAGTCTCGGCGATTACTGCGCGGGACCGAATCACGTGCTGCCGACGTCGCGGACTGCGCGGTTCTCATCGCCGCTGGGTGTGTACGACTTCCTGAAGCGCTCGAGCGTGATTGAAGTCAGCGCGGAAGGCGCGCAGACGCTTGGCGAGATTGCAGCCGAACTGGCGTATGGCGAAGGCCTCCAGGCGCACGCGCGCAGCGCTGAATACCGGACGAAAAATACGTCGCAGTAACTGAGCAACGACGCAAACCGAGTTAAATACCGAGGCGGCCTTAGAGCTGCCCAACGTCCGGCGCTGGAGGCCGGCAATACCATGACACGACCACAAGGCATTCTGCGCCCCGACGTCCTCGCGATGACGTGTTATCCCGTGCCGGATTATCGGTTGCCCGCGAACCTGGCTGCTCAGTTGGGCGAACGACTGGTGGACGTTGCGTTGAACCGATACCCCGAACCCCGCCCAACTGCGTTGATCGAGAAGATCAAGCGTGTCATGCAGGTGCCCGCCGCGTGCGAATTGCTGCTCGGCAACGGTTCGGATGAATTGATCAGCATGATGTCGATGGCGTGCACGAAACCCGGCGCTGCAGTCGTTGCACCGGTTCCCGGCTTCGTGATGTACGCAATGTCGGCGAAGTTCGCGGGGCTTGAGTTTATCGGCGTGCCGTTGAACGTGGATTTCACACTCGACGTCGATGCGCTGATTGCCGCGATCAAGACGCACAATCCGGCGCTGGTATATCTCGCGTATCCGAACAATCCGACCGGCACGCTTTACGATGACGCCGACATTGAATGTGTGATCGCGGCGGCACCGAATAGCCTGGTTGTGATCGATGAAGCATATCAACTGTTCGCGCAGTAAAGCTGGCTGCCGCGCGCTGCAGATTTCGACAACGTGGTCGTGATGCGGACAATGTCGAGACTCGGTCTGGCCGGTATCCGCCTGGGTTATCTGGCGGGCAAGGCGTCGTGGAAGACCGAATTCGATAAAGTGTGGCCGCCATACAACGTCAATGTGCTGACGCAGGCGACCGCGGATTTCATGCTCGATCACCTCGACGTACTCGACGCTCAGGCTGCCGAGCTTCGCTCTGAGCGTACGCACCTGGAAGACGCGATCAAGGCGCTGCCCGGCACGACCGTTTTCCCGAGTGCCGGCAACCTCCTGCTCGTCCGTGTTCCTGATGCCGCTGCCGTCTTCGAGACTCTGCTGACATCGCGGGTTTTGATCAAAAACGTGAGTAAAATGCATCCGTTATTGGCAAATTGCGTGCGTTTGACGGTTGGATCGGCGCAAGAGAATGCGCAAATGATCGCTGCCCTGAAACTCGCGCTGCACGGAAATCTCTTAAAAGCCTCAAAGGAAACACCATGCGCATTGCGGAAGTCGTTCGTAACACCAGCGAAACGCAAATCCGTGTGAAGCTCGACCTGGACGGCACCGGCAAGCAAAAGCTCGCCACCGGCGTGCCGTTTCTCGACCACATGCTCGACCAGATCGCGCGTCACGGCCTCTTCGACCTTGAAGTCGAAGCGCATGGCGACCTTCATATCGACGACCACCACACGGTGGAAGACACGGGTATCACGCTGGGCCAGGCAGTGACGAAGGCGATCAGCGACCGCAAGGGTATTCGCCGGTATGGACATTCCTACGTGCTGCTCGACGAAGCGCTGTCACGCGTAGTGATCGACTTTTCGGGCCGGTCGGGACTGGAATTTCACGTTCCGTTCATGCGTGCGCGTATTGGTACGTTCGACGTCGATCTCACCATCGAATTCTTCCGCGGCTTCGTGAATCATGCGGGCGTGACGCTGCACATCGACAATTTGCGCGGTATCAACGCGCATCATCAGGTGGAAACCGTCTTCAAGGCATTCGGCCGCGCGTTGCGCATAGCTGTTGAGCTGGACGAGCGCGCGGCAGGGCAGGTTCCATCGACCAAGGGCAGCCTTTAAGCGCCTTCTAAATAACGCGGAAAACCGGCAAACAAAGGGCATGCTCTCAAGTGTGATTGAGCGCGTTCCGGTCGTCCGCGTCGATACGAGCCATGCTGGCCTGCGTGAATCTACTCAAATCGTTTATTTCGTTGCTCGCGCTGATCAATCCGGTCGGCGCGATCCCGTTTTTCCTGAGCCTGACGACCGATATGTCGAGCTCCGAAAAGGCCGGCACGATCCGGATCGCGTCCATTTCAGTCTTCTGCGTGATTGCCGTGACGGCGCTGCTCGGACAGCAGATCATCGCGTTCTTCGGGATTTCGGTCGGCTCTCTTGAAGTGGGCGGCGGCATCATCATGTTGTTGATGGCGATCAACATGTTGAACGCGCAAGTCGGCAACACGCGCTCCACGCCGGAAGAGCGCCACGAAGCCGAGATGAAAAACAGCATCGCGGTCGTGCCGCTCGCCATTCCGCTGCTGACCGGGCCGGGTTCCATCAGCACGGTGATCGTCTATTCTGCAAGTGTGGTGCACTGGTATGACCGTCTCGGGCTGGTCGTGATCGGCGCGGTTCTGGCGGGATTGTGTTTCGGCGCGTTGATGCTCGCCGAACCCATTGCGCGCTGGGTCGGGCGGACCGGCATCAACATCGGTACGCGGCTGATGGGCTTGATGCTGTCTGCGCTCGCGGTGGAATTCATCGTCAATGGATTGAAGGCGTTGTTGCCCTCTTTGAAATAGCGTTCTGGAACGTGCTGAATTGAATACTTCGATGAAAACTTCAATAGCAATCGTGGACTACGGCATGGGCAACCTGCGCTCCGTATATCAGGCGCTCCGCAAGGCCGCGCCGGAAGCTGACGTGGCGATCATCGAGCAGCCCGAAGCGATCCGTGCAACCGAGCGCGTCGTGCTGCCGGGACAGGGCGCAATGCGCGACTGCATGGCACACCTCGGCGCGTCGGGCTTGCAGAAAGCCGTGATGGAAGCCGCGCGCGACAAACCCATGCTGGGCGTATGTGTCGGCGAGCAGATGCTGTTCGACTGGAGCGAGGAAGGGGGCGAGAAGGGTACGAACGGCCTTGGCCTGATACCCGGCAAGGTCGTACGCTTCGACCTGGAAGCCCAACTGCAGGACGACGGTTCGCGTTTCAAAGTTCCGCAAATAGGCTGGAACCGCGTGCGGCAGACGCAGCGGCATGCGCTGTGGGAGGACGTCCCCGACGAATCGTTTTTCTATTTCGTGCACAGTTATTACGGCGTCCCGGACAATCCGGTGCATACGTCGGGCGAAACCCTGTACGGCGCACCGTTCACCTCGGCCATTGCCCGCGACAATTTGTTCGCGACCCAGTTTCACCCCGAGAAGAGTGCGGACGCAGGCTTGCGGCTGTATCGAAACTTCGTACACTGGAAACCGTAAAGTTTGCGTTTTTGGTGCTGTTTTAGCGTTGGTTTGACGTTTTGGCTTATGCCGTTTGCAGCGGCGAGCCTTGCATCACTTGTACTACACTAGCGAGACGGCAAGCAAAACAAAGGCGCTGTGCCCAAGTTTGCAACCGTTTGATTAACCCTTATACGATAACGCTATTTCTATGTTGCTCATTCCGGCCATCGATCTAAAAGACGGTCAGTGCGTACGCCTCAAACAAGGCGATATGGACCAGGCGACTATTGTTTCCGAAGATCTGGCGGCAATGGCCCGGCTATGGGTTGATCGGGGCGCACGGCGGCTTCATCTCGTCGACCTGAACGGGGCATTTGCCGGCAAGCCGAAAAACGAAGAAGCCATCCGCGCCATCATCCAGGAAGTCGGCAACGACATTCCGGTGCAGCTCGGCGGGGGCATTCGCGACCTGAATACCATCGAGCGATATCTCGACGACGGTCTGGAGTACGTGATCATCGGCACGGCAGCCGTGAAAAATCCGGGCTTCCTACAAGATGCTTGCACCGCGTTCGCGGGTCATATCATCGTCGGGCTGGATGCGAAGGACGGCAAGGTTGCCACCGACGGCTGGAGCAAGCTGACCGGTCATGAAGTCATTGACCTCGGCCGCAAGTTCGAAGACTACGGCTGCGAGGCGATCATCTACACGGATATCGGCCGCGACGGCATGTTGCAGGGCATCAACATTGAAGCCACTGTACGCCTCGCGCAAGCCGTCAAGATTCCGGTGATCGCGAGCGGCGGATTGTCGAACCTAGGCGACATCTACTCCCTGTGCGAAGTGGAAGACGAGGGCATTGAAGGCGTGATCTGCGGACGTGCGATCTATTCGGGCGACCTGGATTTCGCCGCTGCGCAAGCGCGCGCCGACAAGCTGCGTGAAGCCGACGACGCCTGAGCCGCAGCATGTTGCGAGGGTGCCGGCGCGGTCGTGGGTAACCTGACAACGCGGTGAGCTTTTCAGCACGCCTGATTTAAGCGCCTCACGTGCTTCCGGATGGCTTTCCGCTCAGTTTGACCGAGGGCATGCCGCAAGTTGGTTCAGGCGGGGTGGCGTTTCCGTGGTTTCTTGTTTCTTCTCGCGACGGTCAATTTCGATTAAACCGCCTCGCTTTCCTAAGCACTCGTTCGCACCAACATGGCTCTCGCTAAACGCATCATCCCGTGTCTCGATGTCACCGCCGGTCGCGTGGTCAAGGGCGTCAATTTCCTCGAATTGCGCGACGCGGGCGATCCTGTCGAAATTGCTCGCCGATACGACGACCAGGGCGCTGACGAACTCACGTTCCTCGATATCACTGCCACCTCCGACCAGCGTGACCTGATTTTGCCCATCATCGAACAAGTAGCGTCGCAGGTTTTTATCCCGTTGACGGTTGGCGGCGGCGTGCGCGCAGTGGAAAACGTGCGCCGGCTGCTGAACGCGGGCGCTGACAAGATCAGCATGAATTCATCGGCGGTGGCAAATCCGCAACTCGTACTCGATGCGTCGGATAAACATGGTTCACAGTGCATCGTGGTGGCCATTGACGCGAAGCGTGTCAGCGCCACAGACGAGATCCCGCGCTGGGAAGTTTTCACGCACGGCGGCCGCAAGAACACAGGGTTTGACGTGATTGGGTGGGCTCGCAAGATGGCGGAATTTGGCGCCGGCGAAATCCTTCTGACCAGCATGGATCGCGATGGTACGAAAAGCGGCTTCGACCTTGCGCTGACCCGCGCGGTATCGGACGCCATTTCCATTCCTGTGATCGCGTCGGGCGGCGTGGGGTCCCTCGCGCATCTGGCCGACGGCATCACCAAAGGTCACGCCGATGCGGTGCTTGCCGCCAGCATCTTTCACTATGGCGAACACACAGTCGGCGAGGCAAAGCGCTTCATGGCCAATCAGGGCATCTCGGTGAGGATTTAAGCGGTGACTGCACAAACTGAAGAAGCGGGCTGGCTCGAGAAGGTCAAGTGGGACGCGAACGGCCTTGTACCGGTGATCGCGCAGGAATCCACGACGGGCGACGTGCTGATGTTCGCGTGGATGAACCGCGAAGCATTGGCGAAAACCATCGAACTGAAGCGCGCGGTGTATTACTCGTGTTCGCGCCAGCGCTTGTGGCTCAAGGGTGAGGAGTCGGGACACGTCCAGCACGTGCACGAAGTGCGGCTCGATTGCGACGAAGACGTCGTATTGCTGCAAGTGGAACAGGTGTCGGGCATTGCGTGCCACACCGGTCGCCATTCGTGCTTTTTCCAGAAATTCGAGGGATCGGTGGAAACGGGCGACTGGGTCGCTGTTGAACCAGTCTTGATGGACCCCGAACATATCTACAAGTAATGACTCAAGCCACGCTTTCCATGCAAGACACGCTGCTGCGCCTCGCGGCGATTATCGATAGCCGAAAGGGAGGTGACCCGGAACAATCCTACGTTTCCCGACTCTTTCATAAAGGTGACGACGCTGTTCTCAAGAAGATCGGCGAGGAAGCAACCGAAGTCTTGCTGGCCGCCAAGGACACGCGACACGGTGGTGCACCCAAGGCAATTGTCGGCGAAGTAGCCGACTTGTGGTTCCATTGTCTCGTGATGTTGTCCCATTTCGACCTCGGTCTGGCAGACGTCATTGCCGAGCTGGAACGGCGAGAAGGGGTGTCGGGAATCGAAGAAAAGGCGTTACGCAAATCCCGTGATCGCGAGCAGAACGAAAACGGTGGCTAAGTTGCAAGGTCGGGTCACGTTCGACCGGTCGCCGAGCAGGAATGGGAATGAACGTCTCCCCCCCGTGAGTTGTGGGAACAAGAAAGGTTAAGCGGACCTTCGCGGGCCGACGGCATCGGAGTGCCCCGGATGGAA
>CALNPU010000050.1 GCA_940588625.1 uncultured Caballeronia sp.
GGCAGAAAACTGGTTCGACTTGTTCGCGGCTCCATTCTCTCAAGAGTCCGAGCCTCCACCAAACTCGGAACGGTTCAGTTCCAATATATAGGTACCCGAAAAGCACGGTGCTCGCCAGAGCGAAGGATGGTTGAAACCCTCCTTTTCGCGAATCCTGACTGAACAAGCTTCGCCACCAGTGCTCTCGGGCAGCACGAGCTGCCAAAGGTACAAGCGCGCCTCACGCATCTTTACCACTTAATTTTCCGGTGGATTAACAGCGTGGTCTGCTCGGTTTTCTTCCTGAGTTACGGCTTGCCCGCAAAGCTTATCCACCGGCACGAGCGAAACCTTCAGGTCGTTTTCATCCCGTTCAAGATCTTTGTCGCCGCAATGGGAATGCGCGTGTCATCCTATTGCGCCAGCCATTGCACTTCCTTCGGTTACGCAACTGACCAGGATGGTGGGTTGGCAAGAATGCTGGTAAACTATAACTCGATATAACTCGATAAAAAATCGGAAAACAAAACAATTCAATTCACCGCTTTTTTTAGCCCTTTTTTCGCCTGTCAGTGTTTTTACGTAGACGCGACGCAACAATCACCCCTTGCACTGCCCCGATTGATATTCCAAGCGGTTTAATTGTTTGAATGCTGCTCTGCAGCAAATTGATTTCGCTTCATTTTCTTGACTTGTCTCCACGGCGCTGCTGTACTAAATAAAATTAATTGATTTAGTCGGCGAACATGTTCGGTGCGCTTCCTCTCGAAGCCGCGGGCGAATAAAAACCTTTGGAGCGAGACATGAAAAATCTTCGACGTGCTGTCGCACGTGTGTCCTTCCTCGGACTTGCAGTGACGGCGCTGGTTGCTTCCGGCGCGGCAATGGCGGCTGATCAGATCTCGATCGGCCTGATCACCAAGACCGATACCAATCCGTTCTTCGTCAAGATGAAACAGGGCGCCGAAGCGGCCGCTGCCAAAGGCGGCGTGAAACTGATCTCGGCGGCCGGCAAGTTCGACGGCGACAACGCAAGCCAGGTGACCGCGGTCGAAAACATGATCACGGTCGGCGTCAAAGCCATCCTCATCACGCCTAGCGATACCAAGGGCATTGTCCCGACGCTCAAGAAGGCCCGCGCAGCAGACATCCTCGTGATTGCCCTCGACACACCCACCGATCCCCAAGACGCCACTGACGCACTCTTCGCCACCGACAACTTCAAGGCCGGCGTGCTGATCGGCGAATACGCCAAAGCCTCCTTCGCCGGCAAGCCCGCGAAGATCGCCACACTCGACCTCGCGCCCGGGGTAACGGTCGGCGTGTTGCGTCACAACGGCTTCCTGCAGGGCTTCGGGGTGAGGGAAGGCGACCCGTCGGTCGTGTGCAGCCAGGACACGCGCGGCGACCAGTCGAAAGGCCAGACGGCGATGGAGAACTGCCTGCAGAAGGTACCTGATATCAACATCGTCTATACGATCAACGAACCGGCTGCGGCCGGCGCGTATCGCGCGCTCAAGGCAGCCGGCAAGGACAAGGACGTGGTGATCGTGTCCATTGACGGCGGTTGTGAAGGGGGGCGTAACGTGAAGGCCGGCAGTTTTGCCGCCACCTCGCAGCAATACCCGCTGCTGATGGCGCAGGAAGGCGTGCAAGCAGGCATTGAATACGCGAAGACGGGCAAGAAGGCGACCGGTTACCACGACACCGGCGTCACGCTCATCACCGACAAACCCGTGTCCGGCATGGACTCCAAGGACACGAAGTTCGGGCTGGACAACTGCTGGGGCAACAAGTAAGTCGTCGCGCCCGCGTTTGAACCTGCCGCGCGGACCTGAGCCTTCCACTTTTCAGGCCCAAGCCCCGCGCGGCGCTTTTTTTCCGATGTTGCTGTCGAGGTCCCGAGTCATGACGCAATCCACTTCTCCCGCGACCGGCCGCGCGACGTTTTCCGACCAGCTGCCTTCGCTTACCGATATCGGGCCGCTAGTGGCGCTCGTGATCGCATGCACGTTTTTCATCTGGCAAAGCGACCAGTTCTTATCGATACAAAACCTTTCGTTGATCCTCCAGCAGACCATGGTCGTGGCGGTGATCGCGATCGGCCAGACGTTGATCGTGCTGACCGGCGGCATTGATTTGTCATGCGGCATGGTGATGGCCTTCGGTTCGATCGCGATGACGAAATTCGCCGTCACCATGGGCGTGCCACCCGTGCTAGCGATTATCTGCGGCGTGGCCGCCAGCACCTTGTTCGGATTACTGAACGGTGCGCTTATCACGAAGATCAAGCTGCCGGCGTTCATCGTCACGCTGGGGACGCTCAACATAGCATTCGCGCTCACGCAGGTGTACTCGAATGCCGAGAGCATCTCGAACCTGCCTGACGCCATGATGTTCTTTGGCAACACCTTCCATCTCGGCGGCGCGGAGGTCACGTATGGCACCGTGCTGACCTTGCTGATGTACTTCGTGGTGTGGTTTGTCCTGCGCGATACCGTGCCAGGCCGCCATCTCTACGCGCTCGGCAATAACGCGGAAGCAGCACGGCTGATGGGACTTTCGTCGCAAAAGATCCTGATCACCGTCTACACGCTCGCCGGCTTTTTCTACGGCATCGCGGCGTTGTTGTCGGTGGCGCGAGCCGGTGTGGGCGATCCTCAGGCGGGCCAGACCGAGAACCTGGACAGCATCACGGCCGTCGTACTCGGCGGCACTAGTCTCTTTGGCGGACGCGGCACGATTGTCGGGACCTTGCTGGGCGCGTTGATCGTCGGCGTGTTTCGAAACGGCCTGACACTGATCGGTGTGTCGTCGGTTTATCAGATTCTGATCACTGGTATTTTGGTGATTCTCGCGGTCGCCGCAGACAAACTTGCGCGTCCCCGCGCCTGAGGAGCCAAGCTCATGAACGACACACTCAAACCCGTTCTGGAAGCCCGCGGCGTCATCAAGCGGTACGGCTCCGTCACCGCGCTGGATGGCGTCGATTTCGAACTGTTGCCCGGCGAGATCCTGGCGGTCATTGGAGACAACGGTGCCGGCAAGTCGTCGCTGATCAAGGCGTTGTCCGGTGCGCTCGTGCCCGACGAAGGCGAGATCCTGCTGGATGGAAAACCCGTGCATTTTCGCAGTCCGTTCGATGCGCGCTCGCAAGGGATTGAAACCGTCTACCAGGACCTGGCGGTTGCCCCCGCCATGAGCATCGCGGAAAACCTGTTTCTCGGGCGCGAGCTGCGGCGTTCCGGCATTCTCGGTTCCCTGTTCATGATGATCGACAAGCGGCGCATGTTGCAGGAAGCCATCGCGCATATGGAAGGGTTGCAGATCGGCATCCGCTCGATGAAGCAGGCCGTCGAAACACTCTCCGGCGGCCAACGGCAGGGCGTGGCGGTGGCGCGCAGCGCAGCGTTCGCGCGGCATGTGGTGATCCTCGACGAACCGACAGCCGCGCTCGGCGTGAAGGAATCGAACATGGTGCTGGAGCTGATCCGGCGCGTGCGCGACCGCGGGCTGCCCGTGATTCTGATTAGCCACAACATGCCGCACGTGTTCGAGATCGCGGACCGCATTCATATCCAGCGGCTCGGGCGACGTGCGGCGCTCGTCAATACGAAAGACATCCATATGTCGGAAGCTGTGGCCATCATGACCGGTGCCAAGCAGGCCGACGTGCAGGCCATCGCCTGATCCCCTATGACGCTTTCAACGTCCGCAAGCACGGCAACGCCGAAGCCGGCCGGCATGCGGCAGATGAACGAGCGCATCGTGCTGCAGGCGGTGCGTGTCTACGGTCCGCTACCCAAGTCCGAGATCGCGCGCCTGACGCAGCTGAGCACGCAGACCACATCGTTGATTGTGGATCGTCTGATAGACGACGGCTTGCTCGCTCGGGAAGCCAGGACGCGCGTGCAGGGCCGCATGGGGCAGCCGTCGGTACCCATCTCCCTGCGCGCGGACGGGGCGTTTTCCATCGGCGTGAAGGTGGGGCGCCGCAGTCTCGACGTGCTGACCATGGATTTTGCGGGCCAGGTGCACGCGCGTGATGTGATCGAGTATGCGTATCCCGATCCACGGACGGTGTTCGCTTTGCTCAGCGGAAAGATCGACCAGATGATGGCCACTCTCGGCGAAAACGCCATGAAGGTAGTCGGTATCGGCGTAGCGGCGCCGTTGTGGCTTGGCGGCTGGCGCAATTTCTTCGATACCCCGCCGGATGTTTTCGCCGCATGGAACGAGATCGATATCAGCGCGCGAGTCCAGGCGCTGACCACGTTGCCGGTGGAGTTTGCGAAGGACACGACCGCCGCCTGTGCCGCTGAATTGCTGATGGGCCAAGGGCGCGGATTGGGCAATTTTCTCTACGTGTTTATCGGCACGTTCACTGGCGGCGGCCTGGTCATCGATGGACGGCTGCACGCAGGGCCCAAGGGGAATGCCAGTGCTATCGGGTCGTTCCCGCTGATGAGCGAAGGCACGCCGCAGTTGCTTAACGTGGCGTCAATTTATGTGCTGGAAAAGCGCTTTACCGATGCCGGTTTTCTCGCCGCCGCCGCTCACGATCAACGAGCGCTGTCGGCGCAGTTGTGGCCCATGTGCGAGGCTTGGCTCGATGCCGCTTGCCCGGCGCTTGCCACGGCCATTGCAACGGCGGCGGCACTGGTCGACGTCGATGTGATCGTGATCGATGGGGAACTGGATCGCCAGTTATTGCGGGAGGTGTTGACCCGGACCAATACCGCGCTCGATGCCTTCGACTGGCGGGGGATGGTGCGGCCCAGACTGGTGGAAGGCGAGATTGGCGCCGATGCCCGGGCGATGGGCGGCGCAATCCTTCCGCTGTACGCGCACTTCGCGCCCCGGCATGTGTTGTTCCTGAAGTCCGGGTTGAATGCGTGATTGGCGTGATCCCTGGCGCTTCAGATCCTTAGTCGCAGCTCGCTTCAATCAGGGCTTTCAGCCTGGCGCGTTCTTCCGCCACACCTTGCTGCGTTTGCGGCCAGTCGAGGATAACGCCGCTGTTCATGGCTTCGCGGGTGAGGGTGGCGTAACGCGATTTGCTGATCTTGTCTTCTTTCATCGACTCGCTCAGTTCGTGCTTGATGCCCTGCGGCAGTTGCGGATAAGCCTCGAAGAGAGATGCGTACTGGCGCGCCTCGATCTCTCCCGATCCCTTGTTAATTGCCCACGAGGCGACGAGCATGATCGCCACGAACGGGACCAGGGTGTATCGCAGGAAAAATTGGATTGGCTTCATGCTTGCGGCTGATTCGTCAGTGGGTATTGTAGAGTAAAGTACGGCGGTTTTTTGCCTGCCTTGTTCCTCCGGCGAACGAAATGAAAAGGGCTGTTCCAACGAAGCCCGGAACAGCGCTTTTGCCTAACCCGAACGCTCAGACGCAAATCGGGTCTCACGTGTATTAGGTCCGGCGGCGCGCGACCAGTCCCCAAATGAACAGTAGGACAATAGCGCCGACCACCGAGGCAATCCACCCCGCAGTCTGCCCTTCGTGATACCAGCCGAGCGCACGGCCGACATAACCTGCCACCAGCGAGCCGGCAATGCCAAGCAGGATCGTCATGATCCACCCCATGCTGTCGTCGCCCGGCTTGATCATTCGCGCAATCAGACCAATGATGCCGCCGACAATAATGGTACCGATAAGTGAAAGCATGGTGACTCCTCCGTAGTGTTGGCGAAACGCCCGGATAACCGGGCGCACGCCGGCGCACATATGCGTGTGCAACATACCTGCAACAAAAGCGGCAGCCGGCGTGCAATGTGCCCGTCGAGTAGACTGATCGGCCAGCGTGTGGGCATTTTCGACGATGCCGCTGCTTCTTGCAGGTTAAAATTCGTCGCTTAAGCACGGTGCAACACTCTCGTGCTCCCACAGTGTTTCATGCAACTCGAGCTTCTTATTTCCATGACCGATTCAGTCCCCGATCCCCATACCGACGAAGATACCCACGCTCTACGAAGACCGTCTCTGGCGCGACGATGGCTGGACCGCGCGGGTGATCAAGAACGAGGATGACGACGGCTGGGCGGTCGAGATAATCAAGGACGGCGAAGCCGAACCGGCGCTCACCGGCCCCTGGACCATGGGACGCGACAAGAAGAACCCCAAGCTGCTCGATCCGAACGCGTTCCGCACGCTGGTCAAGACGGCGTCCGAAGTATTGCGCCGGCATGAGCAACAGCGCCATGCAATGCTTCGTAAGGATTTTACGGTTCGCGCGGACGGCGAGGAGTGACGGTGTCGCTTGATATCGTCCCTGATGAGGACGATCCGTACCCAGACCTGAAGGCGCTCGACTCGTTCGGCGCGCTGCTTGCCCACGTGCGGGTGTCCGCGGGATTCAAACACAGCAAGACCAGCGCGCAGGCCTGGGTAGACAACGACTTTCGCAAGCCCGACTGATCAGGACAAGTTCAATAAACGCCGGCTACGCCTTCTGGCCGGTGTTTGAAGCGGCGATGCACCCAGTAGTATTGTTCCGGGAAACGCACTATTTGCGATTCCCGGAATTCGTTCCTCCGGCGGGCGTCGGTTTCATCGCTTTCCGAGGGAAAGTCGGCGAGCGGCTCGAAGATCGTCATTTTGTAGTCCTTATAATCGGGTAGCACTTCGGTAACGAACGGCACCACGCACGCGCCTCCAAGCCGCGCAAGCCAGGACACCGACGTGAGCGTGCAAGCCGGCACGCCGCAAAACGGCACGAATACCGAGTTTTCAATGCCATGGTCCATGTCGGCGGCCAGCATCACCGAATCGTCCTTGCGCAGCAGCTTCAGGATGCGGCGGGCGCTGTCGGCGCGCATCACCATGTCGGCGCCGAAACGGCCGCGTTGTTCGACGGCCAGCGTATTGAGCCGTTTGCTGGACATCGGCGTATAAAGCGCGATGATGGGCAGCTTCATGGAGTACAGCATGCAGCCCACTTCAATGGCGACAAAGTGGAAACCCATGAAAATGGTAGGCGGTGAGTTCTCGTCGTCGAGATCGATACGGCTTTCAAGCTGCACGAGTTTTTCGATAGCTCGGGCCGAACCGAACCACTGCACGCCGCGCTCCACATAACTGCGCACAACGTGACGAAAATGCGAACGTCCGAGCAATTCATATTCAGCGTCGGTCTTGCCGGGAAAGCACAATTGCAGATTCACTTGCACAATATGTTTTCGACGGCTCGGAATGAAATAAAGCAGCGCGCCAAGGCCGCTGCCGAACCGCGTGCCCGTCGTAGGGCAGGCGAGCAAGCGCGCGGAGCAGCGCCACGACAAGCGCGAAACCGATGTCGTTCAAACTTGCCCCTTGAACGGGCGGCGAAATGCGTATGACGAGCGCCGGGTGAATTTAAACTTCAAGGATCGGCATGCGGCCGGATGTTGAAGAGGAGTAACGGCGAAAACCCAAGCGCGGCGAGAGCGATTAACCCTTCAGCCGGGGATCCCGGAGGCGAAAAAGCCGCAGAATAGGCACGTTCCGGCGAGCATTCAACGCCGCTGGAATCTTGGGTGTCACGGACAATTCGCCAACTTGAGGCAAGGTCAAAGTCGAAAGTGTCACAATGATCACACACAGCCTAGCATAAAATTTTGGCATGGTACCGAGTCTTACACGCGTGTTTTATATACGGCATGATCGTTCGATTGCGACGCGCGCAGTATCGCCTGTAACAGGAGACAAGCTCATGCACTTTCTATTGATCTACGAACTGAGCGCCGATTATCTCGAACGCCGGGCGGCGTGTCGTGACCGCCATCTGACGGTGGCGTGGGCCTCGGCTAAGCGTGGGGAATTGTTGCTGGGCGGGGCGATGGAGGCGCCCGTCGACCGGTCCATGCTGCTGTTCGAAGCGTATTCGCCCACGGTGCCGGAGGCATTCGCGCGGGCCGATCCGTATGTGACCGAGGGGTTGGTCACGCGCTGGGAGGTGCGCAAGTGGAATACGGTGGCCGGCGAGGGCGCTGCTCAGCCGGTCAGGCCGGCGTGAGCGCTCGGGTAGAAGTCATGCCTGCGTCATGACTCGCTGGCGGTTTCTTCGTGCGCGTCCTCGTCGCGGGCTGCAGGTGTTGGCGCCGCGGCCCTCGCGTGAGCGGAAACCGGGCGGCGAGCCGTCCGGAACAGGCGCGTGAGCGTATCGTCCATTTCCTGCGAGCGCTCGAACAAAATTCCGCCAGCCAGTCCACGAATGCACTGACCCTCGGCGCGGCTTGCCGGCTCTTGACGAAGGCCACCGACACATTCATCGGCATCGACTTCCATTGCGGCAGCACCTCGCGCAGTTGCCCGGAACGCAGGTAGGGCAACGCGGCAATGCGCGGCGGCTGAATTAGCCCGAGTCCTTGCAAGGCGCACGCGAGATAGGCGTGTTCGTCGGTGACCTGAACAAACCCCGCCATTTTCACGGCCACCGCTTCGCCATCCACTTCGAAGTCGAAATCACACGGCCGACCGGTGCGGTCCGACACGCAGTTCACCGAGATGTGCTGCGAGAGTTCGTCGAATGTCTTCGGCGTGCCGTGCGCTTCCAGATACGCGGGCGTGGCGCACGTCACGTGCTCAAAGCTGCCGAGCCGCCGTGCAATCAACCCGGAATCAGGCAATTCGGCAAGCTGCACGCTGCAATCCACGCCTTCGCCAACCAGATCGACGGCGCGGTTGCACATGCTGATCGACAACTCGATATGCGGATAACGCGCGTGGAAATCAGGCAGCGCGGGTACGACCAGCGCGGTGGCGACCGTGTCGGGCCTCGATGCGCAGACTGCCGCGCAGAGGCTCTTCGCGGCCGACAAAGCCCGCTTCCAGATCGTCGATATCCGCGAGAATACGCACGCAGCGTTCGTAGCACTCGGCCCCTTCGGCCGTGAGATTGAGGCGTCGCGTGGTGCGCGCGAGCAGTTGCACGCCGAGCAGCGCCTCGAGTTGTTGAATGGTCGTCGACACGCTTGCACGCGGCATGCCGAGGGATTCGGCGGCGCGCGAGAAGCTGTTGGTATCGACGACACGGATGAAAATACGCATAGCATGAACGTGATCGGTCACGGGAATTTTCCTATAGAAGCGATAAATGCGATGACCGGCGAGCACCTTCAGGTGATGCAGAAGGAATGCCGGCAAGGTTCACACTTTAGGCATCAGGAAGCATCGCATGAGTACATAAAAAAAATCGCTGATTCTTGCCTGCTTCTCCAGTTAGACCGTGGGCAACTTGCCACGCAAACGACCGCTGTCCGTACCGCCCAGAGTCCGCTCATGTCCGTGCCCGACGGCGCCTGATATAACCGCAGGCCCATCTCCGGCGGATCGACAGCAGATGGTCGAACACATCGCCCCGAATGCGTTCGTATTGTGTCCATGCAGTGACGGCGGCGAAACAGTACACCTCGATAGGAATGCCTTCCGACTGCGGTTCCATCATGCGCACCATCATGGACATGTCCTGCCTGATCTCCGGATGCCGCTGCAGGTACGCGAGCCCATACGCGCGGAAGGTGCCGATATTCGTCAGCCGCGCCGGTTGGCGGGCTCGAGCCCACCGAGGTTCTTGTTCGCCTGGTCGACTTCGAGTTGCTTCTCTTCCAGATAATCGTGCAGCAAGCGGAATTGTTTAAGGCGCGCGGTTTCTTCATCGGTGAGAAAACGCACGCATGTAGCATCTATTCACAGCGTGCGTTTGATACGCCGCCCGCCCGATTCAAACATCTGCCGATAGTTTCTATAACTCTCCGAAAAGAACTTGTAAGTGGGTACGATGGTCACCGCGTTGTCCCAGTTTTGCACCTTCACGGTATGCAGCGCGATGTCCTTCACGAAACCATCGGCATTGGATTGCGGCATCTCGATCCAGTCGCCTATGCGCAGCATGTCGTTCGATGTGAGCTGCGTGCTTGCCACCAGCGACAACAGCGTGTCCTTGAACACGAGCAGCAGCACCGCGGACAACGCGCCAAGGCCCGACAGCATCCAGAGCGGAGAGCGGTCGATCATGATCGATAACACCAGCACGCCGCATGTCAGCGCGAGCTTGCCAATCTGGATGTAGCCCTTGATGGAGCGTGTCTGCGCCTCCATGCTTGCCGTGTAAACGTCTTGCCACGCGCTGAGCGCACCGCCCATGGCGAAGAAGATGCAGACCCATGCGCCGGCATGCGCAAGCCGCTCGATCACGTCCGCCATGTGACCAATGTGCGGCACCTCGCCCACGCCGATCGCCACTGCCGCGAGCGGCACGGCCTACCAAAGCTGGTGATACGCGCGATGCCGGGCGAGCGCCTTGTCCCACGCTTCGCGTTCGGTCAGCACGAGCAGGCGGTGCGCGAAATACAGCACGATGCGCGCGACGACCCACTGCGCGAACAGCGCCGACAGCACGAGCACGAGCCCGCCGGGCACGAACTGCGCCCAATGCTGGGTGAGATAGTGTTGCTGCAAGCTGTCCAGGACTGTGTCTAAATAAAAGGCGAACGAAGTGCGACCCGTAACCCGTATTATGCATGAAAGGCGGCTTGACACTTTCAAGCTTTCTCGCATTCTGTATGGGATTCCTGCTGCGCTCCATTACGATTAGTGTATCCTCGCGCACGAGCGCAACGCCCATGCGAACTGTCGAGCTGGAACACGACGACGACACTGTCCTCGATCCCACCGACCATCAACTGGTCAAGCGCGGCTCCCTGCTGCTGGACGGCCATGAATGCGGCGAGTGCGCGACGGCATCTGGATCGCACGGCTTTCGGTATCCGGCGAGACAGTTATCGCCGCCAGCCGTGACGAGCTCATCGAGCGCCTTGCGTTCGCCTCTCCCTGATCTTCTCCTTCGCTCATGTACCTGTCGATCCTGGCTGTAGGTATTGGCGGCGCGCTCGGCTCCCTGTTTCGATGGGTGCTCGACCTGTGCCTGAACGCGTTGTTCCCCAATTTCCCGCTCGGGACGCTGGCGGCGAATGTCATCGCAGGCTATGTGATCGGCGTGGCGGTGGCGTGGTTCGCGCGCTTCCCCGGGGTATCGATGGAATGGCGGCTCTTCGTCATCACCGGCTTGATGGGCGGCCTGTCCACCTTCTCGACGTTCTCGGCTGAAGTCGTCGCGCATCTGCAGCAAGGGCGCTACGGCTGGGCGGCGGGCGAAATCGCGATTCACGTGGCGGCGTCGGTTGTGATGACCATCCTGGGCATCGCGACAGTTTCGCTTGCGCGCTGAGAACGCGTGTATTCATCGATGCTCCTGTCATCCGGCGTTATGAAGCGGCCGATCTGGACGCGGTTATGACTGTGTTTCGCTCGGTGCGCAACGTGGCGTCGTGTGATTACGATACGGGGCAGATCGCGGCATGGGTGCAAGCGGACCGGGATGTCTGGGCATGTCGCCGGCTTGACCGGCCCACATGGGTCGCGTTGATCGACGATGTCATTGCGGGGTTCACCGATCTCGAAAGCAACGGGCACATCGACATGTTGTTCGTCGATCCGGCCCGCCAGCGCAGGGGCGTGGCGAGCACACTGCTTGATAAGGTCGAAAACACGGCGCGTGCGCAACGGCTGGCGATCCTCCACACCGACGCAAGTATCACCGCGCGCCCGTTTTTTGAGGCGCGCGGTTTTCAGGTCATTCGCTCCCAAGTGGTGGCGCTGCGGGGCCAGCAGCTGACTAACTTCCGGATGGAGAAACGATTACGCACTGTTATAGACAATCGGTCGGAAAAACAACCGGATCAATCCCTGAAAATCCGAATTAGGTGTTTTCAGGCCTTGTTTTGGGGCATTTGTTTGTTTAGTGTGAGCCACAATATATAGACAGGACTTGCGATGATAAAATTGACCCCGGCCACCTCACGCTGGCGTACCTGCGCCAGATCGCCCGCGGCTCGGACGCACTGACACTCGATCCGGCCAGCTTCGCTGCCATCGACGCCTCCGCGCAAACTGTTGCCGATATCGCCGCCAAGGGCGAGCGGGCCTACGGCATCAACACGGGTTTCGGTCGGCTGGTGAGCACCCATATTCCCGCCGATCAGCTGGAGCTGTTGCAGCGCAACTTGGTGTTGTCGCATGCGGTGGACGTGGGTGAACCCATGTCGCGCCGGTCGTGCGTTTGCTGATCGCACTGAAGGTGTCGAGTCTGGGGGGGGCCATCCGCCGCGAGGTCATCAACGTGCTGATCACGCTGTTAAACGCCGATGTATTGCCAAGTTATCCCGGTCAAGGGGGCGGTGGGGGGCATCGAGTGATCTGGCGCCGCTGGCACATATGTCGACGACGTTGCTCGGAATCGGCGAAGTCACCATCCGCGGCGAGCGCGCAAGTGCGCTGGATGGGCTGTGCGTTGCCTGCCTCGAACCGCTAACGCTGCAGGCTAAAGAAGGTCTCGCGCTCCTCAACGGCACGCAGGCTCCATAGTGCTCGCCTTGTACAACATGTTCGTGATCGAAGATCTGTACCGCACGGGGTTGGTTTCGGGTGCGCTGTCGGTGGATGCCGCAATGGGTTCTGTCGTTCCCTTCGACGCCGGCATTCACATCCTTTGCGGTAACGCTGGACAGATCGATGCCGCCGCTGCCTATCGCACGCTGCTGGAGAGCTCGGCGATCAATCTCTCGCATCAGGATTGCGACAAGGTTCAGGACCCGTACAGCCTGCGTTGCCAGCCGCAAGTCATGGGCGTGTGCCTTGACCAGATGCGCCACGCGGCCGATGTCCTGCTAATCGAAACGAATGCCGTATCGGACAACCCGCTGATTTTTCCGGACACCGGTGAGGTTCTCTCGGGCGGCAACTTCCACGCAGAACCCGTTGCATTCGCCGCCGATAACCTCGCTATCGCTGCAGCAGAAATTGGTGCATTGGCCGAGCGCCGGATCGCGTTGCTGATCGATGCGACGCTTCTCCGGTTTGCCACCGTTCCTCGTCCGCGATGGCGGCGTGAATTCGGGCTTCATGATCGCCCATGTGACGGCTGCGGCGCTCGCGTCGGAGAACAAGACCTACGCGCATCCGGCATCGGTTGACTCATTGCCGACATCGGCGAATCAGGAAGATCACGTCTCCATGGCGACGTTCGCTGCCCGCAAGCTCGGATATATTGCGGAGAACGTAGCGCATATTCTCGCTATCGAATT
The DNA here is from genome assembly GCA_940588625.1 of uncultured Caballeronia sp. Lineage (GTDB taxonomy): Bacteria > Pseudomonadota > Gammaproteobacteria > Burkholderiales > Burkholderiaceae > Caballeronia. The sequence continues at coordinate 13,109 of CALNPU010000050.1, forward strand.
GCTCGCAGCCGCGCAAGGCGTGGACCTGCGTGCGCCACATCAAACCAGCCCACGCTTGGCCGAAGTGATGAAGACGCTGCACTCGGAAGTCGCGCATTACGATCTCGACCATTATTTCGCACCGGATATCGAGGCGATCGCGAAGCAGGTGGTCAGCGGCGAAATCGCGAAACATTGCCCGCTTTCGTTTGTTTCGGAAGTTCAACCCCACGTTCAACCGGACGCCACACGCCCAGCATGAGCACGCTTGCGTATCAGTAAATCAAGGATCACATTCTCACGCGCATTCATGCGGGGGAGTGGAAGGAAGGCGACCAGGTGCCCTCCGAAAACGAACTGGCGCGCGAGTTCAAGGTCGCGCGCATGACAGTCAACCGCGCGCTGCGCGAACTGACCGCCGAGCAGATCCTGACCACGCGTGCAGGGCGCGGGCACGTTCGTGGCGCAACCGAAATACGCATCGACGCTCGTGGAAATTCGCAACATCTCCGACGAAATCACGGGGCTCGGACATGTGCATCGCGCAGAAGTGATGCACCTGGGCGCGTCCGTACTGGACGAACGTCTCGCGCTGGAAATGCAGCTCACCGAGGGCAGCCCCGTATTTCATTCGCGAGTGCTGCACTTCGAAAACGACTTGCCAATCCAGCTGGAAGAGCGCTGGGTGAATCCTGCGCTCGCGCCGGAATACGCGCGCCAGGATTTCACCAAGATCACGCCGAACCAATACCTGATGGTCGCCGCGCCTTTGCAGCGCGTTGAATACCGGATTGAAGCGGCGCTTCCCGACGAGGGCACGGGCCTCGCGCTCTCGATGAGAGCTGGCGAGCCGTGCCTCATGCTGGCTGCATCGGCGCACGTGGTCGCGGGATGCGGTGGCGTCGGTGGCCAACCTCTGGCATCCCGGCGATCAATATCAATTCACGGGTCATTTCTAGACTCGTCTCAGCTTGGTCAACCCGCCGGACCCATCCCCGGGTCCGGTTGGATTCTTGTGGAAACCGCAATACAGCCATCTGTAACGCGTCGAATCCTCGTATTTAGAAGTGTTCTCACGCTTTATTCAGTAATAAATTCCGAATTTCCGCTCTCAATTCCACTTGTTTGGCCATTTCCGCGCGATTGTTGCGATCTCAACAATGATGTTTCGCGTAAATAAGGTTTTTCCCTCAAGATTCCGAGGCATAGACTTCTTACATCCGAAACAAATTCAGAAAGCGCTTATGTTTCGAGACGACCAACAAAATACTGGAGGTATGTATCACCATGTTCAAGTCACTTATTCCCGCAGTTGTCATCGTGTCGGCATTGGCAGCTCCGACGTTCGCGTTTGCGCAAAGCACTGACAGGCCCGTTGACGCGTGCTGAAGTGAAGGCGCAACTGGTTCAACTGGAAAAGGCAGGGTACAACCCGGCTGGCGACCAGGTCGACTACCCGGCGAACCTCCAGGCAGCTCAGGCTCGTGTGAATGCACAAGATGGCCAGGCAGCAACGGCATATGGTCCTTCGACCAGCGGCACCTCGGCAATGGGCGTTCGTAGCTCGGCTGCACCGGTGCAAAACGCTCCTGGTTCGGTGTTCCTCGGTCACTAATCCGATGCTGAGCAAATTTGAAGTGGACCTGACTGGATCAGGTTCGGCGCAAGACTCGATTGAATGATGGTTTGATCTTTTGAGTGTCGCGCCAAAGAAAAAACTTGCCCTCCGCGCTAAAGCGGCCGGCGAGTTTTTTCGTTCGCGAACCAACTTCGTTAGTTCGGTGACTTCGCGCCACACGCGCGGATCACGAGCTTGACCACTTATTACGTGAAAGTATCGAAGGCCTTCTGCGAAAGCGCACGTTTGCCTTTCAGCGCCCGGATCCGCGCATCGAAATCCGCATAGTGCTGCGTCGTCGCCCAGATCATGAACATCAGCGTCTGCGCGTCGACGGGCGCGAGTAAACCGCGCGCAATCCAGTTGTCGATTACGATCACCCGTGTTTCAAGCCATGGCTTCACGTGCTCGTTCAAGATGTCCTGCATATGCACTGCGCCGTGAATGATCTCGCTCGCCCACACCTTCGAGCCGAGCAGACGCAGCCGCGACAATTCCATTTTCGTGCGCACGTAGCCCCCTATTGCTTCGACCGGGTCATCACTTGACTCGAAGGTATCGGCCACACGGTGCCAGTCTTCGAACAAATCTTCGAGCACGCGTCGATAGAGCGCCAGCTTGGTCGGAAAGTAATAATGCAGATTGGCTTTCGGCAAGCCTGCACGTTCCGCAATCATGGCGGTACTCGCGCCTTCGAGGCCACGCTCGGCGAACACAGCCTCGGCACACGCCAAAAGATGCGCTCCATTGGTCTCGCGAATGTGTGCCTTGCGCCGCCGCAATGGAACAGGCGCAACGTCGTTTTTCGCCACCTCGGCTGTCGCTTCGTCATCTCTCATCGTTTTCCTTGCATGGCGCTGTTCGCATTCTCCGTCTTGATCGCGCCTCATCCTATGCGCTTTGACGCCACTGCTGCATAGCCCGTTGTTTCGCTTGTCTCATGGCTCTGCTGCATTGCAATTGCACGCTTCTCGCTATGTTTTTACTCTAATCTAATCGGAAACCCCGAAAGACATTGATTTTGCCAATATTAATCGGCTACAACCTGTCCAGTTGGACAGGATTTGGAGGGCAGCGGATCGCGACGGATTCGCCGTTTCGAGCGGACGAGATCAGCGGATGGAAACTGCACCTTTGCCGTGCGACAGCGCCCCAAAGCCGACGCCGATGCACCAGATTCGCATCAGTCAAAACCCTAAGTCGAGCAACACAAGGAGAACGCGAAATGGACGCGGTAACCGATTCAGCGCTGGACACATCGATCAGAGTCAATGGCAAACGTCTATGGGACAGTCTCATGACTATGGCGGAAATTGGCGCAACGCTAAAGGGTGGCGTATGCCGGCTGGCGCTCACCGATCTCGACCGCGAGGGCCGCGACCTGATCGTCAGTTGGGCGAAGGAAGCGGGTTGCACGGTCAAGGTGGACCAGATGGGTAACGTCTTCATGCGCCGTGCCAGACGCAACGCTGACGCTGCGCCGGTTGTGACGGACTCACACGCGGACTCGCAACCGACAGGCGGCCGCTTCGACGGTATCTACGGCATTCTCGGCGGCATCGAAGTGATCCGCTCACTCAATGATCGTGGCATTGAGACCGAACATCCGGTGGAAGTCGTGATCTGGACCAACGAGGAAGGCTCGCGGTTCGCACCCGCCATAGTTGCGTCAGGTGTGTTTGCCGGCGAGTTCATGCTCGACTACGGGTTGTCCCGCAAGAACGTGAATGGCAAGACGATCAGCGAGGAACTGAAGCGTATTGGTTATGCAGGCGAGGAACCGTGCGGTAGCCGCAAGCTGCACGCGATGTTCGAACTGCACATTGAACAAGGGCCGATTCTCGAAGCGGAAAACATGACGATCGGCGTGGTCACCGACGCGCAAAGGCAGTGCTGGTACGTGACCGGCCAGGAAGCGCATGCGGGTCCCACACCCATGCCGCGCCGTCGCGATGCGCTGCTTGGTGCATCACGTGTGGTCGAGCTGCTCGTGGGCGTATTGCCCAACTTGCCCGGCTTCCTGCATACGGCATTTCCTGCTGTGTTTCCGAACATTCCTGCGTTCTTCAACACGCTTTACACCTATGCGTGGTTCGTGGGCCTCGCGCTCGCATCGATTGTTTATGGCGCATGGATGAAGATGGGCAAGCGCCCGACGGCGCGGATTGCCAGCGCCTGATTTCTCTAGGGAGACAGCAAGATGACGATCCTGATTCGCGGCGGCACGGTGATTGACGCGGACCGTACTTATCGAGCGGACGTGTTGTGCGCAGACCCGAAGGACGGCGGCACGCTATGGAGCTGCCGTTCATGGGCACCACGGCGAGCGACGACTTCTATACGGGCACGGCGGCGGGGTTGTCGGGCGGCACGACGAGCATTATCGATTTCGTGATTCCGAGTCCGAAGTAGCCGCTGATGGCGGCGTTCAACGAGTGGCGCGACTGGGCGGAGAAGACGTCAGCCGACTACGGTTTTCACGTCGCGGTGACGTGGTGGGACGAGTCGGTGCATCGCGACATGGGCACGCTCGTGCATGATCATGGCGTGTCCAGTTTCAAGCACTTCCATGGCGTATAAAAACGCCATCATGGCCGACGATGAAGTCCTGGTAAACAGTTTGCGCGGTCCTTGGAACTCGGTGCTTTGCCTACTGTGCATGCCGAGAATGGCGAACTCGTGTTCCAGCTTCAGAAGCAATTGCTTGCGCGTTGTTTCACCTGACCCGAAGCGCATCCTTTGTCGCGGTCGCCTGAAGTGGAAGGCGAAGCGGCCAACCGTGCGATCAGGATGGGCAGGTGCTGGGGGGCCTATCTATATCGTGCATATGTCGTCGAAAGATGCCGTCGATGTCATCACGCGTGCACGCAGCGAAGGTCAACGCGTGTTTGCTGAGGTACTGCCGGGTCATCTGGTGATCGATGAGTCGGTCTATAGCGATCCGGACTGGACACGGGCCGCTGCGCACGTGATGAGCTCGCCGTTCCGCACCAGCGAACATAGGGAGGCGTTGTGGCGTGGTCTGCAATCAGGGCAACTGCATACTACGGCGACCGATCACTGCGTATTCTGTGAATCGCAGAAAGCCATGGGCTGCGAGGACTTCACGCGTATCCCGAACGGTTGCGGTGGGGTGGAAGACCGCATGTCGATCTTCTGGCACCACGGCGTCAACAAAGGACGGCTGACCCCGAACGAGTTCGTGCGTGTGACCTCCACGAACGCTGCACAAATTTTTAACCTGTTCCCGCGCAAGGGCGCGGTCCAGGTGGGCTCGGATGCCGACCTCGTGGTGTGAGACCCGGCCGCGACCAGGACGATCTCGGTGAAGACCCATCACCAGAAGGTGGATTTCAACGTGTTCGAAGGCATGACCGTGCAGGGAGTGGCGACCCACACGCTCACGCGTGGCGCGTATGCATGGGCGGACGGCGATCTGCGTGCGGTGCGAGGCGCGGGGGGCAGTATCTGAAGCGTCCGCCAAACGGCGCTTACTTCGATGCCACCCGGATCGCGAACCAGTTGAAGGAACTGCATCCGATCCATTGTGCCGGTGACAAGGTCGTGAAGGCGGCTTGAGGTTCACGGTGGTGGTGCAACGAACCGGCGCGTGATGCCCCGTTTTTTTGCTTTGGTGTGGCGGCGCCTTTGTCGATTCAGACGGTCGCCTCATCGCGCGCCAGCCCTCTCGCTTCCCGGCAAGCACCGATCTTTTCCACAACATGCGCAGCGTCCCGCGCGACGCCTGAAAAGTGGCCCGATCCCCACGTATGGAGCCACGGCAAGCCGACGAAATAGAGGCCGTCGAGCGGCGTCAGTCCACGTGTATGCGCGGAGTAACCGCGACCGTTGAAGATAGGTGCATCAAGCCAGCTAAAGTCCGGCGTGAAGCCGATGCACCACACGATTAAGCCTATCCCGCTGGCCTGCAGATCGAGCGTGGCGCGTTCTTCCGCAGGCGACCTACGGGTTCATAGCGCGAGCCTGGCGGCGCATCGATCCCATGCTTTTCGATGTATACATCAATGCCTGCGTTGATGCCGTTGAAGGTCTTGTCCGCGCTGTCGAGATTCTCCGTCAGGTTGGGCGCGAAATGGAGCACGCCGTCCTGCAGATCCTGAAGCCGGCCGTACAGTTCCATGCCTTCGGCCGCGAACTTGCGCAGATCGATATCACGGCCACCGTCGCGGCCGGTCACATAATGATTGGTGTTGTCGCGCACTCCTTCACGCAGCGGATGCTGATCGACGGGCATGTCGTGTCGTAATACTTCATGTCGGTGAGCCAGTCGACCACATCGCGGCCTCTGTAGAAGCGCGCGCAACGCGGCGCTTCCCACGGCGAGGATCACCTTGCGTCCGGCCAGATGCAGGTCTTCAGCGATCTGCGCACCCGATTGCCCTGACCCGACTACCAGTACCGCGCCTTCGGGCAAAGCCTGCGGGTTGCGATACTCGGACGACCGGATCTGTTTGATCGAACGCGGCAGGCGTTCCGCCATGCGCGGCACGATGGGGGGGTGATAGCCCCCTGATGCGACCACGACCTGGTCTGCGTTGAACTGCCCCTGGCTAGTGGACACGCAAAGCCGCCTTCGCTGTTACGCGCGACCCGCTGCACTTCCACGTGTTCGAGCACGGGAACATCGACGGTCCTGGTGAAGCCATCGAGATACTCGATGATCTCATCCTTCTTCATGAAGTCGTGCGGATCGTCGTTAGTATAAGGGTAGCCTGGCAGCGCACATTACCAGTTCGGTGTGACTAGGCAGAACGCGTCCCAGCGTTGCGTGCGCCATATATGCGTGACGGTGTTTTTCTCCAGCCGAGATGATCGATCCCCGCCTGCTTGAGGTAATAGCTGACCGACAGTCCCGCCTGACTGCCCCCCACCACGATGACGCTGGTATGCGCTGTGTTGCCCGATGTTTACGACATGACTCGTCCTTTCGAAAAGAGTGGCGCTCAGACGAGTCCGATGACCTTGACCTTCGCGTCCGGCCCAACGATAAACCGTTCGGCCTCGACTTCGATCTGCGCGAGTTGATCCAGTACCGCCGAGCATGCAAAGCCGTACTTTTCGCGCACGCGCTCGGAGGCAATATTCAGCGCTTCACGAGCACGCGAGACGAAATCATGGACGGGCTAGTCTTCGCCCGGCGTAAAGAAATCGCTGATCACTTGCGAGGGCGAATAACAGTTTGCTTCGCTGTTATCGGGCCGGATGCAGGTTTGCAGCACGGTCGTGGCAAGCACGTCCGAACCATGCAGGGTCGCGATGTGCGAGTAGGGCACGCCGTCGAAGGTCTGCATGGCATAGAAACGCGGCGCCTTCGGGAAGCTGATGTTCGCGATAGGGATCGACCCGCGCAGCAACGCCCTGCTGCCGTGGGCGTCGGGTGCGGATGCCACGAACGGCAAGTGCCATGCAGTGTTGGTATGCACGGGCACCATGATCGTCACGCCGTCGATGGTGCCGCCTTGATCGGATGGACCCGCGCCGCCGCGCCGGCTGGCCACGCCCAGACTCGCCCCCGCGCCTGGATCGGCGAGACGCAAGCCTGCCGATTGCAGTTCAGTCATCAATTGCCGGCTCACGGCCGACAAGGTCTCGTTCGCGTTCAAGGTGCAATCCCCAGGTTGAAGGTGAGAGGCTGTTCATGGGCGCCGACGTGACAGAGGGCCGGTCGTTGATCGCGAGGCTCAGCAATTCGGGCCGCGCGTAATGACCGACTGAATCCATCATGCGTTTGCGTTTGGTGATCAGTGACATATCCAGATCCGAGATTACCAAACCCTCGCCCTCGCGCAGCGGCGGGGCGAGATGCTGGCCTTCGGGCTAGATGATTGCCGTGTTGCAGCCTCCGCGAAGCGCCTTCTGCAGGCCCGGATCTTTCGTGATCGATTCAATCTGCGGCTCGGTCAGCCAGCCCGTGGAATTGATCACGAAGCAGCCGGCGCGTGATGCCGGATGGTCACTTTGATCTGTTGACCGAAGATGGGACCTACCAACGAGCCCGGAAACTGGCTGCAATGAATTTCTTCGTGCTGGGCATCAGCGCATAACGCGCGAGCGGGTTGTAGTGCTCTCAGCACGCGAGCGCACCCACGCGGCCGATGTGCGTCTCCGCTACCTTCAGGCCGGCCGCGTCGCCCATGCTCCAGATCATCCGCTCGTGAAACGTCGGCATGATCTTGCGGCGCTTGAGCAGCAGCTCGCCGTCGGTATCGAAGATCAGTTGTGCGTTGTATAGGCTGCCGTGATCGCGCTCGTTCACGCCGAGCACGACGACCATGCCGTGCTAGCGCGCCCGCTCCTCCACTGCGTGCGTCACGGGGCCGGCACAACTACCGGCTTCGTCGTAGAGGCGCATGTGTTCGGCGCCCGATGCCACCGGCGCCCGCACGAATGAAAAGTACAGGTAAGTAGGGCAGGAAGGTCTCGGGAAAGGCGATGAGCTGCACACCATGGCGTGCGGCGTTGTCGATCGTTTCGAGGACCTTCTCGAGCATGCCGCCGAGCCGTTCAAGGTCCGGTGCTATCTGGACCGCGGCGGCGCAGACGATTCTCTTGTCGGGCATGGTCGTTCCGTGTTGATGAGAGGCTTCGGACCTGCGTCAGACCGTCCAGGTGTGGATGATCAGCGCGCCGTCCTTGCGATGCAGCAGCTGAATGTCGAGCACGTCGAGCGGGCTGATCGGCTTGATGCCTTCCTTCGATCAGCGACGCTTCTCCCTGCCCGTACAGCGCTTGCAGCGCGAAGCGGCATGCGTAGACCTTGCCGCTTTCCTCCATGAACTTCTGGATCTGCTTGTTGAAGTTCAGGTGGCCGGGAAACACTTCGTCGCCGAGCGTCGGGAAGCCGCGTTGCAGCCCGAGCGTCACGCCTGGGCCGCAGCAGCACGGAGGTTTCGAAGCCCTTGCGCAGCAGCCGGGTGGCTTGCAGCAAGTTGACGAAGCCGATGGAACCTTCAAACGCGACCGTATGGAATGTCACCAGCGCCTTCTCGCCCGGCGCAGCCTTGACGTCCTCAAACACCTTCTCTTCATAATCGACAAGGTAATCACCTTTCTTGTGCATCGGGATATTGACGGCAGGCATTCTAATCTCCAGTAAATAGACAATTTAATCAGCAGCGCCGGATTTTTAACCCGGAACCAAGCCGAGAAACACTACACTGTTAATGCAACCGGCTGGCCATTAAATAAATGTCTTAATGCAATCAATACACCCGCTCATTCAAACAATCAGTGCTCGAGGAGTAGTGAAATATTTTTGATGGCGATCCCGAAGAGCCTTGCAGGGATTGACTGGAGGCTTGACGCGACGATGACCCTGCACCAGCGTGGCGTGATCAGTGCTGTGGTGTTGCGCTGGTCTGGTGCAATAAACACCGGATACGTGCATTAACCCTCGATCTATCGGATTCTCCATGCAATTACTTAATGTTGCCTGATGCAATAAATTTATTTTCTCCATCGACGGCGTGCTATCTTTTTTTAACCGTATTTATTCGAGAGCATTTCATGGCCAGCCTTACTCATCACTGGATCAGAAAACTGACAGAAAGCCGCAAGCCGGCTTACTTGCTGATTCCCGAGTTAATTAGTTCGTCCTGAATGATCGCCAGCGCCTTTATTGACGAGGGTTGAAGGGCGAAACCGCATTGCCGGAATTGCAGGA
>CALNPU010000051.1 GCA_940588625.1 uncultured Caballeronia sp.
TTGATGCCGTCCGCCCGTTAGCGTCCGCCTCTTCGGCGTCACACACCTGGTAGTGGGGACGTTCATTCCATTTGTCGCGCACATCGCTGAGCGCACTAGCGGCATGCGGAGGCGGTGGAGACACCGGCACAATAGTACCGTCAACAACGCGTCCGAGACCGGCGCCAGCGGCGCCAACGGCGGGTCCATACCGAGTTCTGCGTCGGCATTTATCTCGTTGATATTCCTGCAGCCAGGCGGGACGGGTTATGTCAGCTTCGCCAGTAGCAAGAACACGTCCTCGCAATACACGAATCGCAAGCGAGCAATTATCGATATCGACCGCAAGCAGTACCGTGTTCAACGAGCAAACCAGTGCGGTCATCGGACAATACACTGCGACGCTTGCGCGCCGGACAATCGTCACGGTGGTAGGCAATTTCAGCACGTTGGGACTTGGCAACGACATCCAGATGTTCGAACAGGATTCGACCGGGTTCACGTTCGGTCTTGGTGGTTCCGCCGACGTCTTTCGGGCAACGCTGACGCCATTGGATGTCTCCGGCCAATTGATCGCGAGCGTGGCGGCCGATACGAATGGCGGCGTGACGCATGCGCTTGCCACAGACACTGCAGCGATGCCGGGCGGATTGGTTCGCTATTCAACGCAAATCACCGCGATTGCGCCAGTTCTCGTTGTACAAAGCGGGGCGGTCACCAGTTCGCAAACTCTTGCGCAACTGCAACAGCAGTTTGGCGGCGCCATTGCTACGTTAGGCGACGTCTCTCTCTTATCTGACAGGCATGAAGAGAATGCGCCGGCATCCGCTTATGCACAGCTGAACGCCAGCGTGTATGCCGCAACCTATGCCGTTACCGGACAGAGCGTGCCGATTACGCTGCTCGCAGGTACCGATGTTGCTTACAACCAGATCGCGTCGAGCTTCATTGTCCAGGAGTTGAAGTCCCACGCGGCCGAGCTGTGACGTGCACCTTATTTTTAATCGAGTTGGCCGCTATAGAGAATGGTAATTTTGCTTAAACGGGTGATTCTGGTTCTCGGAGTCGTGGCGCTACTTGCCGTCATTAGCTCCGTCCTCTCTCTATTGGGATTGTTCGTACCGGTTCGCATCGAGGCTGCATCGTCCGCGGGCGCTCAACGCTAATTGGATCATTGGTGCACGGTGGCAGCGCGCGGAACGTAAAATCAAGAAACCACTCGGCTGCCACCCGCAGTACAACAAACGTAACCCCTTACCCTGCCTTTCCATGCCCCGTGTCCAACGGCTTATGCTGCTCTGAGCCTGACCGGCGAAGAACGTATCCCAAACCGCTCTAACCCCTTCCGCAGCGGTCGCTTCGGCATCGATAGTTTCCGTGCCATCAACCTTACTAGGATCGCAAGAAAGGCCGCGCTAGTGAGTGAAGGTGAGCATCGGTTTTTCGGTCCATCCGTCCGTACCAAACTTCGCGAATGCTGTTTCGCCGCTCGCGAGTTGCACCTCGTTCCCCCATAGATCATCAGGACATTGCTGTCGGTATAAGGATTGCACATATCACGTGCCACGTGCCTGACATCGGGACCAAGGCACCCCAATTCGTCGTCACATTCGTCAAGCAAACCTAAGCGTCAGGATACGCCAGGGTAAAAAGGCACAGCAAAATCTCCCTGCCCGCTGCGTGTCATCGGCGCGACCGGAATGGTCCAGCAAGCCCCGCAATAACCTCCTCAGCCACCGGCAAGCATCACTCGCACAACAACAGTACATCCATGCGCTGCCCCACGTATCTCATCAAATTGACATACTCTGTCTGTATAAGCGTCCGTTCACCCTGCTGCATGCACCAAATGCAGCAAATAAATGAAGTAATCGCCACATAACCACAGCTAATTCCACGTATAAATCCTCAATAGGGCAAATCCGGTTGATTCTTGTTTTTTGTTTATTGACTGACAATGCCTAAACATAATGTCGTGCCAGACCGACTGGTGCGCTGAGAGAGTAGTAAGTCGTCAACTTGGGGGAATCAATTATGCAACATGCTGAGATCGCTTACGAGGATGTCGTCTTGATTCCGCTGGTCGCGTACGACGATGGCTTGTACGCAGCCATGCTTATCGTCAGGGAGGTTGATGGCCTGCAGCGCGCCACTGGGTGCTGGGACATTTCCCGTGCTCTGTCGATGCCCGTAAGTTTGCGCTTGTGTACGGCATAGCGGAGATTGATCAACGTCGGCATTCGCCGCAACAGCGAATTATGCAGCAGTCTTTTGATCAGGCCGCATAAACCCGGCCTTTCAGAATCGAAAGCGAAACAGAAGTTATTTTGAAAGAACCCGTATAGGTATAGATAAAACACGCCCACCAAAAAGCGGGCGTGTTGCACTTCGCATTCGCTATTAGCGATGCAAACCATCGCGTTGAATCAATTAATTAAACGCTGTTTTTTCTGCTCAATCGACTGCCGTATCGAATAAAGCAATGCCCGGTGATGACAGGTTGGTGAACGTCTCGTTACTCAGGAAAAACATCACGCGGCGCGCGGGAGCAAGCGCCTCGTAGTCCATCGTCGCGCCTTTTTCGTAAGCGAAGATGGCAGCTTTCTCGGGCTGTCCGTAAAGCGTCGCGATGATCGTCGCGCCCAGGCCCGGTTTGCCCCAGCTCATCGGCGCCTGCTTGCCATACACGTTCACAACGCCCGCAGGCAATCCGGCGGCTATCGGATGCGGCGCGTTGACGAGCCACAGATAACGTTCTTTGGGCACCTCGCCGAAATCGACGTCATGGCGTTTGCCGGTCATCGCGAAGTCATCGAGGAGATCGTTTTCCCAGGCGAGGAGCGGCACGGGCAACGCGCGCCAGCCGCTCGGCACGTCCTTCGATGAAACCGTCGATGAGATGATGACAAGATCCACGTCGCTCACCGAGTCCGGCGCCTGCACCTGATCCACCATCCGAACCGAATACCCACGCGCTTCAAGATGAGCCGCAGCCTTCTGGTCGACACCAAGATTCGACCCGTTCATCTGCACGACCATCACCACCTTCCGACCTGCGCCAGAGCCGCTGCGAGCGGCCTGAACAGAAGCCGGATCCGCAGCCGAAGCAAAAGGCATCGTCGACATCAACACGACCCCCAAATGCAGGCGCGAGCAACATCGCCCGACGACGAGCCACCTGAACACCACCTACACCCCGCCACCGCTTCAAAATCTTCATCATCATCCCCGGAAAACCGTAATCGATCAAATCAAACCCGCATTCAAAGCTCCAGCGTCGTGAGCAACCAAACCTGCCGCGAGTCGCCCACGGACACGAAGTATTTGTTCACACTCGACGGGTAGCAAGTCGTTGAAGAGGTTCTTGACGTTGAGCTGGAACGAGAGCCTGCGGCCGCCGAGCTTCGTGTCATAGGTGGCGAAGGCATCCGCGACGGTATAAGCCGGCAGCGTGAAGCTGTTGACGGAATCGCCGGGCCGCAGGCCTACGTAATGCGCGCCTGCGCCCAAACCGAATTCATCGCCGCCGAAGATCGCGCCGAAGTCATACACGGCGGCCAGCGACGCCGTATGTGCCGCCACGTTCCACAGGCTGGTTGCCGGCATAGAGCGGATCCCCCGAGTCTTTGCATCGATATACGCATAGCTCGCAATCACGCTCCAGTGCTGGCCGATCTGACCCGCCACATCCAGCTCACCCCGCGAGTGCGCCTTGCCCGACGTGCGCCAGTCGGTGAGCTTGGTCGTGTCGTTGTACTGCGACACGAGCACGTTCGATTTATTGATATTGAATAGCGCCAGCGTTCCGGTCAACCCGCCCGGCATAGCGACCTTAGTTCCCAATTCCCACGACGTCGCCTCTTCCGGCAACACGGAAGAATCGATCACCATGCCGGAACTCAGCTGTGCGATCATCGATGTCGGCTTGAGCGACTTCGTATAACTTCCGTACAGCGAAACCGTATCCGTCCACTTGTTTGTAAACCACGCCCGCACGCGGCAGCCATTTCGTGCCGTCTATATCCGTATTCGCCTTGAACGGCCGCCCCTTTCCGGCAATCTGGTTGTACGAAAGAAAGCGCGCGCCACCCACGAGAATCCACTTGTCGTTCGGGTGAAAGCTGTCCTGGAAGAAGAGGGAGGTGTCGTGCAGCGTGTCGGTTTGATCGCTGTCGCTGGCGGAGATCGTGCTCGACGGACTCCCCGTGGATATCGATGTCTTGAGTTGTGCCGCAATGTCGGCGTGGCTCGCGCCGTCTAGCTGGGCGACCGTTCTTCCAGCGATGAAACCAGCGCTTCAAGGTAAGCGCGCTCGATCTCCTCGCGCCGCCACGCTTGCAGCCAGCCGTGATGATTGCTGTAGAGCGTCTGCACGTCGCTATGCAGAGGCGATTTGTTTGCCGGCACGCTTGCCTGCCCCGACCGATCGAAGGCAATGATCGACCTGACGTTGACCGCTCGCGCCGACATAGAAGCCTTTGAAAAGCGCCACTTCGAGCGCCATCCCTGGGCTGCGGTGATGGCCAACGCAGCTGCCGCCGCACTCATAAAGACACCGTGATTCCGACCGCTTTGACGTAAGCCAAAGCGGCAGGGACACGTTTTCGTTTTGCCCAAAACAGGAGGAGACATGAAACGCAAGCCGTTCTACCGGATTCTGTACGTGCAGGTGATCGCCGCTATTTTCGCGGGGGTGCTACTTGGGCATTTCCTTCCCGTCGATGGCCTCGCGATGAAATCCCTCGGCGATGCCTTCATCAAACTTGTTCGCATGATCATCAGCCCGGTGATTTTCTGCACGGTCGTGACGGGGATTGCGAGCATGCACGACATGCGGAAGGTCGGGTGCGTAGGCGACAAGGCGCTGCTGTATTTCGAAATTGTCTCGACGGTCGCGCTCGCTATTGGCCTGCTGGCGGCGCATGTGCTTCAGTCCGGCAAGGGGTTCAATGTCGATCCCTCCACGCTAGATGCCAACGCTGTATCCGGTTACGCGGCACGGCCACGCACGGCGAATGGCTGGCCGGTTTCTTCATGCACATCATCCCCGACACCTTCGTGGGTGCATTCACGCAGGGGGGACATCCTGCCGGTGCTGCTGATCGCGATGTTGTTCGGCTCCGCGCTGGCGGTGATGGCGAACCGGCGAAGCCGGTGATTGGCTTGATCGAGGTCTTATCGAAGGCGTTCTTCAAGATCGTCCACGTGATCACGAGTCTTGCGCCAATCGGGGCGTTCGGCGCAATGGCATTCACTATCGGCAAGCACGGCATGAATCCCTGCTGCCGATTGAAGCTGATAGGCACGTTCTATCTCCTCGCGTTTTTTTTGTTCGTGATCTTCGGGCTGGGCATGGTGGCGAAGGCCTGCAGGTTCAGCATTTTTCGCTTCCTCGCGTTTATCAAGGACGAGTTGCTGATCGTGCTGGGCACGTCGATATCGGAAACCGCATTGCCGCAGTTGATGGAGAAGCTTGAGCGGCTGGGATGTTCGCGCGGGATCGTGGGGCTGATTGTGTCGACGGGTTATTCCTTCAACCTCGATGGCACCAACATCTACATGACGCTAGCCGTGCTGTTTCTCGCCCAGGCCACGAACACGCATATGACCGTGATGCAAGAGGTGACGTGCTTGCGGTGACCATGCCGACGTCGAAGGGATCCACGGGTGTGACCGGCGCGGGATTCATCACGCTTGCTGCCAGCCTGTCGGTCGTGCCAACCGTGCCGGTAACAGCGATGGTGCTGATCCTCGGCATTGACCGGTTCATGTCGGAATGCCGGGCGCTGACGAATATTGTGGGGAACGAGGTGGCGATGATCGTTGTGGCTTCGTGGGAGAAGGAACTGGATCGCAGGATGCTGCGCGCCCAGCTTGGGATGCCGCAACGCGTGGAAGGGGAACGCTCGACCCTGGTTGGCCGATGGAAACAACGCAAGGCCGAGCGGTCCCTCTGAAGCACTCGCGATACGGCGGGCCGTATCGCGAGCTGAAGCTGAGGTGACGTTACTTCCCGGCTAGTGCTGACGCCGGTTCGACCGCGCTCGGATCGGCGTAGTTCGGCAAGCCTTGCGAACTGCTGCTTCCGCCCATGCCTGGTTTTGCCGGCGCAGCCGTTGCGCTTGCGCCGACCGCAGGCGCCGCGGCACCAACGTTTTCATCGCCGTAATCCGGCAGCGCCGCGTTCGCCGCGCCCGTCAGCAGATACTGGCGGCGTTGCGTATAGGCATCGCGGACGAAGGCATATTTATCCAGCGCGGCTTGCGACAGGATGTCGGTTGCGCCCAGCAAATCGGCCCGCGCGCTCACGAACCGCACCACGAACATAGACACATTCGCTTCCGTGCTCATATACACGTACCCGGATAGCGGATAGCTCGCAATCCAGTTCGTTGCATCGCGCACCGAACTCGGGCCGAGCAGCGGCAACACCAGGTACAGTCCCGACGGCACGCCGTAATGGCCGAGCGTTAGCCCGAAGTCCTGGTTGTGTTTCGGCAGTCCGGCAGGCGTCGCCCAGTCGATCAGGCCCCCAATACCGAATGTGGAGTTGAACGCGAAGCGCATCAGGTCTTCGGTCGCGTCGGTGATCTTCAACTGCAGCAGGTTGTTCGCGAAGTTGCCAATGTCACCAATATTCGAAAAGAAGTTGCTGATCGCCATGCGGATGGGAGCCGGCGTGACCTTCACGTAGCCGGTCGCGATCGGGTGGGCGACGTATTTGTCGGCGGCGTCGTTGAGCTTGAAGATCTCGCGGTTCATCGGTTCCAGCGGATCGCCCGGCTTGGCGCCGGGGCCCGTGGCGCAACCGGACAGGGCGAAAGCAGCGGCGAGCAGCACGCCGCCAGAGAGCGCTCGCAGCGTGCGGGCGGCATCAGGCGTTTTTGCCATCCTCATGGGTCGGTTTCCTTGGGTCGTGCGTAAGTAGTGCGTTTAAGGGGTGGTTTCAACGGTTTTGGCCGCTTTGGGCCGTACCCGGGGTTTTCCCAACCGGCTGAAATACCACTGCGCCGATCAACGTCGTAAAAAGCGCCAGGACCAGGAGCCTGCCCATGCTCGATGTGCCTGGATAATGCGAAAACCACAAGCTGCCGAACTCCGCCGCCGTGGTCGCGGCGCTGAACATCACCGCGTGCGTGAGGCTGGATTGCAGCAGGCCGGTTTGTCCGGAGCGCCACGCCATGACGAAATAGACTTTGAACGCCACGCTAATGCCCAGCATCAACGGTAACGCGATGATGTTCGCGAAGTTCAGCGGCATGTCGAACACCAAGCACAGCTCCAGCGTGACGACGGCGGAAACAAGCAAAGGTATCAAAGTTCTCAAAACGTCGCCGATTTGGCGCAAAGTCAGCCACAGCAGGATCGCAATGACGATCAGCGACCACGCCGCCGCCTGCTCGAACGCCTTGATGATCGTGTTGGCCGAATGCAGTACCGAGATCGGGCCGCCGATCGCGTTCGGCTCGGCTTTCTGCACAGCATTGGCAAAGCGGGCGAGCAGTTTGTCGTCGTCACGGCTCTTGCCGTCCAGCGCTTTGGGCGACGCTTCCACAAGCGCGTGACCGTCGGCGGCGAGCCAGCTTTCTGTCATCGATTTAGGCAGCGACGCCAGCGTGATCAGCGACGGTTGCAGCAGCGCGCGCATCTGGCCTAGCGCGATGCGCAGCGAGTCGGACATCGCGTGCTCGGCACGGTCGCGGGTGGTGGCATCAGCTGCGGCGAGCTTTTTCAGCGTCGCAGCAAGGCGGCGAGTTCCAGCGAGTTTGACAGACGCTTGAGCGTGGCGACACGCTGGTCCAGCGAAGGCAGGAGCACCGACGCCGCGGCGGCAATCAAATCGAGCTTTTGCGGCTGATCGGCAGGAGTGAGCGTTGATAAGGTCGTCGCGCGCTCTACTTCCGGCAGCTTCTCGAGCTTCGCCGCGATCTTGTCCGCTTCTTCTAGCGAAGGCGCAAGCACCTTCACGTCGTTCACGGCCGCTTCGGGGGCGTCTTTCAGCGAGAGCAGCGTGGCCATGGACTCCGTTTTTGGGTCCTTCAGGTTCAGCGGATTGAAGTCAAAACGCAGATGCAGCAGCAACGGCAGCGCGCAGATCACGACTACCAGCGTGCCGATCAGAACCGGCGTGCGATTTCGCGCGAGGTAGGCGTCCACCGGCGCGAGTTTCGGGAAGCCCGGCGAGCCTGCTTCGCCCGACGGCGCGAACACCTTGATCAGCGCCGGGAACAAGGTCATGTTGGTGACATACGCAACCAGCATGCCAACGCCTGCAATTTGCCCGAGTTCGGACACGCCGCGATACGCGGTGGGCAGGAATGAGAAGAAGCTCGCAGCCGTCGCGGCGGTGGCGAGCGTCAGCGGAATGCCCACGTGGCGCGCCGTGTTCACGAGCGCGACCTCCAGCCGGTCGTCCTTGAAGCGTTCCTCGCGATACCGCACCCCGAACTGGATGCCGAAATCCACGCCGAGCCCGACGAACAGCACCATGAACGCGACCGAAATCAGGTTCAGCGCGTGGACCATGAGCAGGCCGAGCGCGGCGGTAATTGCGAGTCCGACGAATAGCGTGATGAATACGGAGATGATCATCTTTCCCGAGCGCAGCGCGAGCCAGAGGATCACCAGCACGACAATGAGCGTCAGGATGCCGTTGAGTACGGCGCCATCCTTCAGCCGACGCGAATTCTTCGTCGGAGAGCGGCTGTTCGCCGGTCAGCCGCACGACGGCCCCATATTTCTCCGATAACTTCAGTTCATTCGCCGTCGCGCGAATTGCATTCGATCCACTCGCGCCGGGTTCCAGCGCGTTGATCAGCGGACGCGCTTTGACGAGTTGCTGGGTGATGTCGGCGACTTTATCGGTGGAAAGGTACAGCAGAAAGGTACAGCAGACCGTTGTGCTCGAAAAAATCGCCGCCCGAGGGTTGCGACACTGCCGTGAAGTGTTGCGTGTTCTTGGCCAGCGCGTCGGCGAGCTCGTTGGCGGCGGCGTCGGCGAATTCAGGCGCTTGTGCTTCGACCACCACGAGCACCGTCGATTCCCGTTGCGGAAAGGCTGCGTCAATCGCGTTGCTGCTGGCGGCCCAGTCGGGCTCCGTCTCGATCAACTGGCTGATGTCGGTGCTGATCTTGAAGTGATGCACCACGTTAATAACCGCTCAGCACCGCAATCAGCAGCGATAGAACGATGATCCAGCCGGGTCGGCGGATGGATAAGGTGACGAGACCGGCAATGAGAGGCGTGAGCATGAAGACGGATGCCTCGGGGGCATGTTCTGGTGTTTTGCTGATTGGAAAGAAGTGCCTTGAGGCCGCCGCATGAGTATACCTACCGGGAGGAGGGGCTAGCAGAAGGAGCGTTCCCGCTGCGACCTGCGAATCCGGCTCTGCTCCGACAAAAACTTGTCGTTCGCGTTAGCAGTTTGCGGGCCGTATTCGGATGAGCGTCGAGATTAGTGCACACTTAATGACAAATTGTACTAACATTGTGACACTGCTTAGTTCGTTTTCGGACTAACATTATCATCACGGTGAAGCGATGAAAACAACGATTCGCAGGATGGGTAACTCGCAAGGCGTGTTGATTCCGAAACCCATCCTGGCCCAACTTGGGCTGTAGGACGAAGTGGAGATGGAAGTGGAAAACAACGCAATTGTTGTTTTAAGAAAACCGCAGAAGAAGGCCCGCCAAGCGAGCAAAGCCATTGCGCAGGCGACGACGAGCTCGTGATGGGCGAGTTTCCGAACGCGGATGATGCGGAGCTTTCGTGGTAGTGCATGGAGAGGTCTGGCTCATTAATCTGGACCCTACTGGCGGCAGTGAAATCCAGAAAACCCGGCCTTGCGTGGTGATATCGCCACCGGAGTTGTATGACCATCTGCGTACGGTGATTGTCGTGCCTATGACAACCAAAAAAAAGCCGGCCCACGCCATACCGTGTCTCCGTTGTATTCAGTCAGAAGAAAGGACTGGTCCTGCTCGACCAGCTTCGTACGATCAACAAAACCCGTCTGGTCAAGAAGCTTGGCGCCGTGTTGGCCAATACGTTGTCAGTCACATTGCGGACCCTGCAGGAAGTCTTCGCGGTCTGCAACCCCTACGTCTCGCTCCAAAGTCTCAGCAGATTGTGATAACAGCCAATGAGCGTTCGCCTCGCGATTCTGTGCGTTGAGTCTTTGAATGGCGTGTCCATATCGAATAGCAGGCTGCGGCGGGTATCGTCGCGAACCAAGCTCTGCGCCCAGAAGAAACTCGATACGCGCATTCCCCGCGTCACCGGCCAGACCTCATGCAAGCTGGTCGCCTGGTAAACAATCGCATGCCCCGCCGGCAGCTTCACTTCCTGCACACCGTACGTATCCTCGATCACCAGCTCGCCGCCGCCGTAGTCCTCCGGCCGAACGCGTGATCGATACATCCGTTTGCACCCGCGTGCCATGTCCCGGCACGAGCCGGATGGCGCCATCCACATGACGAAATACATCCCGCCTTCGTACCGGTTAAACAGCGGTGGATAAACCCGGTTGGGCAGCACCGAACTGATGAACAACGGATGCTGCTCGAGCGCGCCAATAATAATATGTCGCCGAGTTCAAACGCTATTGGCGCTTCCTGCGCGATCTGTTGGTTGCGCTTGACAGCGGCGTCTTCGGAGCTTAGGACGTTGGGTATCGAAAGGATCATGTTTTTTGGGTCCAGCGGCCACGCGACATGCATCGCGTAGCTCGCGTGTCCAGCAGTCGGTCAATAGATCGGTAGTTTAGCGTCGCGAGGAACGTCCGGCCGTAACCCGGCACCGCGCGGCCACCATCCGATGGAATCAACGCATCGTAGTAGTGCTTGTTGGTCAGGTTCTGCACGTTGAACTGGAGTCGTAATGTTTCTGGTGATACGCGGCTATTGCGTTCCAGCGCGTGTAAGCGGGCACTTCCACGAAGTCGTTGCTGGCGGCATATCGCGCTGACGTGTACACTGGGCCACCATCGAAAGTCCATTGGGGCGTGACGTCATAAGTCGTCCACAACATGATCATGTTGCGCGGCGTGTTCGCCAGGGTCTTGCCGTTGGTGTTGTCCAGCGCCTTCACTACCTTGCTATCCATGTACGTATAGCCGCCAAAGACTTGCCATTTGTTGGTGATGTGGCCGGCCCCGATCAGCCCGAGTTGATAACCTCGAACGCGCACATTGCAGTCGAGCGTGTAGCTGCCGTCGGCCTGGAGCGTGCGGGCATTGGTTTTATCGATATTGGATAGCGACTGCGTCACCGACAAACCACCGTTCAGCAAATCCC
Organism: uncultured Caballeronia sp.; assembly: GCA_940588625.1. GTDB lineage: Bacteria > Pseudomonadota > Gammaproteobacteria > Burkholderiales > Burkholderiaceae > Caballeronia. The sequence continues at coordinate 11,276 of CALNPU010000051.1, forward strand.
ATTTCGTGCCCACTTCATAGGATAGGAGCGGTTCGATTCCGGCGGCGTGTTCTGCTGGTTGTTGGTCAGCGTCAGCGCTTCCAGCGACGGATTGAACGACGTGCCGTACGACACGTAGTACGACTGCCAGTCGGTCGGCTGGGAAATGATCCCGCCGCGCACGCTGGTGAAGTAGTTCGTCTGCGTGGCGTATGAAGGCGCGTTGAGGGTGTTCTTGATCGACGCCTCGTAACGGTCCCAGCGCAAGCCGCCCACCACCTTCCAGTACTGGCCAACAGACACCGTGTCGTTGGCGTAAATGCCAACACCGTTCGCACTCGATTCCACGAGGTTGGTCGCCACGACCTGCGTGTTGGCGGGTCGCGTGGTGTATTGCGGATTGAGCAGCGGAATGATCGCGATGGTGTTCGACGGCAGGCCCGGCGCGGTCGCGGTGAACGACTGGTTGTTATAGGTCTCGTGGCTCAGGTCAATGCCTGCAATCACCTCATGCTTGAGCAGGCCGGTGTTGAACTTGTAGTCGATATCGGTCGTGTTGTAGACCGAGTGATCGTTGATGTTGCGGTCCTTGTCCTGCAACTTCACATACAGCGACGACAACGGCAGCGACGTGTAATTGCCGTTGGCCAGCGCCGTCGATGTCCCAAGCGGTCCGGTCAGCACCGCCGCCGTATTGGTTGCGGTGGCCTCGATGCCGTAGTGGCTGAACTGGGTCTGGTTGCGCAGCGTGAGGTTGTCGTTGAAACGATGCTGGTGCGCGCCGAGAGTGTCTGCACGTCCCTGAGTCGTCCGGTCGCCTTCGAAGCCGTAGAACTGGCTCTTGCTGACCGGGACCGGCGCGCCGTTCACCGGCGGAATGCCTTAGTCCGGCTGGTCGCGGTTGTGCTGGATGAGGGCGGAGAGCGTGACTTCCGTCGGTGTGCCGATCCCGAAGCGCACCGTCGACGCGAAGCCGTAGTCATTGCTCTTCATCACGTCGCGCGTGCAGCTGAGGTCTTGCCCGAACGCGTTGAGCCGAATGGCGGACGTGTCCGAGAGCGGTTGGTTGATGTCAACAGTGGTACGGTAGCGGTCGCTCGTGCCGACCATTGCAGACACCGATGCGTGCGCTTTCAACTCCGCCTGCTTGCTTGTCTGGTTGATCACGCCGCCCGTGGAGCCGCGGCCGAAATAGAGCGAGGACGGGTCGTACAGCACATCGATGGATTCAAGGTCGAACGTATCCCGATAGTACTGGCCGCGATCGCGGAAACCGTCCAGGTAGATGTCGGTGCGCGCCGAGAAACCGCGCAGAAACCGCGCAAGTTGATGTTGTTGCCGATCTGGCAGCTTTCCGCTGCGCCAATGGTGACGCCGGGGACGTTGCGAAGGGCGTCGGAAAGATGTGGCTGCCGGGACTGCAGCACGGCTTTCGGGACCACCACAGCGGCCTGGGGAATATCGCGCAATGCAGTAGGGACCTTGGCGCCGACGCTTGATTGTTCGGGCTGGAAATCGGGTGTGAGGCCTGGGCAGAGACATGTACGGTAGGCAGCGCGGCGTTTTCAACGGGGGGGCGGTTAGTTGTGCAGCCTGGGCGGGTTGATCTGCCTGGCTAACCGGCGCGGCTTGCGCGTGAGCATAAAGCGGCAAGGCAACAGGAGTTTGCCACCACGGTCATGATCGCCGCGGCAAGCGGTGTCTTCCTCAACATGTGTTTCCCCGAATACTAGATGGTCGATAGCCGGCGCTATGAGTGGTTGGCAAAAGGCGCGGTCGAAGCAGCAGTCCGTCGTTGCGACGAACGCACGCCATTTACTTGATGTTTGATAAATACGAATCAATATCATTACACGGATAATAATTATTTTCAATACGTGTCCGGGAACTATTCGGTTAGCTGACGGACAAAAGCCCCGCGTTTTTTCGTGAGGTGGTTTTATCGGAGGAGATAAAACGCGCCGCGGAGGGCGGGGTGTTGTGGGGTAGGGCTGAGAGGGGTGATGCCGAAGCTTGGCGTGCGATGAATCTTGTTGCAGGGAGCACAGTCAACCGTAACCATCTTACGAAAGCGGGGCTTTCATTCAGGCGAGCTGGGGGTGTCTTCAAAAGCCCTGAGTGCCGCTACCACGTCGCGCTGCAATTGCCAGAGGGCGGCGATTTTCGGATTGGGCGGCTGTAATCCCTGCCAGAGGAGGAGTGACAACCGCGTCGACGTCTCTTCAATATCCACCATTTTTTGCTGATTGCGTCCCAGAGCACGTGTGGCCCATAAATGCTGGAGCGCAGCAGGCTTAAGGGGAGATCGTCGCGGATATCGCCGGCTGGCACGCCGTCCGACAGCACCTGCATCAGCGGCGCGGTATAGCGCCGCTGGAGGAAGGTGTCCGCGTGCTACAACATTGGCGTGGACGCCTGCGATAAATGGGCCGATGGTTCCGGCCGCCTCGCCCTCATCTACGAGACCCGCGAAGGTTCGGAAACGCGTTTCACGTTCGATGAGCTGAAGGCGTTCTCCAACCAGTTCGCCAACGCGCTCGCCCGCGCGGGGGTTCCTGCCGCAGTCGCCGGAGACGGCCATCGCGCATCTGGCCATCTACGGCGGGTTATATCGCGGTGCCGCTGTTGGCGCTATTCGGCGTCGACGCCAGTACCGGCTCGCCGATAGCGGCGCAGCGACGCTCATCACCGACCATGCTGGCTTCGAGAAGCTGGAGCAGGTTCGTGAGACGCTGCCGGACCTGAAAGGCACCTATTGCGTCGATACCACCACCCGCGAGAACGCCCACTCCTTCTGGGAAAAGCGCTGCGCGCAGAAACGGACGTCTTCACCCCGGCCGACACCTGCAACGACCCCGCGGCGATCATCTACACGTCCGGCACGACGGGAAAGCCCAAAGGCGCGCTGCTTGCTCATCGTGCGTCGCTGGGCCATTTACCGGGCGTCGAGATGTCGCAAGGTCTTTCCCGGCGCACGCCCGGCTGATGTGGACGCCCGCCGACTGGGCTTGGATTGGAGGCCTGTTCAATGTCCTGCTGCCGGCGTGGCGCTTTGGAAAATTCGATGGCCCCGCCGCTTTCGACCTGATGGTGCGTCACGGCGTCACGCACACGTTCCTGCCGTCGACTGCGCTCAAGATGATGCGCTCGGTCGTGTGTCCAGAGCAGTGGCGGTTGTCGTTGCGCGCCGTGGCGAGCGGCGGGGAATCGCTGGGCGAGGAGTTGATCGCCTGGGGCCGGACGGCGCTTGGCGTGATCATCAACGAGTTTTATGGGCAGACCGAATGCAACGTGATGGTGTCGTCGTGCGCTGCGTTGTTCGAGCCCCGCCCCCGGGGCGATCAGGCGTAGCGTGCCGGGATATCGCATGGCTATTGTCGACGATGAAGGCGTGGAACTTCCTTCCGTCCGGCACGCCCGGAAATATTGCGATTGCCGCGCCCGACCCGGTCATGTTCCTGCGCTACTGGAACAACGAAGTGGCCACGCGCGATAAACTTCGCGGCCAGTTCCTGCTGACCGGTAACCTCGGTTCATGTGACGCCGATGGTTTCATCCGCTTCGTCGGCCGCAACGACGACGTGATTATGCGGGTTATCGGATCGGTCCTGCGCCTATTGAAGATTGTTTGCTGCGCCATCCTGCCGTGAGCATGGCGACGGTCGTGGGTGCACACCTGACGCGGCGCGCACGGAGATCGTGATGGCGTTCATCGTGCTGAATGCGGGGTTCGTTCCGGATGAAACGCTGGTGGAGAGCTTCAGCAGCACGTCAGGACGCGGCTGGCTGCGCATGAATATCCGCGCGAGATTCGTTTTGTCGATGCATTGCCCATGACGCCGACCGGCAAGGTGATGCGCAAGGAATTACGGGCAGGGTTGCCGGGTCTGAAGGATTCGACCACGCCTGATGAGCCACCCATGACCGCCGAGACGGCCCGCCGAGACGTAAGCCTCTTGCCACTCTCGACGTTATATTGCGTTGACGACGTATCTGGAGCGCGGGCTGAGTCCGCAGGTTTAAGGGCAGCGCTCGTAGAATCCGGTTGTGCCGTTTTGGACCATGGCGGTGCGCTGAGGATTCCGCGCCAGCCTTGAACCGGCAATCCTTCGAACTTGCTGAACTGTTGCGGCAGACGCGGGTCGATATACTTACTGCGTTTTTCCGCTAACCCGGCGTGTCGGGCTGAACGCCGCCCTCCATTACTCGATAACGGTCGTATGAAACGCTATTTGCCTGTCCTGTCCATGTTGTCTTGCTCGGCCTGGCTTTCTCTGCGGCGCTATTTTCCAGCACATCGTTTGCGCAGACGAGCCCTGATGCTGTGGTTAAAAGCGCCGTGGAAGGTACTGTCAACGCAATGACTGATCTAGCCGCGCGTGGTGGCGACATGGCCAAGATCACGCAATTGGTGCAGACGCGTCTCGTGCCGGCAACCGATTTCCAGCGCACCATGCGGATTGCCGTTGGCAAGGCGTGGAGCACCGACGCCCGACCAGCAAAAGGCGCTCTACGAGCAATTCCAGACGCTGCTGGTGCACATCTACACGTCGTCGCTGTCGCAATTACGCGATAGAGACGTCAAGTTCAAATTCGATGCCCCGACGCTCGACGCCGGCGGGAAAGACGTTGTCGTGCAGTCGCATGTGTACTCGACCGGTGGCGACAACCCCCGGTGCGTTATCGTCTGGAGAAGACGCCGGACGGCTGGAAGATTTACGACATCGACATGATGGGCGCGTGGCTGATCCAGGTGTACCAGACGCAGTTCGCGGGTCAGTTGTCGAAGGGTGGAGTAGACGGCTTGATCAAGTTCCTGAGAGCACACAACGAACGGACGGCGGAGTGAGGTCAAATCGACGGACGCTGTGGGGGAAGATGACTGGGTGGCCGCGCGGTGATCGTATCTGGATGCGCTCGCCAGCTTTATTGGCTAGCCTCCAACCTGCGCCAAGCTACTACCGGAACTTTATGCGCCCCCGGCTCCGCCCCCAAAGCATTCACGCCCGTCTCAGCATTCCGACACAAGCACCATCGCCGTCGAAGAGACGCTCTTTGCTGACTTCAATGCTTTCTCCCGCACTGCGGTCAGTTTCTCGTTCTCGCTGGAGTATTTGAACGAAGCGGGTAACAGCCGATAGTCCGATGCCACTTGCGCGACTTTCGTCTCGCTGAAGCCGGTCTTTTGCAGCATCTTCGCCAGGAGAGAGTAGTCGTCCAGATCGGCTTTGCCGAGATTGATCATTACGCTGAATTCAGCCGTTGCTTCCTGCTTGTTTTTGCTTTGAAAACCCGCGATGCTACACGGGTGCGCCACCTACGCATCTTGAAATACAAAACGGGTGGATAACGCCGGCTCGTCGCGACCTTATCCACCCGTTCCTTTTGCCGCATTCAGTAAGCTCGAGTGACCACCCGCCCAAGCTCACGTGCTCAAACTCAAGCCGCAATCGTCGTTTGCTTGCCGCCCTTGTTGTTCTTCGCGCGGCCAATTTCTTCCAGCTTGATCTCGACGTGCCTCGAGAACACGAATTCCGCCGGGCGTTGGTTCTCGACCGGCGGGTCTTTCGCGTAAGCACCTTCGGTACGGGGACCGCGCAAGGCGACGCGCGCCGCCTTCAGCGGATGCGCAACCGTGTCCATTACGGCGGTGGCTTCGAAACCGCAATGCACCATGCAGTCCGCGCATTTCTCGTACTTGCCCGTGCCGTACTTGTCCCACTCGGTGGTTTCCATCAATTCCTTGAAGGTCTTCACATAGCCTTCACCGAGCAGATAGCACGGACGTTGCCAGCCGAAAACGGTACGCGCCGGGTTGCCCCAAGGCGTGCATTCGTAGGTCTGGTTGCCGGCCAGGAAGTCGAGGAACATGCTCGACTGGCTGAACGACCAGCGCTTGCCGTTATCGCCGCGCTTGAAGATGTCGCGGAACAGCGTCTTCGTCTTTTCGCGGTTCAGGAAGTGCTGCTGGTCCGGCGCACGCTCGTACGCATAACCCGGCGACACCGTGATGCTGTCCACGCGCATGGGTCCGAGTGTGTCGAAGAAATTCGCTACCCTTTCCGGATCGGCGTCGTTGAACAGAGTGCAGTTGATGTTCACGCGGAAACCACGGCGCTTCGCTTCCTTGATAGCTGCGACAGCCTTGTCGTACACGCCGTCTTGCGAGACCGAATGGTCATGCGCCTGCTTGTCGCCGTCGAGGTGAACCGACCAGACGAAGTACGGATTCGGCTGGTAGTCGTCCATCTTCTTTTCCATCAGCAGCGCGTTCGTGCAGAGATAAACGAATTTCTTGCGCGCGATTATGCCCTTCACGATCTGGGGCATTTCCTTGTGTAGCAGCGGCTCGCCGCCAGCGATGGAGACCACCGGTGCGCCGCATTCGTCGACGGCCGCGAGGCAGTCTTCCATCGAGATGCGCTGGTTGAGGATGGGGTCTGGATAATCGATCTTGCCGCAGCTGTTACACGCCAAATTGCAGCGGAACAGCGGCTCGAGCATCAGTGCGAGCGAATAGCGCTTGTTGCGCATGAAATGCTGGCGCACAATGTAAGCGCCAACCAGGACCTTTTGCAGCATTGGAATAGACAATTGCGTGTGCTCCTCAATCTTCGCGAAGGGCGCCGGCGGATGCCGTTGCCGCAGCAAGCGGCTTGGTCAGCTTCGCGGGGAGTTTGAATTCAACTTTTTCTTCGCGGCTGGACATCGTCGTGACTTCAACGGGACCCAGCGCGCGCAGTGCCGCAGTGCATTAATAACGTGTTTGACCATTTCTTCCGGCGCGGATGCACCGGCCGTAACCCCGACAGTCTGGCGCATTCGCAAACCAGTCGGCTTTCAATTCCGAGCCGTCCGCCACGAGGTAGCTCGGCACGCCGGTTTCGGCGCCGATCTCGCACAGACGATTCGAGTTGGAACTGTTCGTGGCGCCAACCACCAGCAAAACGTCAACTTGCTTGCTCAACTCATGCACCGCCGCCTGGCGGTTTTGCGTGGCGTAGCAAATCTCGCGCGTGTCGTCCACCGACAACGTGGTCTGCGTGACATACGCGACGGGGGCGTCGACGGGCAGCGCAAGCGTTGCCACTTCAGCTTCGCTTTGCACGAGCACCACCGTGCCGGGAATCTGGCCGATGGTTCCTTCCACCTCCGGATGCCCCGCATGGCCGATCAGGATCAACGTGCGGCCTTGCGCGACATATTGCCGCCTTGTACATGGACTTTCGTCACCAGCGGGCACGTGGCGTCCAGCACGTCCAGGCCGCGCGCTTCCGCGTCGGCTTCGACCGTTCGCGCAACGCCGTGCGCACTGAAAATAGCGACGGCGCCGTGCGGCACTTCGTCTAGTTCTTCGACGAAACGCGCGCCCTTGCTACGCAGATTGTCGACGACGTGCCGGTTGTGAACGATTTCATGGCGCACGTAGACCGGCACGCCATGTCGTTCAAGAGCGCGATCAACAATCTTGATCGGGCGGACCACGCCCGCACAAAAGCCGCGGGGTTGAACAAGGAGGATAATACGCATATTCTGGCGAACTCCCACTGGCGCGGGTTTCGAATGGAACCGGCTATAGGGGCTTCGATCAAATCCGGTTGATTTTATTGTAAGCAAAATTAAAGCTCCTCGGAAAAAGCTTTCGGAAACAAGTGGCTAGAAACGGGCCATTCGTTTCAACTTTAAGGCCGAAGTTGACCGCGTATTCTAACTCGTTCAGTTTTTGGGTGCTTGTTGCTTGTAAGAGGGTGTTTCCGTTTCTATCGACAGGGTTAAATTACTGCGCGGACGCGGAAGCTGGTAAACTAGACGTTCCCCGCGTTTCTCGCGAAAGCGGCCTTTGAAGCAGCTTTTCAGCGGCTGTAATACACTCATGGCCAGGCTGGCGCTGCGGGGCACGACGAAATGCCCCGGATAAGCGGCCAGTCGGTCGGAACGCCGGGGATCTGCGGCTGTCGAAGCATTGGTCCTGGCAGCAGGATCAAACGGAAGCGAAAGCAAAGCCAGGCCCGGGTTGGGGTGAATGCCACAGAAGTCCCATGAGCGGTAGCATGAGCGCACCGGATTCGCTAGGGGTTCGCGCTTGGGCCCTTTTCCAAGCGGTTTTCGGGCAGCGCACGACAAGAATTTATACCTTGTAGAGTCGTTGCGCCTATCCAACATTTTCGCCGCTATGTGTGCAGAATGTTATTACGCGTCAGCGACTCTGCACGCACGACCTGTGTGTGTCGATGTCCTTTCAGGCATCCGCGTGCCGTGTCGAATACCTGGACCGTGTCATGCAAGTCGACCACTACGAAAATTTTCCGGTAGCCAGCGTTTTGCTGCCGAAACGGCTGCGTGCGCCGGTCGGCGTGATTTATCATGTCGCGCGCACGGCGGACGACATTGCCGACGAAGGTGTCTTCGATCCGGCAGAACGCCACGCCCGTCTCGCCGATTTCCGCGCCGGGCTGGATGCGGTCGCCGCGGGCCATCCGGCGCCGGTTCATCCCATGCTGTTCGAGAAACTTGCCGGTACCGTCGCGCAATACGGGTTACTGCTCGGCCCCTTCTACGATCTCGTCTCGGCGTTCGATCAGGACATCGACACCACGCGTTACGCCGACGGGCCTGCGCTGATGGACTATTGCCGGCGCTCGGCGAATCCGGTCGGGCGGCTGATGCTGCATCTCTTCGACGCCAGCACGCCAGAGAATCTTGCCGATTCGGACGCGATTTGCACCGCGTTGCAACTCATCAACTTCTGTCAGGACGTGGGTATCGACTGGAAGAAGCGCCGCATTTACCTGCCTTTATCTGACCTCGAGCGTTTCGGGGTGACCGAACGGCATATCGACGAGCAGATCTGCGACGACGCCTGGCGCGTGCTGATGCGCCATGAAGTCGACCACGCACGCGCGATGATCGTGGGCGGCGCGCCGCTTGCTGTGCGCATGCCGGGTCGCTTCGGGCTGGAACTGTGCAGCGTGGTACATGGCGGGTTGCGCATCCTCGAAAAGATCGAACAGGCTGACTACGACGTGTTCCGCAAGCGCTCGGTGCTGAAAGGCCCGGACTGGGCGGTGATCGGCGTGCGGTCGCTCGCCATGCGGTTGCGCGGTCGGGTGGGTGTGCAATTGCGCTCGGTCGAAAGCTGACCTGACCTCGTTGTGCCGCCCCTGTTGATGTTGAATCTGCCTAACCCGAATTGATGATGCTCCTGATTGCCTGGTTGTCCCTCCTTATCTGGCTTGTCCTACTGTTTGGCCGCGGCGGTTTCTGGCGCGCGCAAGCCCTCGAACGGCTCAGCGAGAGCACCGTGCACGCCGTTGGCCAGGCGGAGATTGCGCGCGTGGCCGGCGGTCGTCGCGGTCGTGCCGGCGTGTAATGAAGCCGATGTGATCGGCCGCACGGTGACGTCGCTGCTCGCGCAGGATTACGCGGTTCGTTCCATCTGATCGTCGTCGACGACCACAGCCCGACGGCACCGCCGACGCTGCGCAGGCTGCCGCACGCGACGGCGGTTTCGAAAACCGCCTGACTGACGGCCGCTCCCTTGCCGCCGGGCTAGTCCGGCAAGGTGTGGGCGCAGTCGCAAGGCATTGCGGCTATCGACGGGCTGGGTTTCCCGGTCGATTACCTGCTGCTGACCGACGCCGATATCCGTCATCCCGCCGACGCGGCCTCGCAACTCGTCGCGCGCGCGATCCTGGAAGATCGCGACCTGGTCTCGCTGGTGGTGCGGCTGCGCAGCGATTCCTCATGGGAAAAGGCGTTGATTCCCGTGTTCGTTTTCTTCGCGAAGCTGTATCCGTTTGCGTGGGTCAACAACGTGAGCAACCGCAAGGCGGCCGCTGCGGGTGGTTGCATGATGGTGCGGCGCGCGGCGTTGGTGGAGGCGGGCGGATTGAATCGATTCGCGGCGAACTGATCGACGATTGCAGCCTTGCTTCGCGCATTAAGTTTCGTAACGGCGCGAACACAGCATGACTGATCGTCTGGATCTTGCCGCCGACAGCGAGTCGTTGCGGCCCTACGATGACTGGCGCGAAATCTGGAACATGACCACGCGCACGGCGTTCACGCAGTTGCGTTATTCGCAGTGCTGCTGGTCGGGACGGTGCTGGCGATATGTGCGTGATTTATCCCGCGCCGCCCGCGGTTGCGTTGACGCTGGGTGCAAAGGGCTAGCCGGCATGGATCGCAATGTGCAGCGCTTATGCACCGATGCTGCGTTACTACCGCCGCTCCATTCTCTGGGCACCGCTATTGCCGGTCATCGCGCTGTTTTATGTCAGCGCGACGGTTAGCTCAGCCATACGGTTCTGACGCAGCAAGGGCGGGCAATGGAAAGCGCGGGTGCAGGCTGACATGAGGCGAGCCGCGTGCGGGCGAAGGATGTGTAGCCGATCACGCCCGCCTGGTTCAACTCACCGTTTTGTGAGCATCGCGTACATCTCGATCACCATGTCGGGTGAGAACGAGAACGGCACCCAGCCGTGTCCGGTATGGCGCAACACCAGCAAACGGTCACACCGTTCGCATAACGCTGCGTGGCCATCACCGGGTTTTTCGTCGCGACAAAGCGCCAGCCGGGTGGCAAGTCACCCGGCTGTTCGACGTCCATCGAAGCGCGCGTGTTCGACAACTGCTCGATCAAATCCGATACCCCTTCGGGGCTCAACGCTACTGACACCCCGCCAATCGTTATCGCGATGACGTTCTTTTCAGGGCGTGAGACTTTCAGCGTCGGCTTTTCTTCAGCCACAGGCGGTTTTTCTTCAACAACGGGCGCAGCAGCCGTCTTTGCCGGTTCAACAGCAAAGTCAGCAACAGAAGCAGTGGAAGATTCAGGAGGAATGGAATGAACGTCTCCCCCCGTGAGTTGTGGGAACAAGAAAGGTTAAGCGGACCTTCGCGGGCCGACGGCATC
>CALNPU010000052.1 GCA_940588625.1 uncultured Caballeronia sp.
CTGTCCACGTGGACAGGTAGCATCGGAAAATCACTCGTTCATTGCTAGGGCATCCTTCAAGAACCGCATACTCTCAAACGCACGGTGGAAGGTAACCGGCATGTGCGCCGCCAGTTCGACCAGGTTTCGAGTGCGATTTACATCGATGTCGCTATTCGCGGTCAGCAGTCCGATCACTACGCCATCCACGCCGAGTTTCTTACAGGCGAGGATGGCGCGCTCCATCACTCCAAACTCGATGGTCGAATACAAAAAGTTGCCGCCGCGCGGGCGGTTGATTACGTTCAACGCTATCCGCAATTTTTCCCGCGCGCTAGCGATAGCGCGTGGGAGGGTGTGGTGCCGCCTTCCAGCAAGTTGTCGCACAACTCGACACGGCCTGCGCCGCCTTCTTGCGCCGCCACGCACGACGTAACCGAACCAGCACAGATTTCCAGCAGAACGGAGGGTGTGGACATGGATCAAAATTCCCGGTTAAGACCTAGCCTCGCAGTTTAAACCACACGCACTCGAGTGGCCGAATGAATTGACGTGCGATTCAGGCGGAACGCGTGAAATGAAATCAGGCGTTCCGTAAAGTGCTGCGGAACTTCGCGTGATCGCGCATGTTCCCCCTGCCGGGCACCCCGTTGCCGGCGGTTCCCGGGCGGTCGATAATCGCCTGAACCTGTTGTCCCAATTGACGATGCGAGTTTTAAGATCGGCACCCTGTAATCGCCAATGCCTTCAATATATTTCGGAAAACATATTAAGTCTTCTGTGATTGAAATTGAATCCCCATCTAGGTGAATTAGGACACTTCTCATGGTTTGCTTAAGACCGTGCGAAGAGAATCTATTCATCGCATGGAGTTCGTGCGCTTCGCTGTAGATGAGGCTTCATTCCTAGGTGTATTTAGGACCTTTCCGATTTGCGACATGCAATGCATTGCAGATAATACTCGCGCTAAAAATTGCACTGCGCGACGAAAGCGGATCGAGTCGTCTCCACAGCCACGTTCAACCAGACCGGTCCGAGCAGGTGCCCCGGCCGGACCCTCAAAAGTCAAAAGCTATGAAAAATGAAGTATCGGGCACCTTCGCGCCTAATCGACCAGACGACGGCGCAGAGGCGTTGCCCGTATCGGTGAAAGTGGACGACACACTGCTGAAAAGTCTCGTGTGAATGGCCGCCTACCACGGCAAGCCGGCCATCGAGCATTAATACTCGCCGGACTGCCCACCGGACGGTTTATCTCCCCCAAGCAGGCGCAACTCGCCATTGAACAAGCCGGCTTCACGACCGGTATTATCGAGCGCCAGCCGAACGAAGTTTCGCAGATGCTGCTGCCGGTCGTGCTGTTCCGCAAGGACCACGGCGGCATGGTCCTGATCGGCCGGTTTCCTAAAGACGTGAAGGTTACCAATCCCCCCTTCTGAAATCAAGGAAGGTGCGCAATCGACCGAAGTCGAGATGGAAGCAGGTTACCTCGTGGTGCTTACGGAATCGGGCTCGAGGATCGTTACTATCGGCGTTAGCCAGATCAAGGCGAACTACACGGGCTTCGCGATGCTCGTAAAGCCTGTCGGCCGTGTCGACGAACGTGCGGGCAAAGCTGAGCCGTCGAATGACAGTCACTGGCTTCTAAGTACATTGTGGCGCTTTTGCCGCTATTACTGGAGCGCTGCGCTGGGCGCGCTGCTCATCAACGTTCTCGCGCTTGCCAGCACCTTTTTCACCATGAATGTCTACGACCAGGTGGTGCCGAACCAGGCATTCACTACGTTGTGGTCACTGGCGATCAGGGTATTGATCGCGATGTTATTCGAGTTCATCTCACGAAATGTCCGAGCGCATGTGCTCGATGTCGCCGGTAAAAAGGCTGATTTGATCATGGGCGCGATGTTGTTCCGGAAGGCACTGGCCATCCGTATGGAACACAAGCCGGCGTCGTCGGGGTCGTTTGCGAATCAATTGAGGGAATTCGAGTCAGTGCGCGACTTTGCCGCGTCCGCGACGCTCGCGACCGTTTCCGATTTGCCTTTCACCTTGCTGTACGTCGCGGTGATCTTCATGATCGGCGGCTCGCTGGGCTTGATTCTCCTATTGCTGATTCCGGTGATTATGGGCGTCAGCGTAATGATTCAGTGGCCGCTCAAGAAGGTGATGAAAGAAAACCTGCGCGAGTCGTTGTTGAAGCAAGGCGTACTGATCGAGACCGTGGAAGGTATTGAAACACTCAAGGCCACGGGCGGCGAGCGTTATATGCAGGAGCGCTGGGAATTGTCTTCTGCGAAAGTCCCTGATACCTCATGCAGTCCAAGCGCCTGTCGGCGCTCGCGATGAACTTTGTTTCGTGGATCACGCAGTTCGAGACGGTGATGATCGTGGTTTTTGGCGTCTATTTGATCGCCGACGGCAAGTTGACCCAAGGCGCGTTGATTAGCTCGGTGATCCTGGCGTCCCGTGCGCTTGCCCCGCTTGCGCAGGTCGCTGGTCTGGTGGTGCGTTTCCAACAGGCAAAGGCTGCGCTCGATTCGCTCAGCGCGTTAATGAAGAAGCCGGTCGAACACGATCCGGAAGTTGAATATCTCAACAATCCTTCCGTGAGCGGTGCGATCGAACTCAAACGTGTTGGTTTTCACTATCCTTCCACGAACGGCATGAAGCCGCCAGCGTTCCTGAAGGACATCAACATCAAAGCCGGCGAGCGTGTGGCGATTCTCGGCCGGGTCGGTAGCGGTAGTCGTCGTTGTTGCGGGTGATGTCGAATCTATATCGTCCGACGAGCGGGCAGGTCTTCTGTGACGGCATCGATATCAAGCAGATCGATCCGGCCGACTGGCACGCAAATGTGGGCTATGTATCGCAGGACAAACAGTCGCCTGTTCTATGGTTCGCTCCGTGAAAACGTCATGCTCGGACGCCCCGATGCCACCATCCACGAACTGATTCGCGTAGCAAAACTAACTGGACTCGATGAGGTCGCTGCCGCTAGCCAGCACAGCTGGAACTTGCCGATAGGCGAAAACGGCGATGGTTTGTCGGGCGGCCAGAAGCAACTCGTGGCACTCGCGCGTGCCCTGATTGCCCGTCCGAAACTCATGCTGATGTATGAGCCGACCAGTGCAATGGATACGCAGACCGAAGCCGCGTTTATCACACAACTTGTCGAGGCCACACAGGGCACGACGTTGGTCGTGGTTACGCACCGGCCTTCGCTGCTGCGAGTTAGTCAACTGGATCATCGTGGTCGATGGCGGCCGCGTGGTTACTGACGGTCCGAAGGAAGCCGTGCTTGCTGCGTTGCGCGGCACGCCCAGTCCGGCAGTTTCTCATACACAACAGTCCGATACACCGGCGCCGAGCGTCGCGAAGGATGTGTCATGAAATTATTTACCAAGTTACAGCGTCTGCTTCGCTCGCTGACGCCCGCTGGACGCAGGAAGAACGCTGAGCCCCAGATTCACCCCGCCCATGTGGCCTACCTGAATGACCTGCGTGAATCGTTTCTCGCCCAATCCATTCCGGGCACGCTGATCATGCTTTATCTCGTGGCAGCAGTGATGATTGCCGGGGTGGTCCGGGCGAAGTTCGCGAAGGTAGAAGAGGTCACACAAGGGTAAGGGAAAGTGGTTCCTGTCCGCCGCGAACAGCTCATCCAGAGCCTTGAAGGGGGCATTCTCGCCGAGATGCGTGTGAAGGAGGGCGATGTTGTCGAGAAAGGCCAGGTGCTATTGAACATTGACCCAAAACGCGCTGATTCGTCTTACGCGGAAGGTCGTTCGAAGTGGGTCGGTCTGGTTGCCCGAGTCGCACGCCTGCATGCTGAGGCAAATCATACGCCGTTAGTATTTCCCGCTGAGGTCCTGCAGGACAAAGACCCGATATTGAGCGAAACGCAGGCGTACCAGGCCCGCCGTCGCTCGTTGGAAGACACGGTAGCATCGCTGCAAAAAGCTACACGCTCGCCATGAACGAAATCAACATGACGGAGCCGCTCGCCCAGCGCGGTCTTATTTCGGAAACCGAGGTTTTTCGTATGAAACGCAGCACGAACAACCTGCAGTCTCAGATTGTGGACCGCTGTAACAAATATCAGGCTGACACCAACGATGAATTGTCGCGTCTCGAACTCGAACTTTCGCAGACCAAAGAGAACCTCGCAGGCCGCGCCGATGTACTTCAGCGCACCACGCTGGTTGCGCCGGTCAAGGGAACCATCAAGGACATTCGTGTGACGACTATCGGCGGTGTGATTCAGCTGGGTGCGCAGATCATGAGCATCGTTCCTTTTGCTGATCAGCTGATCGTGGAAGCCCATATCAAGCCACAAGATGTCGCGTTCATTTATCAAGATCCCCGCCTACGACTTTGGCATCTATGGTGGGCTTAAAGGGCATGTGATTGACGTGAGCCCGGACACTCTCGTAGACGAAAAAGCGGTGGCTGACAAAGGTGATGCCATTTATTACCGCGTGCAGGTTCTTACCGACAAGAGCGAGCTTTTTGCTGCGGGCAAGCACCTGCCGATCATTCCTGGCATGACGGGTAACGTCGAAATCAGAACCGGCGAAAAAACAGTTCTGTCCTATTTGCTGAAGCCGATTTTCAAATCGCGTGAAGCATTCCGCGAGAGATAAATCGACATGTCTAAACGAACAAACAGTGCACCGTTACATCGTGCCCAAATTAAAGTCCTCGCGAAACAGCCGTCGCAAGAAGCGGCTCCGCGCAAGACGATCGTCTCGGCGTTGAGCGTTCTGGTCGGCACGGGTGTAGCAACACTCGCATTCGGTTCGCCGGAGGCGCACGCAAAATCAGCCGTCGATGAACTCGACTGGGTTTCGGGGTTTCGCAGTCGCAGCAGGCGTTGATGGCGCAGCGTTCGCAACAAGCCCAGCAAGCCGCAGCCTCGGTCAATAGCAGTTCGGCGGCTGACATGACGGCTGCTCGCGTTGCCGAGATCGAACCGGCGGAGTTGCCCATGGCGGGCTGCGCATCCTTTGACGATCGAGGCACCAGCACCGCTTTTAGGCGTTGCCGATGTTCGGCCCGAGAAGGGCGCTACATCGCAGCGGGAACAAGGACTTTCCGCGACCGGTTTGACGACGCGGCCGCAGCTTGAGCTGATTCCCGCTGCGGTGAGCACGCCGAGACCGGTGCCCGCGTCAACGCTTACCGTCGACGGTCCCTATGTGACCGGACCGTTGATCGTCCCGACGGTTGCATCGCGGATGCCCAACATAAAGGCCGACTTGCAGTCGTTGCGTGGATCTCTCGCGACCGGCGCGACAACCAGGATAGACGACGAAGTGCTAGCCGCACCATCGTCCGCCTCAAGTAGCTCGATGGCCAGGCGTGATGCTGCGGGTCTGCAGGCAAGTCTGCAAGTTAGTCAAAACGCAGGCGGGCAAGCCCGCAATGCGTATCTCTGGCGGGCGCGGGCAATTCATCCGCTATGAGCCGTCGCGCTCAGCGCAACGCTGGTTCGTTGGATCGAGGTTATTCGGAATGGCTCGACGACGGCGCCGGCTCGAGCGCCCGAGCCAACACCGCAGTGGTGCCTGAACAAGCTGTCCGTGCAGCTTTGCGCAACGCCACTGACGCCGCGGCAGCCCGCAGCGCGACGGTACGGCAGGCACAGGCCGATCTGGAGGCATCCAGGGCCGACCAATCAGGTGAAAGGCCAGCGTTACCCGCAAGTGCAGCTTGGGGGCAATACGCCGAGCATCACGGGCGACAGTGCGAGCTTTAACCAGTACAACCGCCCGACCGCCAGCGTGGGCCGTGACGACCTTGATCTATGACTGGGGCAAGACGAGCAAGAACATCGCGAGTCGCACGAAGATGGCGGAAGCAGCAGAGTTTTACTATCAGGCGGTTTCGCAGCAGAACGCTTACGACATCTCGTCGAACCTGGTTGAGCTGGAAAAAACCAGTCCGTTTATGTCATTGGCGAAAGTTATGTCAAGCGCATGCGGCAACTGGTAGACATGCTCGCGGAAATCGTGAAAATCGATCTTGGTCGTCTCAGTGAGCTGACACAAGCGAAGGCGCGCCTATTGCAGGCACAGACGTCACAAGAGACGGTCGCGGCTCTGCAGCTTTCAGTGCGCAAGCTAGTGGGCGATGAGCCGCTCATGCCTGTCGGTACGCGCTGGCAGCTTCAGCTCGAGGACCTCGACGATGCAGTCGCCGCGGTTGCGCAAAACCCTGTTTGTTATTGCGCAAGCAAATGCTGAGGCTGCTGCCGCGAAGCTGAGCGCTCAGTCCGTGCGTGCAGAAGGCTTGCCCAAGTTAAACTGGGTCATCAACAAGACCACAGCGTCAGACGTATTCGGCAATCGTCAGCCGTGGTCCACCATGTTGCTAGCCGTCCTGGACACCATTCCAGGATGGGCTCGCAGCGCGCTGCCGAGCGCGCCGCTTTGGCGCGGGCTTCGTCGAGCAGCGACAAGCGTGATCAGATCGAGCTCGATGCCGATTTCAAGGTTCGCGATGCTCATAGAGACGCGATGGAGCTCTCCGAGCGGGCAAAAATGTACGCTGAGTTTTCGGCTGAAACGGATCTCGTTCGCAAGCAATTTTTCGAGCAGTAGTGGTATCACCTGAATCACCGGACGTTGTTGGACGTATTGTCGGCGGAGAGTGACTTTTATAATAACCAGGTCAGCGGAGTCACCACGCGGTTCGACTCTTATCAGTCAGTTCTTA
Organism: uncultured Caballeronia sp.; assembly: GCA_940588625.1. Lineage (GTDB taxonomy): Bacteria > Pseudomonadota > Gammaproteobacteria > Burkholderiales > Burkholderiaceae > Caballeronia. The sequence continues at coordinate 6,697 of CALNPU010000052.1, forward strand.
AAGTCCATCTCAATAATGGAGCGTTGAGTGAATGGTTGCAGCGAGTTTAAGCGTCGACGGAAATTTTATTTAAAAAGAAAATTCTTATTGAAAGACGTATTGGGCGAATGAGCGTTTTTTCGAAAGTCACCCGATATTAACTTTTGGGTGGCTTTTTTATGTCAATTTTTGTCAAATGCATCGTGCGGGCCGATTCTGTTTGATGCAAGAAAGCGAAAAGCTTTTTTAACGTATTGGTTTTGATGCTTATTTAGCAAAACACGGTTGCTGAGACGCAACAACGCCTAAACATAAGAATAATCTTAAATAACCCAATATCAGTCTGAAAATACCAATGATATTTGACTGAACCTATATCCAGCATGGATTGCAGGGCAACGATTGAGTTTTAAGGTCAGTTGTCGGTACATGTTCCTTTCCCCGGCGGTGATGAAATGGATTGGTGAAACTCAATTTAGGATTTTTCGCATTAAGCCACGTCTGTTCCAAACTTATAGTTCGTCTGCGGTCATGAAAATCGGGCTTTTCTAGTATGCCGGTCTTAATGCTTCTGCAGGAAGAAACCTGGCAAGGCATCAACCCCGGGCGATACACGGAAGCTGCAATGGATTAAGCATTTCTCAAAAAGATAGCGATCAATCACTGTTCCCGAGCCGCTAGGCTATTTTTCTAATTCTTGTAAAGGTATTACATAGCATGAACAAGTCATACAAATCGGTTTGGAACGAGTCGACTGGAGCGTGGGTTGCGGTTTCCGAACTCGCGACCGGACGTAGCGCAAGCGCGCAAAGACAGCGCTTTCAAAGGCGATCCTGGCGCAAATCGCGGTCGGCGGCATGAGCCTGGCCGGCGCTGGCGCAGCGATGGCTGACGACACCGATGTGCAAGAGACGAATCCGACCGTCGCTATTGCAGACGGCGCGGCCACGGTCGCTGAGTTGAATGCGTCGGGCGTCTTCACTGCTCTGTCGCAGCCGCATATGCTGGGCGCTCAATTGCTCTGCGATGCAGCACCGACAGATCCTGTTGTGACCGGAAGTCCGTATCTCGCGCAGGGCAAAATTACCGCCGTGGGTGCAAATAACAGCGCAGTAGTAGCCGGTGCCGACAGTCTGGCAGTCGGCGCGTACGCTTATGCGAACGACATGTCCGTTGCTATCGGGACGCGCGCTCTTGCTGGCGCCGGCCCCACGGCTGTGTTCGCGATAGCAATTGGCTACCAGGCATCTGCGACCGCTTCACAATCGGTCGCTCTTGGCGTTGGCGCGAGCGCATCTGGTTACAATTCGGTCGCATTGGGCCAGGGTGCCGTTGCTGACGTCTCGAACATCGTATCGGTGGGCAAGGTCGGTGGCGAACACAAGATCGTAAACGTAGCAGCGGGTACAACAACCGACGCTGTAAACGGTTGGCAGTTGACTGCAGCGGGTCTGGCCATTGGCACTAGCGGTGCAATTACCAACGCATTCGTGGCATATGCGACACGACGGGCAAGGATTCCGTCACGCTGGCTGGTTCGAACGGCGCGCAGATCCACAAGGTCATCGCCGGTACGTCCGCCACGGATGCAGTGAACGTTGGACTGTTGACCGCAGCGGGCTTGAACATCAACACGAGCGGCGCGGTCACCAATGCGTTCGTGGCATACACCGATACGACGAAGACCGCAGTGTCGCTGGGTCTGGGTACGGTTGGCGTGAAGCTCACGAACTTGCAGAACGGTGCAGTCAACGCTTCAAGCCGCGATGCAATCAATGGTTGAACAACTTGACGAACACGGTCACGAACATCTATCTCTACAACGGGTAGTTCGAGCATTGGCATCAACGGCGTCAACAGTGCAGACGGCGCGAATGGTGCTTCGGGCGTGGCTACGGCAACGGGCACCGACGCTATTGCGATGGGTGACAAGGCTTCGGCTGCTGGTGACGGCATGATCGCTATTGGTGGCAACTCGAGTTCCGCAGGTACGGGTTCGATCATTTGATGTCGCGCGTGGTCCGTTCAAAGCGCTCGAAGACATTATCAGGACCGGCTGCAGCCCGCCTCCTCACCTCCGGCGGTCAGGAATCCGACGCACTGGTCGGGACGGAGATGATCGGCGCGTTGCGTGAGGCTGCCGGCGAGCGACTAGTGATCATGCCCGGCTCGGGCGTGCGCCTGAACAACATTGCACGACTGGTTGCTGAAACCGGCTGCATGGAATACCATACCTCCGCACGCCCTTTGCCAGCGGCATGCGCTATTGCAATGAACGCGTAAAAATGGGCGGGCCGGGGCAGGATGAATACGCGATTGTTGAAACCTCGGCTGATCTGGTTAAGCAAATTATCGCCGAGGCGAATGAAGCCTGGGAACGCTTGCACCGCGCGGGGTAACCACGCGGCAGCTTACGTTTGAAGCCCGGACACTGCGCAGCAAGGTCGCGGCTCAACGATTCCGTCCAGGTTTGGCAAATCGATCCAGCAATGCCTCTGATACGAGAACACAGCCCGAAAATAGCAATGCCGGTCCCTGGCGGCCCGGCATTGGTGTTTCTTTTACTGCAACAAGCCTAGAACGGCTTGATAACCACTAAAAGCGTGGCGCCAAGCAGCCCAAGCACCGGCAACTCGTTGAACATGCGATACCACTTGTCTGACCGCGTGTTCTCGCCGCGCTGGAACCGACGCAGCAGAACGCCGCAGTACGCATGATAAATGATGATCAGCGCCACAATGTCGAGCTTTGCGTGCATCCACCCCTGGCCCTGGCCAATGCCCACGACCAGCAGCAGCCACAAGCCGCACGCCAGCGCCGGCACCGCAATGAACGTCATGAAGCGGAACAGCTTGCGCGCCATGACCAGCAAGCGGGCGGTAGCCGCCGGTTCGGTTTCCATCGCGAGATTGAGGAAGATGCGCGGCAGGTAGAACAGGCCGGCAAACCACGAAGCGACTAATACTATGTGCAGCGATTTGATCCAGAGCATTGGAATGGCGGTCTCGCTTATTGTCGTCGATTATTGGCGCGATTCGCCGTGACCGAGCACGACGTATTTCAACGATGTCAGGCCGTCCAGTCCAACCGGTCCACGCGCGTGCAGCTTGTCGTTCGAGATACCGATTTCCGCACCGAGGCCGAATTCGAAGCCATCGGCGAATCGGGTCGATGCATTCACCATCACGCTCGCTGAATCCACTTCGCGCGCAGCGTTCTTCGCCGCCGTCGATGCACACGCCATCGCGCGCGAAGCCCGGCGCGCACGGCTGCCGAGTTCGGTCATGTATTCGTCGATGTCGGTCATCGTCATTCTCTTGGTTTTGTTCGACGCTTGGGATGAGCGCGGTTTTCGGCTTTTGGAGCCGAAGAGAGCAATTTTAAGCCGTTGTCAGGCTGGGCGCTTGTTACCCTGCGGCGCCGGCTTCGCTGCGGGCGCGTTGCGCTGCAGCGGACTGCCTGATGACGCGACGGTCATTGCGAGTTCGAACATGCCGTCCCACGAGTCAGGCGGCGGATCGCCCGGGTTCGCGATGCCTCGCGGGCCAGTGCCGCTCGACAGACCCTTGACCTGCCGGTCCAGCTTCGCCGCCAGCGACAACGCCTTTTCCAGCGTCGCCTCGGTCACCCGGGAAAGCGCGGGCCCGATCAGCCGTTCGCGCGGGCCCCAAACCCGGTTCTCGCGCAGCAGCGTGGCGAGCGGCTTGCTAGCGGCCACGCCACGTTTCATCCGCAGCAGTGTGCGCACTTCTTCCACCAGCGCCCAGATCACGAGCGTCCCGGCTTCACCCTCGCCTTTCAGGCCGTCAAGCATGCGTGTCAGACGGCCTACATCGCCGGTCAGCATGGCTTCGTTCAACTTGAATACGTCATAACGCGCGACGTTCAGCACGGCTTCGTGGATCTGTTCGAAGGTGAGCACGCCCGCGGGATACAGCAAACCCAGCTTGAGGATTTCCTGATGCGCGGCAAGCAGGTTGCCCTCCACCCGTTCCGCGATAAACACCAGCGCCCGCCGTCCGTCCTCGCCCGGCGCTACGCGCTGGTTTTGCAAAGTCAGTCGCTGGCCGATCCACATGGGCAATTGCGCAGGTTCAACCGGATCAATCTTCATCATCACGCCTGGGCCGCTCAGCGCGGTGAACCACGCGGACTTCTGCGTGGCGGCGTCGAGACGCGGCAAGGTGATGAGCATGAGGACGTCGGGGTTATCGGCGGCGGCTAACGTTTTCAGCGCTTCGCCGCCTTCCTTGCCGGGCTTGCCGGTGGGAATGCGCAACTCGACCAGTTGGCGATCACCGAAGAGCGACATCGACTGGCTCGCGCCCAACAACGAACTCCAGTCAAAATAACGGTCGACGACAAACACCGAGCGATCCGTGAAACCCTGCGCCTGGGCGCTCGCACGAATCTTGTCGCACGCTTCCTGCGCGAGCAGATGCTCGTCGCCATAGACGACGTACAAGCCTTTCAGCCCTTTCGCGAGATGCGCGTCGAGTCGGAGTTGCATGGTTTTTTGCGAAACCCCGGCGCTTACAGCGGCGGCACAGGCAACGGCGCGCGCGGCAAAATTCCCGGCAACGCTTCACTCGGCGCTGGATGCAGCGAACGCACGACTGCGAGGCGGCGCATCAACTGGTCAACGGCGTCGAACTGCATGTCACGGAACAGCGTCTGCGCCTCAATCCCCTTCGCCAGCGTGTACTGGTCGCTATACGTCAACGCACGGTTCAGCGAAATTGTGCTCAGGGGAATCAGGACGGTGCCGTCGGCACCGACCATCGAGTAGCCAAGGCTGTAGTCGAGCTCGTATTCCTGCACGACGCCCTGTGCATTCAGGCTCAAGGTCTTCATGCCGCTAGCGCTGGTCAGCGAAAGGATCGCGTCGGGCTGCTCGGAGGCCTTGACGACCACGGTGTCGCTGCCGCCCACCACACGCTGCAGGCGTCCGAGCATTTCCGGTGGAGCGCCAACAACGGCGAGCCGCTTGAACGCGTAGTCCTGCTGGCCACGCAACTGGAACCCGCATGCCGACAGTAGCACCGCGCTGCACGCCAGCGTGAGGATCGAGCACCGGCTGACCGCGCGCTTCGTCTTCGTGTTGGTCGAACTCAAGCTGACAGCTTTCCTGCTCACAACATCCTCCAGGATTTTCATGGCGCGCTATCTCCGGCTACGACCACGTTCACCAACCGGCCCGGCACCACGACGACCTTCTTCGGCGTGCGCCCTTCCGAAAATTTCTCGAACATCTCATGCGCGACCGCCGCCTTTTCGACGTCCTCGCGCGACGCATCCTTCGCCATGGTGAGCGAACCGCGCACCTTGCCGTTTACCTGCAGTACAAGTTCAATTTCAGCCTGTTCGAGTGCGGCTTCGTCCACTTTCGGCCAGGCTGCGTCGAGCAAACTGCCGTGCAGATCGGCGTAGCCGAGTTCCTGCCACAACTGGTACGTGATGTGCGGCACGACCGGATACAGGACACGTAGCAATACGCCGAAGGTTTCATTAAGAACGGCGGGCGTTGCATCTTTCGCGCTATCCACCGCGTTCAGCATCTTCATGGCCGCGGAGACGACCGTGTTGTACTGCAAGCGGCCGTAGTCGAAATCGGCCTGCTTCAGGATGGTGTAGATCTCACGGCGCAGCGTGCGGTCCGTGTCGTTCAGCTTCGACAGCTCAAGCTTGGCGTGTGTTTTCAGTGCGTCCGCGCGGCCATGCGCAAGTTGCCATACGCGACGCAGGAAGCGGCTAGCGCCCTCCACGCCCGTGCCCGACCACTCGAGCGACTGCTCGGGAGGAGCCGCGAACATCACGAAGAGGCGAGCGGTGTCCGCGCCGTAAGCATCGATCAGCGATTGCGGATCGACACCATTGTTCTTCGACTTCGACATCTTCTCCACGCCGCCGATCACCACCGGCTCGCCATCCGCGTTGAGCACCGCGCCAACCGGGCGGCCTTTGTCATCGTGAGACACGGTTACGTCGGCGGGGTTGATCCAGGTCTTCTTGCCCGCTGCGTCCTCGCGATAATACGTTTCGTTGAGCACCATGCCCTGCGTGAGCAGGTTCTTCGCCGGTTCATCGAACGTGACGAGCCCCAGGTCGCGCATGACTTTGGTCCAGAAACGCGCGTACAGCAGGTGAAGAATCGCGTGCTCGATTCCGCCGATGTACTGGTCCATCGGCATCCAGTAGTCGGTGCGTTTGTCGACCATCGTCTTGGCATCCGGCGCGGCATAACGCGAGAAATACCAGGCTGAATCGACGAACGTGTCCATGGTGTCGGTTTCTCGCTTCGCCGGCGCGCCGCACTTCGGGCACGTGCAATTGATGAAGGCTTTGGACTTGGCGAGCGGGTTACCCGTGCCGGCCGGCACCAGGTCTTCCGGCAACACGACCGGCAGATCCGCTTCAGGCACCGGCACGTCACCGCACGTGGCGCAGTGGATGATCGGGATCGGCGTGCCCCAGTAGCGCTGGCGCGAAATGCCCCAGTCGCGCAGGCGCCACGTGATTTGCTTGTCGCCCAGGTTCTGCGCTTTCAGGTCGGCGGCAATGGCGTTGACCGCTGCCTCGAAGCCGAGGCCGTCATACTTGCCGCTGTTGACCAGCGTGCCCGCGCCCTTTTCCGCGTACCACTCTTCCCAGGTGTCCGTGCTGTAGGTCTTGCCTTCGACCGCAACCACTTGCTTGATCGGCAGCGCGTGTTTCTTCGCGAACACGACATCACGTTCGTCGTGTGCCGGCACGCCCATCACGGCACCTTCGCCATAGCTCATCAGCACGTAATTGCCGATCCACACTTCGACCTTTTCGTGCGTCAGCGGATGCGTGATGAAAAAGCCCGTGGGCATGCCCTTCTTTTCCATCGTCGCGACCGTCGCGACGTCGGCTTCAGCCACGCTACCACGTTTGCATTCTTCAATGAACGCTTGCAGACCGGGGTTATCGCGAGCAAGGCGCGTTGCCAGCGGATGTTCCGCAGCAACTGCAGCGAAGGTCACGCCCATGATGGTGTCCGCGCGCGTGGTGAACACGCGCAGCAATTTGCTTTCGCCGTCGATCTCGTACGGGAAGCCGAAATTCACGCCGAAGCTTTTGCCGATCCAGTTCTGCTGCATCACCTTCACACGCTCGGGCCAGCCGAGGCCTTCCAGGTCGCCGAGCAACTGGTCCGCGTATTCCGTGATGCGCATGTAGTACATCGGGATTTCGCGCTTTTCCACCACTGCGCCCGAGCGCCAGCCGCGCCCGTCGATCACCTGCTCGTTTGCAAGCACCGTCTGGTCGACCGGGTCCCAGTTCACCGTCCCGGTCTTTTTATACGCAATGCCCTTTTCCAGCATCTTCAGGAACAGCCACTGGTTCCATTTGTAATACTCGGGCTTGCACGACGCAATTTCCCGCGACCAGTCGATAGCGAGGCCTATCGACTGCATCTGCTTCTTCATGTAGTCAATATTGTCGTACGTCCACTTCGCCGGCGGCACGTTGTTCGCCATTGCCGCGTTTTCCGCCGGCATGCCGAACGCATCCCAGCCCATGGGCATTAGCACGTTGTGGCCGTTCATGCGCAGGAACCGGTACATCACGTCGTTGATGGTGTAGTTGCGCACGTGCCCCATATGGAGCTTGCCCGACGGATATGGCTGCATGGACACGCAGTAGAACTTGGGCTTGTCGCTGGTTTCGGTCGACCGGTAGACGTCTTTCGCGCGCCAGTCGCTTTGCGCTGCGGATTCGACGTCGGCGGGTACGTATTTATCTTGCATGGTGTGGTTTTGGCGGTTTTGCCCAGGGCTTACAGGGTCTTACTACAAGGTTTTACCGGTAGTGCAACCCTCGGGCCGCTGCCTTGCGGTAATCCCGGTAGGCGCGCCCGCGCGGCCAAAGCGTGATTATACCGTTGAGGCAGAAGGTTTTGGCACTGCGCATGCCGCTGCATTGGATTTGCTTGGACGTGCGCCTTGCTGGAAGCGAGTGGTTTGGGCGAGTCCGGGGCTTTTTATCCCGGCGAAGCGCGGTGCGCTCGCGGTTTCGGCTGGGGAGCGTTGCCCGAACAGGCTACTACAACGGGCTACTACTGATGCACCGGCTTGACCTGATCGGTCACGAAACCGATCTTGTCCAGCCCCGCGCCCATTATTTGCGCGATCATGTCATAACGCGTCGCGCTCGATGCCCTCAGGTGAATTTCCGGCGGCGTTGCGCGTTTGCCTTCAGCCACGAACTGGATACGCATCCGATCAAGCGTAATCAGCTTGTCGTTCCAGTAAATCTTGCCTGCATCATCGATGGAAAGCGTGATGGTCTCCGGCGTCTCGCGCGCCACTTGGGACGCGACCTTTGGCAAATCGAGCCGGATCGCATGCGTGAACAACGGCGCCGTGATGATGAAAATCACCAGCAACACGAGCATGACGTCGATCAACGGCGTCATGTTAATCTCAGCCATGGGCGCACTGGGCATTTTGCCTCCGACGCCCGCCATGCAGCCACCGCGAGCGGCAAATACACCCGCTCCCGATCCGCTTTGCGCAATTCCGCGATGCCTTCGGCTAGCGTTGGCGCCTGCCAGAAACGCTGCACGGCGCGCGACCCCTGACGCTTCGCGCGCACCAGGACCCACGCCTTAACGATGAGAAAACACCAGCTCGCCAACGACATGGCCAGAAGCACACCAGCGACGCCATGCGTAATGCCGTCGCTGCTCTGCAAATAATGGATGATGGGTTGTAGCCATCGGACAAAAACCCCGGGTTTGGGTGGCTCAGGTCAAGCTCAGCGCAGACCGAGCACGTCTTGCATGTCGAAGAAACCGCGCTCGCGGCCGGCAAGAAAGTGCGCCGCACGCAACGAGCCCTGCGCGTAAGACAGCCGGTTGGCCGATTTGTGCGTAAGCTCGATCCGCTCGCCAATGCCCGCGAACAGCACAGTATGGTCGCCGACAATGTCACCGCCGCGAATGGCGGCGAAACCAATGGTGGAGGGATCACGTTCGCCGGTCACGCCCTCGCGACCGTACACCGCGCAATCCTTCAGCTCACGACCGAGCGCATGGGCAATGGTTTCACCCATTGCAAGCGAGGTGCCCGAGGGCGCGTCGACCTTGTGCCGGTGGTGCGCCTCGATAATCTCGATGTCGTAGCCTTCGGCGAAATGCCGCGCCGCGAACTCGAGCAGCTTGAGCGTCACGTTCACGCCCACGCTCATGTTCGGCGCAAACACAATGCCGATTTTTTCACCGGCGGCGCGCAATTGGGCTTTTTGGTTATCGTCGAAACCGGTCGTGCCGATGACCATCTTCACGTTATGCCGCAACGCCGCTTCCAGATGCACGAGCATGCCTTCGGGACGCGTGAAGTCGATCAGCAGATCCGCGTTGGCGAAAACCTGTTCGATATTGTCCGTCAGCAAAACGCCCGTCTCTTGTCCGAGGAAAGCGCCTGCGTCCTGGCCGAGTTGCGGCGCTCCGGTTCTGTCGAGCGCGCCGGTCAGCGTGGCGTTGGCGTCCTTGAGAACGGTTTCTATGAGCATGCGGCCCATGCGGCCCGATGCGCCGGCAATGGCGATTTTCATGGCGTGTCTCGCGTGAGTTGAGGCTACGAAGTCAGAAGCATGGAAACGATACGATGGAAACGGCGGCCGCTTAGTGCGCAGCCGCCCGAACGGGTCAGGCCCCGACGAAACCAGACGAAGCAGGTGAAACAGGCGGGGCGAAGCCCGCCGTTTCCGCTTAGTTGGCGCTCGTCGCCGGCACGGCGGACGCGCTTAGACCGTTGCCCGTGTCCACCGGGGCGGGCGACGTGCCTTGCGGACCCACGGCTCTGCGTCCGGCACCGTGACGGTGTCTGGACGACGCTGAAACTGGACCTGCGAGTTGCCCGCAGCATTGACGTTCGGCGGCAATCCCGGGTTCCCTGACATGCTCAGCATGGCCGACGAGCGGGTGCGGCCTGGGTGTCTGCACGGCGTCGGTCGCGCGATTGGCAGCTTGGGCGGCTTGCTGGTTGGCGTCACCATCAAATGCGTTCGACGCATTTGATGCATTCGGCTGGACGCCCGGCGCACTCGCCGCTCCCGCGACCGCTGCGCCGCTGGCACGTACCCGCTGTCGTTGCGCTAGCCCCGCTGGCGGCTGCAGCCGTGGTCGCAGCTATAGCGGCGGTCAGCTTACAACCTTTGTCGCCATCAATTTTAGCAAGCAATTCAAGATTCGACGGCAAACCCTCGCCGCCTGACCAGCTCGCCACGCGGTCGCCCGCGAACAGCACGATGAAATCACGTTGCTGCACGACCGACGTGGAACCGCGCTTGAAATAGAATATGTAGTCCCAGCGATCCGCATGGAACATGTCTGCCAGCAACGGCGTGCCGAGCAGCGTCTTCACCTGGTCGCGCGTCATGCCGGTCTTCATCTGGCTCGCGGCTTCCGCCGAAACGAAGTTCCCTTGTACAACCGTAATCCGATACGGTGTGATGTGCTGCGCGAAGCTTTGCGTAACGCTATCGTAAGTGGAACAACCGGCCAGGACGGTCATAGTGGCGGCAGCGATCAAAGTTCCGCGCATACGACGGCTCTCCCGGCTATTCAATAAAGATTTGAAAAACATTTCACCCTTCGCCTGGCCCATCGCCCGTGGGGGCGCAAGAATTTCGGAGTTTTTCGGAGATCGCGCCATTTCGTTCGGATGGCGACCGGAACGGTAAAAACGCATTACTATGAGAACTTTGAATTGTACTCTAGGGATGCCTAGCGATGACCAATCCCGCCGATCTGAAAAATATCGGGCTGAAGGCGACCTTGCCCCGGCTCAAGATACTTGAGATTTTCCAGCATAGTCCTGTGCGTCACCTGACTGCAGAAGACGTGTATAGAAACCTGTTGCATGAAGAACTCGATATCGGTCTCGCCACCGTATACCGCGTGCTCACGCAGTTTGAGCAAGCTGGCCTGCTTTCACGCAGTAACTTCGAGTCGGGCAAAGCCGTGTTCGAGCTCAATGAAGGGACCCATCATGACCACCTGGTGTGTCTGGACTGCGGCATGGTGGAAGAGTTCTTCGACGCCGAGATCGAAAGCCGTCAGCAGGATATTGCCAAGCACCGCGGCTTCAAGCTGCACGAACATGCTCTCGCGCTGTATGGCACCTGCTCGAAGGAGCACTGTCCGCACAGGAAGAACTGATTTCGAATGATCGTTCAGGCGCGTGATGTCGGCGCGCCAAGCGCGATAAAGCCGCCGGTTCTTGCAAACCGGCGGCTTTTTTCAGCTTGATTTCACTGCGTTACCTGGCGGCTTTACTTCGCATTGGCCAGCGCAACCGCCGTATCCAGCATGCGATTCGAGAACCCCCACTCGTTGTCGTACCAGCTCGACACCTTCACCAGACGGCCAGACACCTTCGTGAGCGTCGCATCGAACGTCGACGATGCCGGATTATGGTTGAAGTCGATCGACACCAGCGGCGCCGTGTTGTAGCCGAGGATGCCCTTCAACGCCCCTTCCGACGCCTCCTTCATGATCGAGTTCACTTCATCGACCGTCGTGTCGCGTGCGGCGATGAACGACAGATCGACGATCGACACATTGATGGTCGGAACACGAATAGCGTAACCATCCAGCTTGCCGTTCAATTCCGGCAACACCAGGCCCACCGCCGACGCAGCACCCGTCTTGGTCGGGATCTGGCTGTGCGTGGCCGAGCGAGCGCGGCGCAGGTCCTCGTGATACACGTCCGTCAGCACTTGGTCGTTCGTGTACGCATGGATGGTCGTCATCAGGCCGTTCACCAGGCCGATCTTGTCGTTGAGCGGCTTGACGAGCGGCGCCAGGCAGTTCGTCGTGCACGATGCGTTCGAGATAACCGTATCCGACGCCTTCAGCACATGGTGATTCACGCCATAGACGATAGTTGCGTCAACGTCCTTGCCGTCAGGCGCCGAGATGATGACCTTCTTCGCGCCGCCCTTGATGTGGGCGCTGGCCTTTTCTTTCGTCGTGAAGAAGCCGGTGCATTCCAGCACGATGCCCACGTTCAGCTCGCCCCAGGGCAATTCAGCCGGGTTGCGGGTAGCCAGCACGCGGATGCGGTTGCCGTTGACCACGAGGTAGTCGCCGTCCACCGACACTTCGCCCGGGAACTTGCCGTGCGCCGTGTCGTACTGCGTCAGGTGCGCGTTCGTGGCTGCATCGCCGAGGTCGTTGATGGCAACGATCTCGATGTCGTGCTTCTTGCCGTTTTCATACAAGGCACGCAGCGTATTGCGGCCGATCCGGCCGTAGCCGTTGATTGCAACGCGAATCGTCATGGCCTATCTCCTGATGGCTGAAAAAAAGTTCCAGTTCGCTGCTGCCGGGTTCGCTGGGTCAGCTGGGTTATAGCTCTGACCCAGCAAGCACCCTGTCAGCCCGCGAGCACGGTTTTCGCCGTCTCCACGACATGCTCGACTGTGAAGCCGAAATACTTGAAAAGCTCGCCGGCGGGCGCGGATTCGCCGAACGAATCAATACCCACCACGCCGCCTTCGAGACCCACATACTTGCGCCAGAAATCGGTCACGCCAGCTTCGATCGCCACGCGCACGACGCCCTTCGGCAACACGCGGTCGCGATATTCCTGGTCTTGCAGATCGAACACGTTCGTACACGGCATGGACACGATGCGCGCGCCAATGTCTTCCTGCGCCAGGTTCTTGCCGGCCTTCAGCGCTAGCTCGACTTCCGAGCCTGTCGCGATCAGGATGATCTTGCGTGCCGGGATGTCGTCGTTCCAGTCGCGCAGCACGTAGCCGCCCTTCGAAATGTTCGCGATCTGCACGTCGTTACGCGGCGAGAACAGCAGGTTCTGACGCGTGAAAATCAGCGCCGACGGCCCTTTGTGCTCAATGGCGAACGTCCATGCGACGGCAGTCTCGACGCTATCCGCCGGACGCCACACTTGTAATTGCGGAATCAGTCGCAAGCTCGACGTTTGCTCCACCGACTGGTGCGTCGGGCCGTCTTCGCCCAGGCCGATCGAATCGTGCGTGAACACGAAGATGGACGGCGCCTTCATCAGCGCAGCCACGCGCAGCGCGTTTCGGCTGTAGTCCGAGAAGGTCAGGAAAGTGCCACCAAACGGGCGATAACCGCCATGCAGCACGATGCCGTTGATGACCGCGCTCATGCCGAATTCGCGCACGCCGTAGTTGATGTGGTTGCCCCACTGGATCTCGTTCGTGCCCTCGCCGGCGCGCACCGGCTTCGATGCCTTCCAGTTCGTCAGATTCGAGCCCGTCAGGTCGGCGGAGCCGCCCAGCAGTTCCGGCAGCGCGGCGGCGAGGCTGTCGAGCGTTTGCTGCGAAGCCTTGCGGGTGGCAATGCTTTCACCCTTCTGATTCGCGGCTTCAACAATGTCCTTCGCGTCCTGCGCCCACTTGGTCGGCAGTTCGCCGTTCATCCGGCGTACGAATTCAGCGGCTTCGGCCGAATGCTTCGCGCGATACGCATCGAATTGCTTGTTCCACTCCGCTTCCGCGTGCGCACCGGCTTCCTTCGCATCCCACGCGGCATAGACTTCCTGCGGAATCACAAACGGTTCCCAGGTCCAGCCCATGCCGGCACGGGCGTCAGCAATTTCCTTCGCGCCCAGCGGCGCCCCGTGCGAATCGTGGCTGCCTTGCTTGGTCGGCGCGCCTTTGCCGATGATCGTACGGCAGCAGATCAGCGTGGGTTTATCCGAGTTCTTCGCTTGCGCAATGGCCGCGTCCATCGCGTCCACGTTGTGGCCGTCCACCGCACGGATCACGTTCCAGCCGTAGGCTTCGAAACGCTTCGGGGTGTCGTCGTGGAACCAGTGCTCCACATGACCGTCGATGGAAATACCGTTGTCGTCGTACAGCGCGATCAGCTTGTGCAGCTTGAGCGTGCCGGCGAACGAACAGGCTTCGTGCGAGATGCCTTCCATCATGCAGCCGTCGCCGAGGAACACGTATGTGTGGTGGTCGACGATCTTCGCGCCGTCCTTGTTGAACTCGGCTGCGAGCAGCGCTTCGGCGAGCGCCATGCCCACCGCGTTCGCCAGACCCTGGCCAAGCGGACCGGTGGTCGTTTCAACGCCCGGCGTGATGCCGTATTCCGGGTGTCCCGGTGTCTTCGAATGCAGTTGGCGGAAGTTCTTGAGTTCGTTGATCGGCAGGTCGTAGCCGGTCAGGCGCAGCAACGAGTACAGCAGCATGGAACCATGACCGTTCGAGAGTACGAAACGATCACGGTCAGCCCAGTGCGGGTTGCCCGGGTTGTGCTTCAGGTGACGCGACCAGAGCGCGACGCCGATTTCCGCCATGCCCATTGGCATGCCCGGATGGCCGGAGTTGGCTTGTTGAACGGCGTCCATTGCCAGCGCACGGATTGCGTTGGCCATCAGGGTGGTTTGGCTGGAAGTCGGGGGCGTCATGTCGAGTCCGGTAGGTCCTGAAAAGATCCTGGGATGATTCTGGGCGACGCAACGGAGCAAACGATGAAACTACGTTTTCAACACCCAGAGCGACGAGAAAACACACGAAGAGAATCGGAATCCGATTATTCTAGCAGACGATTTTGGAGCATTGGCGCGCGGGCCGTAGCGAACCGGGCGGCGCTGAGAGCGATTGCCGCCGGAAACATAAACCATAACGAATGCTTCGCGCGGGCACGCTCCCTGCATCGGGATATCCTGCCGACGCGACGTAGCGCAGCAACAGAAATCCGCTCAGCCCTTCTGCCAAAGGGCGCCATGGCACAATGCACCTATAAGCAGCCGAGCTCGAGGAGAAGCCCATATGTCCGACCCTCGCCCCGCCGATGTGCCGTGGCTCACGCCTTACCTGACTGTTCGCGACGCCCGTGTGTTTCCACTGGCTTCTACGAACAGGCGCTAGGACGAACAGGCGCTAGGTTTTGCGGTGCGTGACAGCGTCAACGACGACGGCGCCGTGATCCACGTCGAGATGACGTATCGTGGACAGTTGATCCTGATGTTCGGGCCCGAAGACGCCTACGGTTCGCACGCGAAGACGCCCAAAAGCACCGGTCTGATGGCGCCGCAATCGTTCTACCTCTACGTCGACGATGTAGGCGCCGCGTTCGCGCGCGCAGTCGCGGTTGGCGCGAAGCCGCTGATCGAACCGCAAGACCAGTACTGGGGAGACCGTTTTGCGCAGTTCGAAGACCCGGACGGGTATCTTGTTGACGGCTGCGTAAAAGACCGCGGCATAAACGGCGACAGGAGCCCGAGCGAATCGGTCAACAACAAAGGGGCT
>CALNPU010000053.1 GCA_940588625.1 uncultured Caballeronia sp.
GCCCCTTTGTTGTTGACCGATTCGCTCGGGCTCCTGTCGCCGTTTATGCCGCGGTCTTTTACGCAGCCGTCAACAGCGCAGACCTCCACTGAAGTCTCAGTCTCCTGGGATCAAGTCCGCAGGATTTGGTAAATCGTGTCGTGATACTTTTGTCTGTACTCAACGCCCGCTCTCATCGAGACGCCCATGAACGATCTCACCTATCAAGCCCGTTACGAAGCGCGACGGAGCTGCGTGCTCGACCATATCTACGATCACCTCGACGAGCCGTTGGATATCGACAGGTTGGCTGAGATTGCGTGTTTGTCGCCGTATCACTGGCATCAGATCTATCAGGCGATGTACGGCGAGACCATCGCCGCGACCGTGCGCCGGTTGCGGTTGCATCGCGTGGGCGGCTATCTGGCTAATGGATCGATGCCGATTTCGGAGATTGCCTAGCGTTCCAGGTATAGCAAGCTTGCAGTCGTTTTCGCGCACGTTCAGGGTTGCGTTCGGCGTGCCGCGCCGGCACAGTACCGCAAGCAGGGCACTCACAGCCGGTTTCGGCCAGCGTTATCAGGAGACGATCAAATGGTGATGCATGAAGTGGTGATTCGTAACTTACCGGCGATGAACGTTGTGTCTCTCGACCACGTCGGGTCGTATATGCAGATTGGCAAGGCGTTCGATTCGCTGTTCGGTTGGCTGGCCGCCAGGAATTTGTTGCCGGCCGAATTTCGGACGGTCGGCATCTATCTATTATGACGATCCGGGGATCGTGCCTGAAGCAGCGTCGAGGTCAAAGGCAGCGGTGGTTTTGCCTGGGGATATCGATGTTGCGGCACCGGTCAGCTTGACGCCGTTACGTGGCGGCCAGTATGCAGTGCTCCGCCATAAAGGGCCCTACAGCGATATGCAAGTGGCTTATCAGTGGCTATATGGCACGTGGCTCGTGCAGTCGGGCCACGAGGCCGCCGATGCGCCGGTATTTGAAGAATATCCGAATAATCCCAAGGAGGTGGCACTTGCCGACCTGCTGACGGAGATCTGTTTGCTGCGGGTGTGAGCGTTCGCGACGCCGGTTGCTTGAATCGACAACAGGTCGGTCGGGTGTGCCACTCGGACGGCGGTTGACTGGAAAAAGTCCGCTCCCAGATGGACAGGCATCCGGCATTGCGGGCCCGCTGCAACCGTGTCCCAGGAATTTGGATAGTATCCGTCGCTGGGTGGCTGAAGGGGCTTTCGCCCCTCAGCCCCAGTCCCCTACAACTCCGGGTAATCGGGTGGCAACGCCATCAAGCAATGAGCAACTGCATCGCCGCCTAAAACCCCTGCAACCCACCGGCCCCTTTACTTCGAAGACGCCCGCAAAAGCCGAGCGGCATCCAGCGCGAAGTATGTGAGCACGCCATCCGCGCCCGCGCGCTTGAATGCCAGCAGCGACTCCATCACTGCCTTGTCGTGATCCAGCCAGCCATTCTGCGTGGCGGCCTTGATCATCGCATACTCGCCGCTGACCTGGTACACGTAGGTCGGAAAGCGAAACTCTTCCTTCACGCGATACGCAATATCTAGATACGGCATGCCCGGCTTGACCATCACCATGTCCGCGCCTTCCTCGATATCCATCCGCACTTCGCGCAGGGCCTCATCGGAATTCGACGGGTCCATCTGGTACGTCATCTTGTTGCTCTTGCCGAGGTTCGCAGCGGAGCCGACCGCATCGCGGAACGGGCCGTAGAACGCCGATGCATACTTTGCCGCATACGCCATGATCCGCGTGTGAATATGTCCGTCGCTCTCAAGCATTTCGCGAATTGCGCCGATCCGACCGTCCATCATGTCCGACGGCGCAACGATATCCACGCCCGCTTCAGCCTGTGCGCGAGCCTGTTCGACGAGAATTTCGCTGGTTTCGTCGTTGATGACGTAGCCATGTTGTTCGTCGAGGACACCGTCCTGACCGTGACTGGTGTAGGGGTCGAGCGCGACGTCGGTGAGCACGCCCAGTTCTGGAAAGTGCTTCTTCAACTCGCGAACGGCACGCGGAATCAGGCCTTCGGGATTCGTCGCTTCACGGCCATCGGGCGTTTTCAGCGAAGGTTCAATGGCCGGGAACAGCGAAATGACGGGCACACCCAGCTCGACGCATTGCTCGGTCGCCTTCATCAGCAGATCAACCGATGTGCGCTCGACGCCAGGCATGGACGGGACGGCCTGACGCACATTCGATCCCTCGACGATAAACACGGGATAGATCAGATCGTTTGTGGTCAACAGGTTTTCGCGCATCAGGCGGCGCGAAAAGTCGTCACGACGCATGCGGCGCGGACGATGATGCGGATAGAAGCTCATGACTTGGCTTGAGGGATGATGGATAACGCGATTCCGGGGAATGGATGCTGGTTCAGCTGCCGCGACCGCAGCTGAAGCAGATATGGGACGACAGCCTCCAGAACCTTTTCGAGAGCCTATATCATACTGATCGGGTAGGCGCTTGACGCCGAGCTCCCCGCTTCTCCTCCCTGAGCGGGTGCCTGTGATGATCGTAAAGGATTCGATCAGGTTGTTTGACCCGCCGTCATGCGGCGGGGGTTTTTATGCCGGGCGACACGAATCATCTCAACGTTCGCCTCAAAGCCTGTTTCCAGGTGGTCCCCGACCTGGTTCACTGCGCTTCGTCTTCCGGCGCGATTTCCTCGGTAGCCTTCGGAATCAGCCAGCTTTCGATTTTCCCGTGAGCTTCATCGAGCCCAACGCGCTTGAGCGCCGAGAAGAGCTGCAGCGTCAATTCGCCGCGATATCCGGCCGCCGTGTACTCATCGAATGCTTTCTTGGTCGCACGCAACGTGTTGATGCTTTCTTGCCGTGTCAATTTGTCGCATTTGGTCATTAAAGCGTGAATTGGCTTTCCCGTTGGCGCAAACCAGTCGAGCATGATCTTGTCGAGTTCGGTCAGCGGACGGCGCGAATCCATCATCAGGATCATGCCGACGAGCTGTGCGCGGCTTTGCAGATACGTGGACAGCAACTGCTGCCAATGCAGCTTGGCGTTACCCGAAACCTCGGCGTACCCATACCCCGGCAAGTCGACCACATGCGCCTTCGGCTGGTCCGCCGGGCCTATGGCGAAGTAGTTGATGTGCTGTGTGCGCCCCGGCGTCTTGCCGGCGAAGGCCAGCCGCTTCTGGTTGCACAGCAGGTTGATGGCCGTCGACTTGCCCGCATTTGAGCGACCCGCGAAAGCGATCTCCGGCTGGGGTGTTGGAGGCAGGTCCTTTAGGTGGTTGACCGTTGTAAAGAAACGGGCTTGGTGAAGCAGGAATGACGACATGGGAAGACCGAAAGTGAAATTCTGTGGAAACTCGAGCTGTAAGGAGCCACTGAATACTGGGCTTGCCCCGACTGGCGTCTTTGCGTTTAGCGAGTTATTGTACTGTACGCTGGTTATACTAAGACCAGCCGCACGCAAGACCCACACGCAAGACCCAAGCGGGATAAGGAGTGAGACAGGTTTGAAGACAGATTTCAGGGCGCGCGCCGGGTGACTTTTGAACCCGTGTCGAGTCCTCTGTCGGGTGTCTTGCAGTGCATCGGTAACCGTCGTTTTTTGCAGAACCTCACATTCTCACAAGACGAAAAACAGGGTACGCGAATGAACCGACTGTACAAGACTCTGATGGTCCTGGAATTAGCAGCATTAGGAGCGGGGTTGGTAGGCTGGACAGTCATAGCGCAAGCGGCAGACGCAGGTACACCTGGTACCCCCGCCAAGCCTGACGTGACAAGGGGCCAGGCAATTGCCGCCCAGGTTTGCGCATCGTGTCACGGGGCAGACGGCAACAGTGCCGGCGACGCGTTTCCGAAGCTCGCAGGCCAGCACGCTGAGTACCTCGTCAAGCAGTTGAAGGATTACAAGACGCCGCCGGGCGCGAAAGAGCCGGCGCGAAAGAACCCCATCATGGCAGGCATTGCGGGTGCGTTGAACGATCAGGACATGGTCAACGTGGCTGCCTATTTTGAGACGCAGAAGGCCAAGCCGGGTTACGCGCGTGACAAGGCCACCGTACCGGTAGGGCAGAAGATCTACCGCGGCGGCATTGCGGACAGGGGCGTGCCCGCGTGTGCGGCGTGTCATGGTGCAACGGGCATGGGCGTGCCGGTGCAGTATCCGCGGCTGTCAGGACAATGGGCGAACTACACGGCAGCGCAACTCACCGCGTTTGCGCAGGGTACGCGCAACAACAATGAGCCAATGGACACCATCGCGCTGCGCCTGAATGAGGCAGAAGTGAAGGCAGTTGCAGACTACATTGCAGGCCTTCATTGACGACGGTCACTACCAGTCTATGTGGCACGTACGACCCGCCAGCATCAAGTGAGTGCGGGTCTGCATTAAGATGCGCGCAGTGTCGCCCGGACGTCACATGCGCGAGTCATAGTCGAAAGTCGCAGTTGAATGATGTACGAGCCGGCCCGACGAGGCCGGCGCGCAAAATAAGAAAAAGGGTGGGACGCCGGTCAAAGATCGCTTGCGTCTCCAGCTTTTTTTGCTGTTCAGCCGGAGTTTGAATGAGCGTCACCACGTCGGGATTGCAGTCGAAGTCGAGCCGTAGCAGCGTACGTCAGGCTATCGAAACAATAAGTTCGATGCGCTTCGCCATTTCGCTGCTTGTCATCCTCGCGATAGCAAGCATTATCGGTACGGTTCTTACGCAAGAGGATTCGTATCCGAACTACGTCAATCAGTTCGGCCTGTTCTGGGCCGACATTTTCCGCGGCCTGAGCCTCTACAACGTGTATAGCGCGTGGTGGTTCATGCTGATCCTGATTTTCCTGGTGATCTCCGTGTCGCTGTGCGTGATCCGCAACGGCCCGAAGATGATCGCGGACATGAAGAGCTGGAAGGACCGGGTGCGCGAAGGCAGCCTGCGCGCATTCCATCACAAGGGTGAATTCCCGCCGGTCGCGGGCAATCGCACCGAGATCTCCGCCAGCCTACAACGGCTCGCCGCCAAGATGGGCTATAAGTTCGTCACGCGCGAGACGGACAGCGGCGCGACGCTGATCGCGGCCAAGCGCGGCGCACTGACGAAGCTCGGTTATATCTCGGCGCATCTTGCGATCGTGATCATCTGCATTGGCGGCCTGCTGGACAGCAACCTGCCGATCAAGCTGCAGATGTGGCTCTTCAACAAGACGCCTATTGCATCGAATGAAGTCATCAACGACATTGCGCCGAATCACCGGCTGCCGACGTCGAATCTCACGTTTCGCGGTTATGCCTGGGTGCCGGAAGGGCAGCATGTCGCAACCGCCATCCTGAATCAGCAGGACGGTTCGTTGATCCAGGATCTGTCGTTCTCGATCCAGCTGAATAAATTTATCGTCGATTATTACTCGACGGGTATGCCGAAGCTGTTTGCGAGCGATATCGTCGTGATCGATCATGCGACCGGCAAGCGTATCCCGGCGCGTGTGGAAGTGAACAAACCGTTCACCTACGACGGCATTTCGATCTATCAATCGAGCTTCCAGGATGGAGGCTCGAAACTGTCGATGACCGCCTGGCCCATGATCGGCGGCAGCGCGAAAACCACGCCGTTCGACGGCGCCATTGGCGGCACGGCGCCGATGAGCCCGCAGATCATCGGCGGCCAGGGTGAAACAGTGGAGTTCACCGATTTCCGCGCGATCAACGTGGAAAACGTCACCGACGGCAACGGCTCGATCAACGCCCGCGGTGTCGGCCAGACCCAGGCGCTGAAGCAGGCCTTCGATGAATGGCTGGGTTCCGGCGCGAAGACGTCGAAGCCCACAGATCTGCGTAACGTCGGGCCATCGGTGCAATACAAGGTGCGGGGCACGGACGGCCAGGCGCGAGAGTTCAACAACTACATGCTGCCCGTCGACGTACAAGGCCAGCCAATGTTCTTTGCCGGCATGCGCTTGAGCCCGAACGATCCGTTCCGCTATTTGCGCATTCCCGCCGACGAGCAAAGCTCGATCAAGCAGTGGATGGACCTGCGCGCCGCTTTGGCAACGCCCGCGATGCGTGATGAAGCGGCACGTCGTTTCGCGAAGCGCTCGGTGCCGGAAGTGAACATGGACTTGCAGAAGCATCTGGAAGAGAGCGCGTCTCGGGTGCTGAACCTGTTTGCCGGCGCGGACCAAACCGGCGTGGCTGCGGTTCCGGGGCAACCGGGCGCTACATTGGGCGGTTTCCAGGCAATAGCAGGTTTTATCGACAAATCAGTGCCCAAGGGCGAGCAGGAAAAGGCGGCAGGTTTGTTGCTGCGCATGCTGGAAGGCGCGACCTGGGATCTGTGGCAGATTTCGCGTGCCCAGAATGACCTGCCGGAAGCGCAACCGGACGCGAAAAACACGCAATTCGTGCAATCGTCGATCAATGCACTTTCGGACAGCTTTCTGTACGGGTCACCGGTTTTTCTGCAACTCGATTCATTCAAACAGATCCAGGCTTCCGTGTTCCAGTTGACGCGCGCGCCGGGCAAAAAAGTGGTGTATCTTGGCAGCCTTCTGCTCGTGCTGGGCATTTTCTCGATGTTTTACGTGCGTGAACGTCGTCTCTGGTTCTGGCTCAAAGACACACCAGCGGGCGGCACGAGCGTGTTGATGGCAATGTCCACCTCACGCCGCACGCTCGATTTCGAGAAGGACTTCGCGCAAACGCGCGACGTGATCGGCGCCATGCTGGGTGTCAAGCCACAGCCGGTACCTTCATCACCGGAAACGCCCGCGGACACCAACTCCACCGGCTCGCAGGATTCAACTCGGTAAGAACATGGACCTCACACAAGCCTCTTCGCATTCGACTTCGGCGCAACAGCGCGCGGGCAAAGTACCCATCGATCCGAACCTCTTCGATGAACATCCGTTTCTGAAGCGTTTCGGCCCGACCGACTGGCTGTTCGCACTGGCAATGGTCGCCGGGGCAGGTTTCGCGCTGTTCCGGTATCATCCGTTCATGAACTACTACGACAAGTTGGTGCTCTGCTGCGCCGTGCCCACGTTCGTAGTGCTCGGATGGCGCTGGAAACCGGTGCGGCTGCTGATTGCGTTCATTGCGTTGTTGTCGCTGTCGTCGCTTCAACTTTATCACTCCGACCTCTCGCGCGCCGACACTAACTTCTTCCTCAAATATTTCCTGTCCAGCCAGTCGGCCATCTTGTGGATGAGCGCGCTACTCGTGCTGGCCACGGTTTTCTACTGGATCAGCCTGATTTTGCGTTCGCCCGCCGGCGGCGCGATCAGCTCGAAGATGACCTGGGCAGCAGTGCTAATGGGCTTCACCGCCCTGATGGTGCGCTGGTACGAGTCTTACCTGATCGGTTCGGACGTGGGCCATATCCCAATTTCGAACTTGTATGAAGTTTTCGTGCTGTTCTGCCTGATCACGTCGCTGTTTTATTTGTACTACGAGCAGCACTATAGCACGCGTGCCATGGGCGCGTTCGTGCTGCTGGTGATCAGCGCGGCCGTCGGTTTCCTGATGTGGTATACTATTGCCCGCGATGCCCAGCAGATCCAGCCGCTCGTGCCCGCGCTGCAAAGCTGGTGGATGAAGATCCACGTGCCGGCGAATTTCATCGGTTATGGCAGCTTTGCGTTGGCGGCCATGGTCGGGGTGGCCTATCTGGTCAAGGAACGCGGCATTCTGGCGGATCGCCTGCCGTCGCTCGAAGTGCTCGACGACGTGATGTACAAGTCGATTGCAGTCGGTTTCGCGTTCTTCACCATCGCGACCATTCTTGGTGCGCTCTGGGCCGCCGAAGCGTGGGGCGGTTACTGGAGCTGGGACCCGAAGGAAACGTGGGCATTGATCGTGTGGCTGAATTACGCCGCGTGGCTGCACATGCGTCTGATGAAGGGCTTGCGCGGCTCGATGGCCGCATGGTGGGCGTTGACCGGTTTGCTGGTCACCACGTTCGCTTTCCTTGGCGTCAACATGTTCCTCTCCGGCCTGCATAGTTACGGCAAGCTGTAATATCTGCCGCTAAACGCCGTCTAAAAAACCGCCATGCAAGATTTGCTGGCGGTTTTTTTATTGTGTGGGCGGAATAGCTGAAACCGATTCGGTGTTTGCCGCGAATATAGCTATAGCAACGGCGGCGTTGACGCAGGCCGCAACACGAATTCCAGGAGTATCGAAATGGGTATGAAACATATACGCCAGCTTTTCGGCAACGACATCGCCCGAAGCAAGATTACGCCGCGTGCGTTCTTCGAGAACCGCCGGCGCATGTTGCGGGCCGCGGGTGCGCTGGCCGCGATGGGGTGTGAACGGTGAAGCGCTCGCAACGATGACGTCGCCCGATGCAAAGGGTCAGAAGCTCGCGGCGACCACGAACACGAAATTCGTCGCCCTGGACAAGGTGACGCCGTTCAAGGACATCACGAGCTACAACAACTTCTACGAGTTCGGCACGGACAAGGCCGATCCGGCGCAAAACGTGCATACGCTGTGGCCCCGGCCTTGGAAGATATCGGTGGAAGGTGAGATCAAGAACGCGAAGGTGTATGACATCGACAAAATCCTGAAACTCGCGCCGCTCGAGGAGTGTATTTATCGGTTGCGGCGGTGCGTGGAAGGGTTGTCGATGGTAATTCCATGGATCGGCATTCCGTTGTCCGAAATCATCAAGCGCGCACAGCCGACGGGCAACGCGAAATACGTGCAGTTCATCACGCTGGTCGATCCCTCGCAGATGCCCGGGCTGTCCGACCCCATTCTCGACTGGCCGTATTCCGAAGGTTTGCGCCATGGACGAGGCGATGAACCCGCTCGTGCTGCTGACCGTTGGTTTGTACGGTGAAGCTGCCGAATCAGAACGGAGCGCTGGTGCGTGTCGTGGTGCCCTGGAAATACGGCTTCAAGAGCGCGAAATCGCTGGTGAAGATCCGGTTTGTCGAGAAGCAGCCGAAGACGAGCTGGAGCGAATATGCACCGAACGAGTATGGTTTTTACTCGAATGTGAATCCGAATGTCGATCATCCGCGCTGGAGCCAGGCAACGGAACGGCGCATTGGCGAGGACGGTTTCTTCACGCTAAAGCGGCAAGACGCTGATGTTCAATGGTTACGGCGATCAGGTTGCGTCGCTGTATCGGGGCATGGATCTCAAGGCCATTTTTTAGGGTCTAGGGGAAGAGGATGGCTGTGGCTTCCGATATCAAAAGAAAGCCGGCAACGCGCGTTGCCGCAGGCGGCATGAACTGGATCGTGCTGGCGAAAGTGGCTGGTTTGTATCCACTTGTGCGCATTGTGCTGCTGGGCTTCACGGGCCGACTGGGTGCAAATCCGATCAAATTCATTACCCGCTCGACCGGCCTGTGGACGCTTGTGTTCCTGTGCATCACGCTTGCCGTCACGCCGGTTCGCCGGCTGACGGGCCTGAACGCGCTCCTGCGTTTTCGCCGGATGCTCGGGCTGTTCGCGTTCTTCTATGTCGTGCTGCACTTCACCACGTACGTCTGGTTCGACAAATGGTTCGATGTCTTCGCCATACTCAAGGATATCGTCAAGCGGCCGTTCATCCTGGTCGGTTTCTCGGCGTTCGTGCTGCTGATCCCGCTCGCTCTGACGTCGCCCAAAGCGATGGTCAGAAAGCTCGGCCGCCGCTGGCAAACACTGCAGGCTGATCTATCCGATCACCGTGCTTGCCTGCACTTCTGGTGGATGAAAGCGGGCAAGCATGCTCTCTTCTTGCCAAAGATCTATGGCTCGATCATGGTGGTGGTGTGGCGGGTGATCGTCTGGCTGCGCTCACGAATCACGCAAGCACGCGCGGTTTAGCCGGTTGATCGGAACGGGCATGAAAAAAGGGGGGCGCTTGAATGGCACCGCCCTTTATGCTGATCGGACCAACTGAAGTCAGTCCGGGAAAATCGATTCGCCGGCGAACAACTGCTTCACTTCTTCGCGTTCACGCACTCGCCGTGCACGTTCGTGATCGACCATGACTTCGGCGGCGCGCGGGCGCGTATTGTAGTTCGAGCTCGTCACGAAGCCGTAGGCGCCCGCCGAGAATATTGCGATCAGGTCGCCTTGTTCGATTGCGAGCATCCGATCCTTGCCGAGCCAGTCGCCGCTTTCGCACACGGGGCCGACCACGTCGTAGAGCTGCGCTTTTGTCGCATGCTTTTCCACTGCTTCCATGCGATGGAATGCCTGATACATCGCAGGACGCGCGAGGTCGTTCATGGCGGCGTCGACGATGGCGAAATTCTTTTCCGCACCGGGCTTCAGGTATTCCACGCGCGTGAGCAATACGCCCGCATTGCCGACCAGCGAACGTCCCGGCTCGAAATACACTTCGCGATGACCGTGTCCGCGTTCATCGATATGCGCGAGCACCGCTCGCACGAATTCCCCGATAGCCGGCGGCGTTTCGTCGTCGTACGTGATGCCAAGTCCACCGCCGACATCGACGTGATGAATGTTCGTGCCGTCAGCCTCGATTTGCTCGACGAGGTCCAGCAATTTGTCGACGGCGTCGAGATACGGGCTCACTTCGGTGATCTGCGAACCAATATGGCAGTCAATCCCGATCACGTCGAGATTCGACATGGCTGCTGCTTGCGCGTAGGTCGAGCGAGTGTCGGCGAAAGCCACGCCGAACTTGTTTGACTTCAGGCCCGTGGAAATATACGGATGCGTCTTGGCATCGACGTCGGGATTCACGCGCAGCGACACCGGCCCCTGTTTGCCCGCAGCCTTGGCCACTTCATTCAGCGCGTGCAGTTCGGGAATCGATTCGACGTTGAAGCACTTCACGCCGGCATCGAGTGCTTCGCGCATTTCCGCCGCCGACTTGCCAACGCCGGAGAACACGGTGTTTTCGGCCTTGCCGCCCGCGGCCAGGATACGTGCCAGTTCACCCGACGAGACGATGTCAAAGCCAGCGCCTAGTCGCGCGAATACGTTCAGCACCGCGAGGTTGCTGTTGGCTTTCACGGCTACGTGGATAGTGGCGCGGCGGCCGTTGCAGGCATCGGCGTAAGCTTTATAGGCGTCGGTCAAGGCACTGCGCGAATAAACGTAGAGCGGTGTGCCGAACTGTTCGGCCAGCGACGCGGCCGAAACGCCTTCGACTTGCAGCACGCCTTCGGCGCGCGAGAATGCGGATTGAGTCATGAGTTTTCTGGTTCTGCTGACGCGCTTGGCTGGTTAGCCAAGCGCGGTATGGCAACGATTATTCGCCGGAGGAAGCGGCTTTGGGTGCCGATGCCGACGCGGGCAATTGCAAATTGTCGTCAGGGGAAAGCGGCAGTGCCGTGCCGGATGTGTCGGGAACGTCGCCGGTACTGACAGCAGACGAGGCGAACGATGCTGCTGCCGGAGCGCTCGCGCTTTTCGCATCGCTCGCCAGCAACGGTAGCATGCTGGCGGGACGCGCCGGAATGGGTGGAGCGGTGGGCAAATAGAGCGGTCCGCGTTGACCACAGGCAGCGAGCAGCGTGCCAGGGGAAATGGCCAAAGCCGCTACAATCGCGCTCATCCGGAAGACGACTTGCATTGCTGTTCCGACTAATTAACCGATAGAGTTTAGCATGACCGACAACGAATACCTGACCCTCGCCGAGACTGCGCTGGCGGCCATCGAGCGGGACGTCGACAGCCTCGAAGCCGATGTCGAATTCGAGCGCAGCGGTAATGTGTTAACGCTCGAATTCGAGAACCGCACGAAGCTGATTGTCAACTTGCAGCCGCCAATGCACGAGCTCTGGCTTGCAGCAAAGGCGGGCGGTTTTCACTACCGCTATGTGGATGGTGCATGGCGCAATACGCGTGACGGCAGCGAGTTTTTTGAGGCACTCAGCCAATACGCCAGCGAACAGGCCGGCGAGGCGATTCGGTTTTCAGCTTGATATCTGACGTTTGATTTGGCGCTCAAGCCCCGGACTGCCCGGGGCTTGAATTCAGGACTTACTGACCTTTGAACAGATTCATGATGTCCTGCTTTTCCTGCTCGCCGACCTACGGCGCGGGTGCGGGCGCTGCGCCGCTGACGTCTTCCGGCACGGCCTGACTCACACCGATGGTTGCCACGAACCCGTGGTCCGGCGTCATGTCGTCGAAATAAAGTTTAGAGGCCCCCTAGCGAGACCACATCGGGCGGCATGGTCGACTTGTATTCCGGCACGCCGCGCAACGCCCGGCTCATGTACTTCATCCACACCGGCAGGGAGAGTCCGCCACCCGTTTCCTTGTCATCGAGACTGCGTGGCGAGTCGTACCCAATCCATGCAATGGCCACCAGCGAATGCTGGTAACCGGCGAACCACGCGTCGTGGGAATCGTTCGTCGTGCCGGTCTTGCCGGCAAGGTCGGTCCACTTCAACTGGTTGGTTCGTGCGCCTTTACCGCATTGCGCCACGCTTTGAAGCGTTCATCACGTAGGCGTTGCGCGGGGTAATGGCGAGCGGCGCGGTGTCGCCGACGACCAGCGGTTGCGGATGCGAGACCCACGGCACCGCGCGAATCAGTGGTATCAGCGATCAGATAGGGATTCACACGGTATCCGCCGTTTGCGAACACTGAATATCCTGTCGCCATCTGCAGCGGCGTAACCTGGCCTGCGCCAAGTGCCATCGGCAGATACGCCGGTTGACGGGAGGCATCGAAACCGAACTTCGTCACATAGCCTTGCGCATGCGACCGATGTTGTTTAGGATCCAGATGGAAACTAGGTTCTTCGATTTCATCGATGCCGTGCGCATGGGCATAGGGCCGTCGAAACCGCCGCCGTAGTTCTTCGGCTCCCATGCCGGGCCACCGGTCTCGGCGGCGCTGAAGAACAGCGGCGCGTCCGTTGATGATGGTCGCCGGCGACAAGCCCTTTTCCAGCGACGCCGAATAGATGCACGGCTTGAAGCTCGAACCCGGCTGGCGCCACGCCTAATTTGTTCTTGTTGAAGTTGAAGCCGCCCACCAGCGAGCGGATCGCGCCGTCCTGCGGCACGATGGAAACGAATGCACCTTCCACCTGCGGCAGTTGCGTGATGACCTAGTTGTCGTCGTCATTTTTCATCAGACGCACAATCGCGCCCGGCCGGATACGCTGGTTCGGCTGCGTCCGCGTGCTGAGCGCGCTGGCGACAAACCACAGATCGTTGCCTTGAACGACGGCCACATTGCCATCGATAAAGCTCGCCTTCACCTGCTTCGGGTTTGCCTCGGTGACGACCGCCGCCACGATCTCGCCGTTGTCGGGATGGTCGACGAGGGCGTCGTCGATAGCCTGTTCGTGATCGTCAGGGTCAGTCGGCAGATCGATATACCCTTCCGGCCTGCGATACCCATGCCGGTGTTCATAGTCCATCAGGCCTTTGCGCACGGCACGATAGGCTACGTCCTGATCGGCCGAGTCAATGGTTGGTTGTCACCACGTTCAGGCCCAGCGTGTAGGCCTCTTCGCGATGATACTGCGCGTACATCATCTGGCACACCATTTCCGCCACGTACTCGGCGTGCACGCTGAACTCGCGCCCGGCGCCCTTCACCACAAGCGGTTGTTTCGCCGCGTCCTCATACTGATGCTGCATGATGTAGTGGTAGTGCAGTTCGAGCATCCGTTCCAGGATGTATTGCTGGCGCACCTTCGCGCGTTTCGGATTGACCACCGGGTGTAGGCGGAGGGCGCTTTCGGCAAGCCGGTGAGCATGGCTGCTTCGGCTAGCGTGATGTCCTTCAGATCCTTGCCGAAATTAGACCCGCGCGGCGTTCGCAAACCCATAGGCCCGCTGTCCCAGATAAATCTGGTTCATATAGACCTCGAGGATCTGGTCTTTCGTCAGCGCATGCTCGATCTTGTAAGCGAGCAGCATTTCGTAGATCTTGCGGGTAATAGGTCTTTTCGCTCGACAAGAAGAAATTTCGCGCGACCTGCATGGTGATCGTGCTTGCGCCCTGGGACGCATGGCCGTTCGTCAACGCCACCGTGCCGGCGCGCAGGATACCGGTCAGGTCGACACCGCCGTGGTCGTAGAAACGCGCGTCTTCAATGGCGAGCACCGCTTTCTTCAGGTAATCCGGCACGTCCTGAATGCGCACGACGCTGCGCCGTTCCTTGCCGAATTCGCTAATCAGCACGTGATCGGTCGTGTAGACCCGCAGCGGCACTTTCGGGCAGTAGTCGGTGAGCGCCTTGAGCGACGGCAGATTGGGCTGCGCCACGACCAGCGCGTAACCGAGCACGAGCCCCGCACTGACTATCAATCCGACAATACAAATTAACAACCCGAGCATAAGCTTGATCGATCCAGAGCGGGCGAACACGCTTCGAGGAATCGGGATGACGGGATGGAGGGGAAGGAGACCACAGAACCAATGATTGCATCATACCACCAAAAAACGGTCCCCCAATTATAGCTGCCCAATTTTACGGCTTTCGTCTGGCTTACGTATTGCGCGCAGGGTGCGGCGACACGTTTTTCGTCACGATAAGCGTTGACGGACTGACGCGGCTAACGTTTGCATCGCATTGTTCCGATGCTGTCCACGCTCGTTTCATGCCCGCTGCCGTCGGGCGTTTAATCCCGGTCCACCCTTTACGGTCCACCCTTTACGTTAGCCACTTGGACGAATGGTGGCAACCATCTCCGCTGCCCACAATCGTTTCATTGCCAGCGCCCGAACGGTTCGATGCGCGGCCTGGAAAGAGAGGATGAGCATGGGCACGCAAACACCACTGCGCGGATCGGTCCTGACCGTCACGCGCCGGTTCGCAGCGGGTATCGACATCACCGAAGGGGCGGTGAGACTGGCCTTTGTCAGCAAGCGGTTGCAGGCGGACCGGCCGGTTTGTGTCGAGCGGCTGGAGGAGGTTCTGCTTGAACCGGGCGTAGTTAGTGATAGGCGGTGATTTCATCGACTAGCCGGCTATCTCGGCCGCGTTGCGCGAAGCGTTTTCACGGCTGCCGGTGCGAGCCGTATTGTGCTCGCTGCGGTGTGCAATGGCGTTGCCAGCGTCGGCTACGCTCACTACGCGAGTGCCACTCGCGCGGCTTACGCAGGCCAGCCAGCTATCCATTTCGGTGGCGGCGGGGCATGATCCGCGCGGTTTGCTCGAACCGGCCGTGCTGGCAGAAGCCGAGCGCGTGGCGGGGATCGAGCGCGGTGCGTTGGCGGTCGACTGGTCCATCGAGGCGCTCGAGGACGGTGGCGCTGAGGTTTGCATTGCAGCCACCGGGCGGCAATACGTGGAGTCGCGCGTGGAAACGGCGGCGGCCGCGAACATTGTGTTGAGTGCGATTGACGACGAACCCGGTGCTGCGCTGCGCGCCCTGCGCTATTCGGCGTCTATGGAGATTGATCTGCTGGAGCGTTTCGTCGCTTGCTGGGTAAAGAGCGCTGGGCTGCATGCGTGGCTTGTCGGTGAGGATGGCGTGGAGAACGAGATACGTTATCCGTCGCCGGAATATTCGAGCGCAACTGAAGCGCTGACGGATCTGGTTGGCGACGATTCACGCGTGCACTGGATTTATATCGGTGGAGATATCGAACTGCTCAATCGCGCAGGCGTTTCCACGCCTATGTTGGCCGCGTTGTTCGGGTGTCCGGTCATGCCGTTTGAATGCGCGCCGTTTTGCAACGGCGCGCAACGGGTGGACGAGCGTCTCGCGCATTCGCCGCTGTTTGCACAGTGGCAATGGGACTTGCGCTGCGCGAGGTGATGCCATGAGCGCGGTCGGTTTGCATGCCTTCAATCTGCTGTCGTACCGGTCGGGTGCCCGGCATCGAGCACGTAACCGGCCGCTGTTGCTGCTTGCGGGAGCGGGTCTGGCCGGGTGTGCTGCAGTCGGCGTGGCGGCTGGCTGGGACGCGTTGGAACGGGTGCGTATGGAAGAGAAACGAGACTCGCTCGACGTCTCGTTGCGGCAATTGAGTGCGCCGGTCGCGGAACATGCGCGTCTGGTCGAGCGCCAAGCGGTGGAGTGGCGAGCACAGAGCGCCGCTGCGCCGATAGCCGAGCCGCGTGCCCGGTTTCTCGGCTTGCTCGACGCGCTGGCGCTGGGGACATCGCGGGGGAATATCGGCTTGCAACGTGTGAGCGAAGTTATCGATGATGCCCACGGGCGACTCCACCGCGCGCGGTCTTGTGGGGGGCGCGGCCGGCGCAGTATTCGACTTATCGGCGCGGCCGATTGGCGGGTTCGACGCCGCGACCGCCGGCCTGACGCTATTCGCCGCGCAGGCCACGCGCTTGCTGAACATCGAGTTGAGCGCGCTCGAAAACGAGGGTCGCGGTCAGATTGCGTCGAGTCCCCGCGTGATCACGGCGCATCGCGTGAAGGCGGTAGTCGAGCAGGGCACGGAATTGCCGTATCAGGCAAAAGTGGGCAACGGCGTGTCGGGCGTCCAGTTTCGCCGGGCCGCGCTGAAACTGGAGGTCGAGCCCCAAATTACGCCGCATGGTCACGTGATCCTGGATCTCGATGTATCGAAGACAGCGTCGGTGAGCAGCCGGCAGCCGGCCCGGCGATCAACACCAAGCACGTCCAGACGCGCGTGGAGGTGGAGGACGGCGGCACGGTGGCAATCGGTGGGATATATTCCACTGATGAACGCGAGGATGTCACGAGGGTCCCGCTGCTCGGTAAAATCCCAGTATTGGGCTGGCTTTTTCGTCACACCGCGTGCCGCAATTCACGCAGCGAA
This sequence comes from uncultured Caballeronia sp., assembly GCA_940588625.1. Classification (GTDB taxonomy): domain Bacteria; phylum Pseudomonadota; class Gammaproteobacteria; order Burkholderiales; family Burkholderiaceae; genus Caballeronia. The sequence goes on from CALNPU010000053.1 coordinate 16,666, forward strand.
CTGGTCATTTTCATCACTTCACATATCGTTCCGCGTTCCGGCGCGTCTGTGAAGGCCGTCGGCAAGTCTTCCCGACTCGACAAAGCGGCCCTTTTGCCCTTAAGCTCCCGCACGAACGGGACCAGAATCAATGCACAAGGAAGCGAGTTGGAAGCCGGGCAAGTGAACGCGAACGTATTTTTTGTCGGACTCATGGGGGCTGGGAAGACTACCGTGGGACGGGTGGTCGCGCGCTGGTTACAACGTTCTTTCATTGATTCCGACCACGAAATCGAGGCGCGTACGGGTGCGCGCATCCCGGTGATCTGGGAGGTCGAGGGCGAGGAAGGCTTTCGGCAGCGCGAAGCGGATGTGATCGACGAGTTGTCTCGGCGCGAGAATATTGTGCTGGCGACCGGCGGCGGCGCGATTCTCCACCCGGAGAATCGGGAACATCTGAAGAGTCGCGGGCTGGTGATCTACCTGCGCGCCACGCCGCACGAATTGTGGCAACGTACGCGGCGCGATAAAAACCGGCCGCTGTTGCAGACCGACGACCCGCGCGGCAAGCTGGAAGCGCTCTACAAGACGCGTGATCCGCTGTATCGGGAGTGCGCGCATTTCATCGTGGAAACCGGTCGGCCGACTGTGAATAACCTCGTCAACATGGTGTTGATGCAACTGGAGATGGCCGGCATCGTCAAACCGGCTACGTCATAATGTCCGCCATGATTACCGTCAACGTCGAACTGGGCGATCACGCCTACCCCATCCATATTGGCGCCGGGCTGATTGGCCAGACCGAACTGTACGCGCCGCATATTGCTGGCTCGTCGGTCGCCATTGTTACCAACACGACTGTCGAACCGCTGTACGGCGAAGCGCTCCGCGCCGTGCTCGCGCCGCTCGGCAAGGCAGTCGCAACTATCGTTCTGCCCGACGGTGAGGCACACAAGAATCTCGAGACGCTCAACCAGATCTTCACCGCGTTGCTGGCCGGCCGCGCCGACCGCAAGACCACGCTGATTGCGCTGGGGGGCGGGGTGATCGGCGACATGACGGGTTTTGCCGCTGCCAGTTATATGCGTGGCGTGCCCTTTATCCAGGTGCCGACCACGCTGCTCGCGCAGGTCGATTCGTCTGTGGGCGGTAAGACTGGCATCAATCATCTGCTCGGCAAGAACATGATCGGCGCGTTTTATCAGCCGCAAGCGGTCATCGCCGACATCGGGGTGCTGCGCACGCTGCCACCGCGCGAACTCGCAGCGGGAGTCGCGGAAGTGATCAAGACGGGGGCTATTGCCGACAGCGAATTCTTCGACTGGATAGAGGCGAACATCGCGGCTTTGAACGCATGCGATCCGACTGCACTCGCGCATGCAGTGAAGCGCTCATGCGAAGTGAAGGCTTCGGTGGTGGCCGTCGACGAACGCGAAGGCGGCTTGCGCGCCATTCTCAATTTCGGCCACACATTCGGTCATGCAATTGAGGCCGGCCTTGGTTACGGGGAGTGGCTGCACGGCGAGGCAGTCGGTTGCGGCATGATAATGGCAGCGGACCTGTCCGTACGGCTCGGTCGGCTCGATGAAACCTCGCGTGAGCGGCTTACGCGGTTGATCGCCGCGGCGAAGCTGCCGGTTAAGGCGCCGGCGCTTGGCGCGGATTGTTATATCGACTTGATGAAGGTCGACAAGAAAGCCGAAGCAGGCGAGATCAAATTCATCCTGCTCGAGCGTTTCGGCAATACAAAGATCACGGGTGCGCCCGACGAGGCAGTGCGCGCAACGCTCGCCGCCAGCGTCTGACGCGGCTGCCGTTCAGCAGCGGGTTGTTGCGACGAAGCTCAGTCGCGAGACATCCGGGTTCACCCATGCGCTGACTTTCGTGAGACCGGCTGACCGTCGGCCGTAGCCACCGCGGCAGAGAACACCACAGCTCATGGCCACAAGTGAGCCGCAAGACATTCCGGATTTAAAGCCATTCGCGCCGGCTTTGTTGACGCTGTGTTGAGGCGCGGCTGTCGCCATGAAGGGGGGCGGTGATTCGCGTAGCAACTGCCAAGCCGCGAGAGATGACAGGTTGGGGCATCACGCTGTCTCTCCGGGCGCCGCGTCGAGGCACAGCCGTTGCAGCAGGAGCCAGGACCAAGCAAAAACGAAGCCAACAACGAAACGATGATGATTCGGAGCAGCCGGTGAGCGACAAGACATTCCAGTTTTCTAGCATCACGCCGACGTCCTTTGCACTCGAGGCGCATCTCGCCCCGTATGCTGCGCATTCGGTCGAGTCGCGTGGCCGACGCTTCGAAGAAAAACCGCCCGCTGCGCGCACCGAGTTTCAGCGCGATCATGATCGCATTGTTCATTCCACGGCGTTTCGCCGGCTCAAATACAAGACACAGGTTTTCGTGAATCACGAAGGCGACCTGTTTCGCACGCGCCTGACGCATAGCCTGGAAGTCGCGCAGATCGCCCGTTCCGTGGCGCGTAACTTGCGCGTGAACGAAGATTTGGTCGAAGCCATTTCGCTGGCGCACGATCTTGGCCACACGCCGTTCGGTCATGCCGGGCAGGATGCACTGAATGAATGTATGCGCGATCACGGCGGTTTTGAACACAACCTGCAGAGCCTGATGGTGGTCGATGAGCTGGAAGAACACTACGGCGCATTCAACGGCCTGAACCTCTGCTTCGAAACCCGCGAAGGCATTCTCAAACACTGCTCGCATGAGAATGCGCTGAAGCTCGGCGAGTTGGGTGAGCGGTTTCTGAATCGCAAGCAGCCGTCGATAGAAGCCCAGATCGCGAACGTCGCCGACGAAATAGCCTACAACAATCATGACGTCGACGACGGCCTGCGCTCTGGCCTGATCACCCTCGACCAACTCGCCGATGTCACTCTGTGGCAGACGCACTACGAAGCAGCGCGCAGGGAATATCCGGATATTAAAGGGCGCCGGCTGATTCACGAAACCATTCGCCGGATCATCAACACGTTGATCGTGGATTTGATCGACTCGACGAGGGAGAACCTGGCGCGGCTAAATCCGCAATCGGTCGACGACGTGCGCGACGCCCCGGCGCTGGTCAGCCACAGCGAGACAGTCGCCGCCCAGGCGACCGAACTCAAGCGCTTTCTTTACAAGAACCTGTATCGCCACTACAAGGTCATGCGGATGGCTAACAAAGCGGGGCGCGTGGTGAGTGGCCTTTTTAAGGCGTTCAACAACGACCCGCGCCTGCTGCCACCGGCCTATCAGGCGCGCGGACCGATTGCGGAAAAGTCGGCCGACCCCCGCGACAGCGAGAGCGCTTCGGGCAACCCGCAAGCGCGCCTGATCGCCCATTACATCGCGGGCATGACGGATCGATACGCATTAAAAGAATATGGACGTCTATTCGTCATAGACGACAATTAGAATGCCGCGTTCCAGGCGCGTTCTGCGTTTGTCCCAACCAAAAAACTCCACCGGGGTTCAAGGAGAGGTTACTCATGAGTAGTCGCAAGTTGTTGGTCAGCGCCTTTTCCATTGCCGCTGTATTCGCTTTTGGCGCCAGTCAGGCACAAGCCGCCACCGAAATCCAGTTCTGGCATGCGATGGAATCCGCGCTCGGCGAGCGCGTGAACGACATTGCAAACGATTTCAACGCGTCGGAAAGCGACTACAAGATCGTGCCGGTCTACAAAGGCAGCTACGACCAGACGATGGCTGCGGGCATTGCGGCGTATCGCAGTGGCAACGCGCCGGCCATCCTGCAGGTGTATGAAGTGGGCACGGCCACGATGATCCAGGCCAAAAAAGCCGTCATTCCGGTCTCCGACGTACTCAAGCAAGCTGGCGTCCCGCTAGATGAAAAGGCGTTCGTACCAACCATTGCAAGTTATTACAGCGACTCGAAGACGGGTCACCTGATTTCGATGCCGTTCAACAGCTCGACGCCTGTCCTCTATTACAACAAGGACGCGTTCAAGAAAGCCGGCATCGATCCGACCCATCCGCCGAAAACCTGGGACGAGCTCGCCGCCGATGCGAAAAAGCTGAAAGTGATCGGTATGTGCGGCTATTCGTCGGGCTGGCAAAGCTGGACTCAGCTTGAGAACTACAGCGCATGGCACGGCTTGCTGTTCGCATCGGAGAACAATGGCTTCGACGGCACCAACGCTGTGCTCGAGTTCAGCCGGCCGCTGCAGATCGCGCACATCCCTGTAGAACATGGCGAAGGAGACGGCACGTTCACGTATGTCGGTCGCAAGGACGAAGCGGTATCGAAGTTCTATAGCGGCGATTGCGGCATCCTGACCAACTCGTCGGGGTCGCTGCCAACATCAAGAAGTACGCGAAGTTCGATTTCGACACGGGCATGATGCCGTACGACGCGAGCGTGAAGGGCGCACCGCAGAACGCGATTATCGGCGGCGCGAGTCTTTGGGTTCTGTCCGGGAAAGATACGGCCAGCTACAAGGGTGTCGCCAAGTTCCTGGCTTACCTGACCTCGCCGGCAGTGGCGGCTAAATGGCATCAGGACACGGGTTATCTACCGGTCACGACCGCCGCTTACGAGCTGACGCAAAAGCAGGGCTTCTATGAAAAGAATCCCGGCGCCGATACCGCGATCAAACAGATCCTGAACAAACCGCCCCTGCCGTTCACCAAGGGCTTGCGTTTGGGCAACATGCCGCAGATCCGCACGATCATCGACGAGGAACTCGAGCAGGTCTGGGCGAATAAGAAAACGCCGAAGGACGCGTTGGATTCGGCTGCATCGCGTGGTGACAACCTGCTGCGCCGCTTCGAAAAGGCTGGAAACTAAAAACTAAACTCGCCATGGAAAAACGATCGCGGTTCAATACGAGCCTGCTGCCTTATCTGCTGGTCGCGCCGCAACTCGCCATCACCGCGCTCTTTTTTCTGTGGCCCGCTGGCGAGGCGCTGTGGCAGGCCACGCAGACCCAGGATGCGTTCGGTACATCGAGCGAGTGTGGGACTGGCGAATTTCAAGCAGATCTTCACCGATCCGCTTTACCTCGCCTCGTTCAATACAACGATCATCTTCTGCACACTCGTCATCGTGTCGGGCCTGGTGATTTCGCTGCTGCTGGCCGCGTGCGCCGATCAGGTGACGCGTGGCCGGAAAGTCTATGTCTATCAGACGCTTTTGATCCGTTCCAGGTTGTCAAAACGTTTTTTTAAAGCGGCTAGAATTTCTCCTCCGATAGTGGAGGAGGAGCGATATGAAGCGGTTCGTTCA
>CALNPU010000054.1 GCA_940588625.1 uncultured Caballeronia sp.
ACCCAACGCCGGCGCGACCCAACGCCGCCGTTTTTTAGTAGTGTCTCGGATGTCTCGGATTTGCACCGCCGATAACACCTACAACGCGTATCGCACGATGATGAAAATGCTCACCATCGGCCGCTACGATTGAGGCATAAAAACGCCGCGCGATCAAACCCGGGCCAGCCCCGACTGGCTGTCCGCCCACAAACCGAGACAAACTGAGACTCGTCCGATAGATGTGGTCAGAAGTTAGACCCCGGTTTCTAATAAAAAGCTTGTTTCATGAGCGGCTAGCCATAAGTATGGTCGTTCTATTTTATTTAGATTCAATGAAAACGGTAAAGATCATGCGAAAAGGCCAACAGACACGAGTCGCGATCCTCGATGCTGCGCTGGACCTGGCGAGCAGGGACGGACTTGAGGGTTTGACGATCGGCTTGCTGGCCGAACGGATGCAAATGAGCAAGAGCGGCGTGTTCGCGCATTTCGGCTCGCGCGAGGATCTTCAGGTGGAAGTGGTCAAGGAATACAACCGGCGCTTTGAAGACGAAGTGTTCTACCCGAGCCTGCGCGAAGCACGTGGTTTGCCGCGCTTGCGCTCAATGCTGGCGCGCTGGATGGAAAAACGCATCGAGGAAGTGACAAAGGGCTGTATCTACATCAGCGGCGCGGTGGAGTATGACGATCGCGCTGACAGTGCAGTCCGGGAACAACTTGTACACAGCGTGACCACCTGGCGAGCGGCGCTCACGCGTGCGATCAAGCAGGCGCAAGACGAAGGGCATCTGCGGGCGGACACAGATCCGGGGCTGATGCTGTTCGAACTCTATAGCTTCACGCTCGGCCTGCATCATGATGCCCGTTTCCTGCGCCTGCCGGACGCGGTGCAACTAACGCGGGACGCGCTGGAAAAGACGATTGTTTCGTATCAAAGCAACGGCCATTAAGCGTCGGGCGGATCAGCAGAAGGCAGCAGTACGGCAGATTCGGCGGCGACCAAGGCCCAAGCTTCCTGGACACTTGGAGAAGAAAAAATGGGACATTACACAGCGCCGCTACGTGACATGCAGTTTGTCTTGCACGAATTGCTCAATGTGGAAGCCGAGGTCAAGGACATGCCAAAGCATGTCGAACTCGACGCGGAGACCATCAATCAGGTTCTCGAAGAGGCCGGCAAGTTTTGCGCCGAGGTGCTTTTTCCGCTGAACCAGATTGGCGACCGCGAAGGGTGCGCGTACGAAGGCGATGGTGTCGTACGCACGCCGGCGGGTTTGGAAGCCTACAAGCAATACGTGGAAGCGGGCTGGCCGGCACTGGGTTGCGATCCGGAATACGGCGGCCAGGGCCTGCCCGCGTTCGTGAACAACGCGCTGTTCGAAATGCTGAATTCGGCGAACCAGGCCTGGACGATGTACCCCGGCTTGTCGCACGGCGCGTATGAATGCGTTCACGCACATGGCGCACCGGAACTGCAGAAAACGTACTTGCCGAAACTTGTCGACGGCACCTGGACCGGCACCATGTGCCTGACCGAACCGCATTGCGGCACGGACCCGGGAATGCTTTGCACGAAGGCCGAACCGGACAGCGACGGCTCCTACGCCATCAGCGGCACGAAGATCTTCATCTCCAGCGGTGAACATGATCTGGCCGAGAACATCGTGCATCTGGTGCTGGCTCGTTTGCCGGGCGCACTGAACGGCACGAAGGGCATTTCGCTCTTCATCGTGCCGAAGTTCATTCCGACTGACGCTGGCGCTCCCGGTGAACACAACGGTGTGAAGTGCGGTTCCATCGAACATAAGATGGGCATTCACGGTAACTCCACGTGCGTGATCAATCTGGATAATGCGAAGGGCTTGTCGGTGAACCGAACAAGGGCTTGAACGCCATGTTCGTGATGATGAACGCGGCGTGCCTGGGCGTTGGCATGCAAGGGCTGGGGTTGACGGAAAGCGCGTATCAGAACTCGCTGACGTATACAAAGCAAAGGAACGCTTGCAAATGCGTTCGCACAGGCCCGAAGGCGCCCGAAAAAGCGGCTGATCCGATCATCGTGCATCCGGATATTCGCCGTATGTTGCTCACGCAAAAGGCCTACGCCGAAGCTGGTCGCGCGTTCACGTACTGGGCTGCGTTGAATATCGACAAGGAACTGTTCCACGCCGATGAATCAGCGCGCAAGGACGCAGCCGATCTCGTCGCGCTGCTCACGCCGGTCATCAAGACGTTCCTGACGGACAACGCGTTCGAAGGCACCAACATGGGCATGCAGATCTGCGGTGGCCATGGCTTTATCTCCGAATGGGGCATGGAGCAATACGTGCGCGACGCCCGCATCAACATGATCTACGAAGGCACGAATTCGATTCAGGCTTTGGACCTGCTTGGCCGCAAGATTCTCGGCGACATGGGCGCGAAGCTGAAGAAGTTCGGCAAGCTCGTGACCGACTTCGTGGAAGAAGAAGAAGGCGTGAAGCCGGAGATGCAGGAGTTCATCAACCCGCTCGCGGACATTGGCGACAAGGTGCAGAAGCTGACCATGGAAATCGGTATGAAGGCGATGCAGAATCCGGACGAAGTCGGCGCCGCCTCCGTGCCTTACCTGCGCACTGTCGGGCACCTGGTGTTCTCGTATTTCTGGGCATGCATGGCACGTATCGCGCTGGATAAGGAAGCAGAAGGCGATCCGTTCTACAAAGCGAAGCTTGCCACCGCGCGGTTCTACTTCGCCAAACTGCTGCCTGAAACGGCTTCGACAATTCGCGCTGCGCGCGCCGGATCGAAGACGCTGATGGACTACGACGAAGCCTTGTTCTAGGCCTCTTTTGCACTGCGCCGCGTTTTAGCTGGTTTAAAAAAACGTGGTGCATTGTCTTACCGAATACCTCTCCCGGAGACAAATCTGAACATACGCAAGGTGGCCGTGCTCGGCGCCGGCGTGATGGGCGCGCAGATCGCTGCGCACCTGATCAACGCCCAGGTGCCGGTCCTGCTGTTCGACCTGCCGGCTAAAGAAGGTCCAAAGAACGGCATCGCGTTGAAAGCGATCGAGAATCTGAAGAAGCTGTCGCCCGCACCGTTCGGCGTGAAGGACGACGCGCAATACATCCAGCCCGCGAGCTACGACGACATCGAGAAGCTGAAAGAGTGCGATCTTGTGATCGAAGTGATCGCCGAGCGCATGGACTGGAAGCACGACCTGTATAGTATAAGAAGGTCTCGCCGCAGCATATTGGTGCGAAGGCGATTTTTGCGACCAATACGTCGGGGCTGTCGATCACGGAGTTGTCGAAGGGTTTCTCCTATGAACTCAAGGCGCGTTTTTGCGGCCTGCACTTTTTCAATCCGCCTCGCTACATGCACCTGGTCGAACTGATTCCGACCGATACCACCCAGCCGCAGATCCTCGAACAGCTCGAAACCTTCCTGACGAGCGTGATGGGCAAGGGTGTCGTGCGCGCGAAGGACACGCCGAATTTCATCGCAAATCGCGTGGGTATTTTCTCGATTCTTGCGGTAGTCGCGGAAGCGGAGAAGTTCGGACTGCATTTCGATCAAGTCGATGACCTTACGGGCGCGCGTCTCGGCCGCGCTAAATCGGCGACGTTCCGTACGGCCGATGTGGTCGGTCTCGACACCATGGCGCAAGTCATCAAGACGATGCAGGACAACCTCCCCGACGATCCTTTCTTCCCGCTGTACGAAACGCCGGCGGTTCTCGCCGGCTTGGTGAAGAACGGCGCGCTGGGCCAGAAGTCGGGCGCGGGGTTCTACAATAAGGAAGACAAGGCAATCAAGGTGCTGGACCCGAAGACGGGAACATACGTTGATGGCGGCAGCAAGACGGATGAACTTGTCGGCCGCATCTTGAAGCGCCCGGCAGCGGAACGTCTGAAGCTGCTGCGCGAATCGCAGCACCGCCAAGCCCAATTCTTGGGGTCCATCTTCCGCGATGTGTTCCATTACATCGGTGTGCATCTGGAATCTGTCGCAGACAATGCCCGCGATATCGATCTCGCCATCCGCTGGGGTTTTGGCTGGAACGAAGGTCCGTTCGAAAGCTGGCAAGCGGCTGGCTGGACGCAAGTCGCGAAGTGGGTGCAGGAAGATATCGATGTAGGCAAGGCGTTGTCCACAGCACCGTTACTTTCATGGGTCTTCGACGGCCCCGTTGCGGAAAAGGGCGGCGTGCATACCGCTGAAGTATCGTGGTCGCCTGCGTCGAAGCGTTTTGTTCCGCGTTCATCGCTCGACGTTTATAAGAAGCAGGTTTTCCGCGCGCCGCTGGCAGGTGAAGCGGGTGCCGATCCGAAAACCTACGGCAAGACGCTGTTCGAAACCGACGCCGTACGTGCATGGGTCGATGATCGCGCAGGCGAAGACGATGTCGTCATCGTGTCGTTCAAAAGCAAGATGAACGCGATCAGACCATCGGTGCTCGATGGCTTGACTCAAGTGATCGAATTGGCCGAAGCCGATTACAAGGGCGTCGTGATCTGGCAAACGTCTGCGTTGAAACTCGGCAATCCGGGCGATGCGTTCTCGGCCGGCGCGAAGGGCATGGAACCGTTTGTGAGGAAGTTCCAGCAAGCCATGTTGCGCGTGAAGTACGCAAGCGTGCCGGTGGTTGTTGCTGTGTCGGGGATTGCGCTTGGCGGCGGGTGCGAACTCGCGCTGCATTCGACCAAGCGCGTTGCGCATATCGAAAGCTACCTGGGCTTGGTGGGAGTCGGTATCGGTCTCGTGCCGGCGGGCGACGGTCTGAAGGAAGCAGCGTTGCGTGCAGCGACGGCTGCCAGCGCCGTGAACGCAACCAGCGACTTGCTCAAGTTCCTGCAGAAATCGTTTGAAAACGCCGCGATGGCGAAGGTCTCCGCATCGGCATTGGAAGCACGTTCGATGGGGTACCTGAAGGCATCGGACATGATCGTTTTCAACGTGCATGAACTGCTCGATATCGCGAAGAAGAAAGCGCGGGCTCTTTCCGCGGTGGGTTATCGCGCGCCGTTGCGTGCAAGCCAAATTTCCGTGGCGGGACGCTCGGCGATTTCGACCATCAAGGCGTCGCTTGTGAATATGCGCGATGGCCGTTTCATCAGCGACCACGACTTCCTGATTGCGAGCCGTATTGCGGAAGTGGTGTGCGGCGGTGATGTGGAAGCGGGCAGTCTTGTCGATGAAGAATGGCTGCTGGCGCTCGAACGTCGCGCGTTTATAAACCTGCTCGGCACCGCCAAGACGCAGGAACGGATCATGGGCATGTTGCAGACCGGCAAGCCGGTTCGTAACTAACGCACGGACATCGCAAACATGCATGTGATCAGAGTAAGCGCTGAAGCGCCAACTCTGGTCGACAAAGGGAGCTGCAAATGAGCAAACAAGTGCAGGACGCGTATATTGTCGCCGCGAGCCGGACACCTATCGGCAAGGCGCCGCGCGACATCTTCAAGAACACGCGGCCGGACGAGCTGCTGGTCCACGCGATCCGCTCAGTGGTCGCGCAGGTACCGGGTCTGGATACGAAGCTGATTGAAGACACGATCATCGGTTGCGCCATTCCTGAAGGCGAGCAAGGCCTGAACGTGGCGCGTATTGGCGCGTTGCTGGCCGGCCTGCCGAACTCGGTGGGTGGCGTGACAGTGAACCGGTTTTGCGCCTCGGGCGTGACGGCGATGGCAATGGCCGCCGACCGGATTCGCGCCGGTGAATCGGACGTGATGATTGCAGGCGGCTGCGAGTCGATAAGCATGGTGCCTATGATGGGTAACAAGCCGTCGCTGTCGCCGCATATCTTTGATCGCGACGAGAACGTCGGCATTGCTTACGGCATGGGCTTAACCGCCGAACGCGTGGCCGAGCGCTGAAAGATCAGCCGCGAAGCGCAGGATGCGTTCTCGGTGGAGTCGCATCGACGCGCATTGGAAGCGCAATCGCTGGCTGTGATCCAGGACCTGGGACTCGATCCGTCGAAGATCAATCCGCTTGGCGGTGCGATTGCGTTGGGTCATCCGCTGGGCGCAACCTCAAGTACGGCATGGTGACCATGTGCGTGGCAACGGGTATGGGCGCAGCAGACATTATCGAACGGATGTAAACGGCAAACCCCCGGGTATTGCTAAAGCGTAAAACGACGGTTCGTGTACCATCCGGTTCGCGAACCGTTTCTTCATTCAGGAGACGAGAATGGACACCATCACTGAACACGTCGACGGCGTGCTGAACATCACCATGAACCGCCTGGCTCGCAAGAACGCGCTGACCGCCGCGATGTACCAGACCATGGCCGACGCTTTCTTCGACGCCGAAAATGATCCCGCCGTGCGTGTGGTGCTGATTCGCGCAGTGGGCGATACGTTCAGCGCGGGCAACGATATCGAAGACTTCATGAAGGCGCCGCCCGCGAAGCAGGATGCGCCTGTATTCCAGTTCCTGCGCCGCATCAGTTCTGCGCAGAAGCCGGTGGTGGGCGGGGCCGTGGGATTGGTACGACGATGCTCTAGCATTGCGACCTGCTCTACGTAGCGTCCACAGCGAAGTTCGCGTTGCCGTTCGTGCAGCTTGGACTTTCTTTGTCCGGCGGTGGCGTCGAGTTTGCTGTTGCCGCGCATTGCGGGCTATCAGCGCGCGGCGGAGAAGCTGCTGTTGGGCGAATCGTTCGATGCGGCCGAGGCTGCGAGCATGGGGATCGTGAACCTGGTTCTATCGGCAGAAGATGTAGGCGATTTTGCATTCGCTCAGGCGAAGAAACTCGCGGCGTTGCCCCCCGGCATCGCTGAAGGTTACCAAGGCGTTGATGAATGGTGGTCAGGCGACAGAAGCTAGCACGCAGATGGCGGCGGAGGCGGAACACTTTGTCCACATGCTGACCGCGCCGGAAGCGAAGGAAGCGTTCACGGCTTTCTTCGAGAAGCGCAAGCCGGACTTCAGCTGGTTTAATTAAGGATCGGGTCGCGTGGATGGCCGCGCTTCTAGCGTTGTTTGAAGCGCGCCAAGGCTTCGCTTAACGCTTGGCGCCGCGCCCACTCCCCCATACTCCACAAACCCGTTCTCCCGCGCAAAACTCACCAGCCGCAACCCGGCTTTTTCGGCGATGGAAATAGCTAGCGATGTAGGCGCGGAGATGGTGACGAGCATTGGCACACCGACCCGCGCCGACTTGCGCACGAGTTCATAGCTTGCCCGGCTCGAAAGGAATACGAAACCTTGCGTAGTGTCCACGCGTTGCAGCACCAGATGCCCGATCAGTTTATCGAGCGCGTTATGGCGGCCCACGTCCCTCGAACGCGATTTGACCGCGCCGCTTTCGTCGCACCAGGCGGCTGCGTGCAATCCGCCAGTCAGCTTCGACAATTGCTGATGCGCGGGCAATTCATGTGCGGCATGGGCGATGGCGTCGTCCGCAAGACGGCTCAGGAAGCCGGTGTCGGGCACGTGTTCAGGCTGCAGATCCAGCATCCAGCAAGTCAAGTCGTACTCTCGATCCCGCACACCCCGCAGCCCGTGCGCCCGGCGCTTCTGCTTCAGCGCGACAAACGCCTGCTGCACCACTTGCAGATGCACTTCGGCGTGCGGCAATGTGTCCCCGGCGGGGGTATCGTGGAAAAATCCCTCGATGTCGTGGATATCGCTGCCGCGCTCCACAATGCCCTCGGTCACCGAAAAGCCCACCGCGAAAGCTTCCAGGTTGCGCGGCGTGCACATCATGACCGCGTGCGAAATGCCGTTCTAGACGAGCGTGAGGGGCCATTCCTGGCCGACATCGTCGGCGGTGTCGCGTGTTTTACCTAGCCGGTGACGCCGCATCGGACGCTGTAAATAGCCGGGTTGATCATCAATGTCTGTGTCATTCATTGCATGCTCACTTGCTGATTGCTTTCGATGTCGCGTTTTAGCCGCTTCCCATCAGCTTTTACGAGATAAATTCGGGCATAACGCTTGCTGCTTTATGGGGCAACAGACACACTATAAGCCGTTCAAGCCCCTACGATAACCTACCGCGGCTCACCTGCTTCCTTGTCCATTACGCCAACGAGGCACCTGCCATGGCACTTTACGACGCTCCGCTCCTGTTCGGATTCGAACAGGAGTCAACGGAGAATCTGAGCTTCATTCCGCTCGTCGTCCGCTTTAACCTGGATCGCTTTGGTCAGCGCATTTCGCTTGAGCAGTGGAGAAGACTGCCGCACAGCTACCAGGAACTGCTCGCGCGCTTTCCTGTTGAAGATGACGCTGCTATCGAACCCAATTTTGACCAGGCGCTCGCCGAGATGCTCCGAACGCATGCCGACGCAAAGCCTGAGACCTTCACGCCCGATGGCGATCCAATCTGGGCGCATACCGACGTCGTGCCGAAAACCGTGATTCGCCAGAGTAGTTTGTGCGAGATCGGCTCGCCCAGTCTTGGGCGATGGTCGGAGCTGTCGCGGTTCCAACGCTATGCGCTGGCGAAGCTATCGCGAAAGTCCGACGTGAACCACGACTTCGTTCCGGCGATGCGGGAGTTCGGTCTGGCCGACTAGGGTTTTGCTCGCGCCTGTGGACGTGGGCCGCCGGATGTTAAGAGGCGATGGCAGAGGCTTGCTCGCAAAAACCTGGCTGCGAGCGGAACCACACGGAGACCGCATGCCGCGCTCCCTGCCCACAAGAGTGAAATTCCCTCAAAAAAAGCGCTTTTTAAGCGCTTGCCCTAAATTCCCCCCAGCACCTGCCGATAAATAGCTATCGATGTACGGAAATCGATGCGAAGACGCGCGCCCAGTCTTCCCAGCCCCGCCTCCCGGACGGCGATCGAACCCATGAATTCATTCTTTTCCCGCCGTCTGCTGGTAAACCTGGCCGTGGTCCTGATCGCCATGGGGGTGAACGCGTTCGTCGCGTATCAGCAAATTAACCGCCAAAGCGATGCCAACGCCCATACGCAGCGCTCACTCAGCTTGATGCGCGATCTCGACGCGTACCGCAGCGCTCTCGGCGAAAGCCTCCCGGAAATCGGCTGGTACAAGGCTTACACCAGCCGATGTTCGCGAGGCGCGTGCGCGCATATCAACGCGCTGGAAAGTGGCCTGCGCGCCCAGTTCAATTACGAACCTACGAACCCGACATGCAAGGTGCGTTCTACCTGCTCGGCGAAAGCGCACGCATCGCGAAACGCGACGCTCAATCGGCATTCGAACGCGCAGACGCAAACGCGCCTGGCGCAGCCCGAGACTGGGCCGAACAAGCGGTGCGCCGGCTCGCCGAAGATCAGCAATCACTCTGTCGAACTGGCGGTGCTGCGTGCGAGGGAAGCCGATTCGCTCACGGCGGCGCTCAATGAATCTGCGTTGGCGTCTACCCGCGCCTTAGGCCTGCTGATCCTCACGATGCTCGCCGGCGGCGCGCTGATCTACACCTTCGCGCGCCACGAGAAGTCGGCGCGCGACAAGTTGCGCATTGCCCGCGCGATGCAACGCAGCAACGAGCGTTTCCGCGATCTGTTCGACGCGCATCCGGTGCCCATGTGGATTGTCGATGCCACAACGTATTGCTTTGTTGCGGTGAATCCGGCGGCGCTTGCTCACTACGGCTACAACGAACTCGAATTCCTGTCGATGAGCGTGCGCGACCTGCACGCGGACGACGACTTCGAGCGGTTCGCCGCACTTCTCGCGCCTCATGCGCGCAGCTATACGGACAGTCAGCCGCGCCAGCCGGGCACGCAACGGCCTGCCGGCGTTTGGCGGCACAAGCGCCGTGACGGCGTGCAAGTGAGTGCCGACATCTCGTCGCACGAGCTGACTTATTCGGGGCATCCGGGCATTTTCATGCTGGCCAACGATGTCACCGACCGCATCAACGCCGAGACCGAAGCACGGCGTTCGAAGCAGATGCTGGAATCGCTTATCGACAATATTCCGCAGCGGATCTTCTGGAAGGATCGCGACTCGCGCTATCTGGGCTGCAATTTGGCCTTTGCCCGCGATGCCGGTTTCGCGAGCAAGGACCAAGTAGTCGGCTTGACGGATGCCGACCTGCCCTGGTGGCGCTCGGCCGCGCAACTTCGGTGACGACGACAGCCGGGTCATCGCACAAGCCAGCCACTGATGAACCTGGGGAATGCGACGTTGAGCGCGAAGGCGAGGTGTGCGCGTCGATCACCAGCAAGATGCCGCTGCTCGACGGGGAGTGGTGCATTATCGGCGTGCTGGGTTCGTATGACGGACGATACGACGAGCGCAAGCGAGCCGAACTGGCTCTGCGCCTGCAAAGCCGGGCGCTGGATGCCTGCGTCAACGCCGTGCTGATTACCAATGCGACCGCCACGGGCAACGTGATCGAATACGCGAATCCCGCGTTCAAGCGCATTACTGGCTACGACCTGGCCGATATCGTGGGCCGCGATTGCCGGTTCCTCCAGGAGGGCGACGACATCGACCAGGAGGGTCTGCGATCCGGGCGGGTCTCGCTGCGAACCGTGAGGTCAGCGTGCTGCTGCGCAATTATCGTAAGGATGGCGTGCTGTTCTGGAACAAGCTGTTCATCGCGCCTGTGCCGGATGCGCATGGGCACACGACACATCACGTCGGTGTGATCAACGACGTCACCGAGGTGGTCCGCTATCAGGAGCAACTCGAATATCAGGCGAACTACGACACGCTCACGCGGCTGCCGAACCGCAACTTGCTGCGTAGCCGGCTGCAACACGCGATTGACCGGGCGCGCCAGGAGGCCACTGCGCTGGCGGTGGTTTTCGTCGATCTCGACGGTTTCAAGAACGTCAACGACGCCTCGGCCACAGTGTCGGCGACCGTTTACTTGCGGTGGTCGCCGAGCGGCTGGCGCGTTGCGGCCGCTCCGGCGATACGGTCGCGCGCCACGGGGGTGACGAGTTCGTGGTCGTGCTCCCCGCATGAACCGCGAAAACGCGCTTATTGCCTGGATGGAGCGCGTGCGTACCGCCATTTCGGACCCGGTATGGCTCGACGGCACGGAAATGTACGTGAGCTGCAGCATGGACGCGAGCCTGTTCCCGCAAGATGGCGACGACGTCGAAACCTTGCTCAAGAAGGCCGATCTCGCGATGTACCGGGCGAAGGAGATGGGGCGCAACACGTACCAGTTCTACCAGCCCGAAATGAACGCGAGCGTCGGCGCGCGCTTGGACGTCGAGCGGCGTTTGCGGCGCGTGTTACGCGACGACGAATTCCTGCTGCACTACCAGCCGCAGGTCGATCTAACGACAGGTGAGATTGTCGGCATGGAAGCGCTCGTGCGCTGGCTGGATGGACCCGGAGTTCGGGCTGGTCTCGCCGAGCGCGTTTATTCCTGTGGCCGAGGAATGCAGGCTGATCGGGCAATTGTCCGAGTGGGTGCTGCGCGAGGCGTGCTGGCAAAACAAGGCATGGCAGGATCGGGGCTTGCCGTTGGCGCAGATGTCGGTGAATCTGTCGGCGCGGCAATTCCAGCAACGCGATATCCGTGTACTCGTGACGTCGGAGCTGGCGGAAACGGGTCTTGCGCCACAGTACCTCGAAATCGAGCTCACCGAAAGCGCGATCATGTGCAACGGGGAGGACACCGTCGCCACGTTGTGAGCTGGCGGCGCTCGGAATCAGCTGCCATCGACGACTTCGGAACCGGGTATTCAAGCCTCAGTTATCTGAAGCGTTTTCCGGTGGACCGGTTGAAGATCGACCGCTCGTTTGTTGCGGATATTGGCTCGCCGGGAGGCAATGAAACGATTACTTTAGCGATCATCGTGCTCGCTCATTCGCTCGAGTTGCGGGTGATCGCGGAGGGCGTGGAGACGGCGGCGCAGTTGGACTTCCTCGTGGCACGCGACTGCAACGAGATGCAGGGATTTTTCTTCTCGCAGCTGCTGCCGGCCGCGGACCTTCCCGCGCTGTTGCTGACCACCCTTCAGCTCGGTGCGCGCCAGAGTCTGTTCGATCAGTCGAGCAAGGGCAGTGCGCGCGGACTTCGGTCGCTGTCGGTGGCAACATAGGTTAGCGTGGCTTCTGTCACCTTCACCACGTCTTCGGTCAGGCTCATGCGCTGCGCATAGACCTCGTACCGCCACCGATGTATTGCCCGTCTTTACGATATCCATATAAAAGCTCAACAAGTCGCCGACAAACACCGGCTGCTTGAACACGAACGAATTCACGGAGATGGTCGCCACGCGCCCGTTCGCGCGCCGGCTGGTCGGGATCGACCCGGCGATGTCCACCTGGGCCATGATTCAGCCGCCGAAGACGTCGCCATGGACGTTGGCATCGGACGGTTGTGGCACTACGCGCAGCGCGACCGGTTTGTTCGGGAGTTGCAGGGATTGGGTCACGGGCGGATTTCCATGAAATAATGACGGGATGCTGGCGGTCAGTCAGTGCGCCGTGGCGCCTTCTGCGACAATGCAGGATTAAACGATGTTGCTTTGCGCTCGAACGAGTCTGACTTAGTCACACCCGTTCCCGCGTGTTTTACGGCGTTTGGCGAGAGGCTTGGCTGATCAATGCCCACGCGTTGCCCAAGCCGAGAAACATTGAATTGTACGGGAAAGCCCGCATTTTGAGATGGGCGCCCGTCCCGCGATACTTCGCTTGTCCGGCACCGTTTGGCACCCTGTGTCGCTGCGGCGCGGACCTCTGCAGACCTTGAATCCATGCGCCGCAATTCTCCCTCCGAACCGGTTCCCGTGCAAAAAGCCCGCGTAACGACTGGCAGACCATTCTCTCGCTGCTGCCGTACCTGACCACGTACAAGTGGCGCGTTGCGTTCGCGCTGACCTGCCTGATCGGGGCGAAGGTCGCGAATCTGGGCGTGCCGATCATGATGAAAAAGGTCATCGACAGCCTGAGTTCCATCCAGCATCTAACCGCGCTCGGACGCGCGCAGGATTCCGCGGCGATCATCCTGGTGAGTGGTGTGGGCTTGCTGGTCGTGGCGTACGCGATCATGCGCCTGTCCACTTCGCTTTTCACCGAATTGCGCGAAATGCTGTTCGCGAAAGTCACTGAAAGCGCCGTGCGGCAACTTGCGCTGAAAGTGTTCCGGCATTTGCATTCGTTGTCGCTGTGGTTTCATCTCGAGCGGCATACCGGCGGCATGTCGCGGGATATAGAACGCGGCACGCGCGGCATTCAGCAACTCGTTTCGTATTCGCTCTAAAGCATCCTGCCGACGCTCGTCGAAGTCGGTCTCGTGCTCGGGTTCTTTGTCGCGAAATACGAGGCGTATACGTGATCGTCACGTTGATTGCGCTGGTGACGTACATCGTGTTCACGATCAATCTCACGGAATGGCGCACGCACTTCCGGCGTACGATGAACGACCTCGATTCGAAGGCGAATTCGCGTGCCATCGATTCGTTGTTGAACTACGAAACCGTGAAGTATTTCGGCAACGAGGAGTGGGAAGCGCAGCGTTACGATGAAAACCTGAAGCGTTATCGCGCGGCGGCCATTCGCTCGCAGCGCTCGCTCTCCGTGCTTAACTTCGGGAGCAATTCATCATTGGCACGGGGCTCGTGTTTATCCTCTGGCGCGCGACGCAAGGCGTTATTGCGGGGCATCTGACGCTCGGCGATCTCGTGCTGATCAACACGTTCATGCTGCAGTTGTATGTCCCGCTGAATTTCTTGGGTGTGGTGTATCGCGAGCTCAAGCAGAGTCTCGCCGATATGGACCGCATGTTCACCCTGCTCGGCGCCGGGCGTGAAGTGCCGGATGTGCCGAACGCTCCGTCGCTGGTCGTGGGCAGCGCGGAGGTGCGGTTCGAGAACGTGAGTTTCTCGTACGAGCGCATGCGGCCGATCCTGCATGGCGTCGATTTCACTATTCCAGCGGGGACCACGACCGCGGTGGTCGGCCATAGCGGTTCAGGCAAGTCGACGCTCGGCCGTGAACAAGGCGGAAGGATTCTGCTGGACGGCCAGGATATCCGCGATGTCGCGCAGGATTCGCTGCGTGCGTTGATCGGGATCGTGCCGCAGGATACGGTGCTCTTCAACGATTCGATCTACTACAACATCGCGTACGGTCGGCCATCGGCTTCACGCAATGAAGTGATCGCAGCGGCGCGAGCGGCGCATATTCACGAGTTCATCAAAAGTTTGCCGGCGGGGTACGAGACCCCTATAGGTGAGCGCGGGTTGAAGTTGTCGGGTGGGGAGAAACAGCGCGTGGCGATTGCGCGGACTCTGTTGAAGAACCCGCCACTTCTCATCTTCGATGAAGCTACGTCCGCGCTCGATTCGAAATCCGAACGCGCGATTCAGCATAAACTTGACCTGATTGCGCGGGAACGGATGACGCTGATCATTGCGCATCGGTTATCGACGGTGGTTCACGCATAGCAGATTATCGTGATGGATCACGGACGGATTGTAGAGTGCGGGACGCACGCGGAACTGGTGCGCGCGGGTGGACTCTTCTCGCAGATGTGGGCGCTGCAACAGCAGAAGGCAGCGGAGCCGGAAGAGGGAGCGGATGACGCGGTGGAGGTGGGGGAGTCGGCGCGGGCTTGAGGGCGGTGACAACCGGAAGGCGATTGCCCAAGCCGCCGGAATACAACAAAAAGCGTTGATACCTTCTTCGGGCATTGACGCTTTTTTCGCTTAAACCACGCGACCTTATTCCGTCGCGTGAACCATCGCGCTCGCGCCGCCGTGCCCAACCACTGCCGCTCCCGGCGCGGCCCAGTGCAGCCATTGCGTGCGCAGCGCCAGCAGAAAGCCGAAAGCGAACACCGCGAGTACGCCGAACGTCGCGAAACCCATCTGTGCCGGTACTCTCCTTAGCCATCCCCATGATCACTGGCAGATAGAACCCGCCGATTCCGCCCGCCGCGCCCACAATCCCCGATAACAACCCCGTCTTGCCCTTCCACCGCTGTGGCACGAGCTGGAACGTCGAACCGTTGCCCGGCCCGAAGCACAAGTAAAGACAAACCAGCAATGCGATACCCCCACCGCCACCAGCTGCATCCAGAGGGCGAAGGCAAAGTCAGCAATAGCTATTACCGCCAGCAACACGAGCAGCGCACCACACACCCGTGACGCGATCGGCGAGATTACCGCCGAACGGCCGCATGATCGCGCCGAGGAACGCATTGCCATGAAGAGGCCAGCTTCAATCTTTGGCATCTGATAGAGATTGGTGAGCAGCAACGTCACATACGAAGACATGCCGACAAACCCGCCAAACGTGATGCTGTGATCAGCATCACCACCCACGTATCGCGTTCACCGAGCACCGCCCGGTAATGCTTCGGCAGCACGGCAATGGCGAGCAGCGCGCCGAGCACCGGCAGTAGCAAGACACCGGTGCGCCCGCCGCCGAACACGCCGCCTTGCATCGCGAGCACCATCACGATCATCCCGACAAGCGTGATCGCGAAACTGGTCATTGCGCGCGATGTGCTGTCGCTCTTCTGACCACCATCCGACGCCCACGCGAATAGCGCAATCGCCGTGATCGCAAGCAACGGCAATGCGGCGGCGGTGGCGAGTTTCCAGCCGAAGGCATCGGCGAGATGGGCGAACAGGAAACCGTCCAGCACCGCGCCAATGTTGCCCGCTGCAGCCAGTTCGAGTACCAGACCCTGCACCTTTGGCGAATAGTTGCTGCCGGCCACATTGGCAATGCGACCGCGAAGCTCGCGCACCCCCATGCCGAGGAACACGCCGAGCACCAGCAGCAACGAGTACGACGGCGTGCCGGACAACAGCGGCAGGACAATGGTCGGGATGGACGAGAGCAGGACACCCATCAACGCAACGCGGCGGCCATCGGTGGATTGGTACAGGTTGCCTAGTGTCACGCGCAGGATCGCGGTCGCCAGAACCGGCACCGCGACGAGAAAGCCCTGCTGTGCGGCGGTCTCGTGATGTCCTTGCTGATGAACGGCGCAAGCGGCCCATACAGCACCCAGACGGTGAAACCGGTATCGAAATACAGGAAGCAGGCAACCAGCGAGCGCCAGTTGCCGCTCTTTAAAGAGGTGAGCAGGTTTTTCATCGGGATCCTCAGCGTGGGGCGACTGCGGCGAGGCATCGATCAACCGGTCTGAACCGCGGTCGACGCTCAGCCGACAGCAGTTTCAAGTATTATGTAAAATATATACATCTTTTAGGTCAGTACCCACAGGCCGAACATCAATGCGGTTTTGCGCCGGATGACCCCCGATAGGCGCCGACGTTTGGCTTGATCGAGCTCGTCCTGACGTGACGCCGTACGCACTGCTATCGTTGCGGCGCAGCACCGCGCGTGTGCGAGCCGCGTGAGAATGGTGCGGATCGCTTCGGGTTGGCAATGAAGCGGCCTGCATGAAGCCGCTGCGAGCGAACGGTAAAATGCCCGAGCGTTCAGGGAGCATCCCCAACCAGGCCGAAGGAGCCGCATGGAACTGAAATGGCTCGAAGATTTCGTCTCACTCGCGGAGACGCGGAGTTTCAGCCGTTCGGCTGAGCTGAGGCACATTACGCAGCCGGCTTTCTCGCGCCGGATTCAGGCGCTGGAAGCGTGGCTCGGCACGGATCTTATTGATCGCTCCGTCTATCCAACTCGCCTCACGCAAGCCGGTCAGGTCTTCTACGAGCAGGCGCTCGCGATGCTTTCGCAATTCCACGAAGCGCGCACGCTATTGCGAGGGCAGCCGGGCGTACCGGATGCGACTATCGATTTCGCGGTTCCGCACACGCTCTCGCTGACCTATTTCCCGCGCTGGCTACACCACATAGAAGCGCGGCTTGGGCGCATCAATACACGTTTGCGCGCGCTGAACGTGCACGACGCGGTTTTGTCGCTGGTGGAAGGCGGCTGCGACCTGGTGATGGGTTATCACCATCCGAGCCATCCGATGGCGCTTGACCCCGCCCGCTACGACATGCTGCCGCTTGGCACCGAACCCATCAGTCCGTTCTCGTCCGTGAACAAGGGCGGCCGCGCGCGCTACACGTTGCCCGCTACCGCCACCCCCGTGCCATATCTCTCATACACGCCGAACGCTTACCTTGGCCGGATGACGGAGGTGATCATCGCGACCTCGGCGGTGCGTCTTTATCTCGACAAGGTGTATGAAACCGACATGGCCGAAGGCCTCAAGGCGATGGCGCTGGCCGGTCATGGTGTGGCTTTCCTGCCGCATAGCACCGTGGCCAAGGAGGTCGACGAAGGCAGCCTGATCCGGCTCGACCGGGGAACCCGCGGAACACCAGCGGGTCAGTTCACGCTCACGATGGAAATCCGCTTGTATCGAGACAAAATGGCGTCGAAGGGTGATGATCCCCGGCAAGCCTTGATGCGTAATCTTTGGGAAGCAGTGGGCGAGGAGCTGTCGAAACCCGTGGAAACCCCTACCACATAAGCCTCACAGACGTTATGCAAGATAAACATAATACAATGATGAAACGGCATTGGATTTCAATATCCGAATTTTCGACAATGAAGCCATTCCACACAACTCTGGGGTTTCGATGTCATCGCCGCAACAAAACCGCACCGCTTCTGCTGTTCCCGCTGTTCAGCACACCATTCCCTCCTATCTCGATTCCACCCATCTCGGCCCCTGGGGCAACTATCTCCAGCAGGTTGATCGCGTCGCGCCGTATCTCGGCTCGCTGTCGCGCTGGGTTGAAACCCTCAAGCGCCCGAAGCGCATCCTGATCGTCGATTGCCCTATCGAACTCGATAACGGCACGGTCATGCACTTCGAAGGTTATCGGGTCCAGCACAACATGTCGCGCGGTCCAGGCAAGGGTGGTGTGCGGTATCACCAGGACGTTACGCTTTCCGAAGTGATGGCACTGTCGGCATGGATGTCGGTGAAGAATGCCGCCGTGAACGTGCCGTACGGCGGCGCGAAGGGCGGTATCCGCGTTGATCCACGCACGTTGTCGCGCGGCGAACTCGAACGTCTGACGCGTCGTTATACGAGCGAAATCGGCATCATCATCGGACCGAACCAGGACATCCCCGCGCCCGACGTCAACACGAATGAACAGATCATGGCGTGGATGATGGACACCTACTCCATGAACCAGGGCCAGACGGCAACCGGTGTTGTGACCGGCAAGCCAATCTCGCTCGGTGGTTCGATCGGCCGCAAGGAAGCAACCGGCCGCGGTGTGTTTGTCGTGGGTTCAGAAGCCGCACGCCGGATTGGCTTCGATATTGAAGGCGCGCGTATCGCCGTGCAGGGTTTTGGTAACGTCGGCGGGATTGCTGCACGGCTGTTCCAGGAAGCCGGCGCGAAAGTGGCGACGGTGCAGGATCGCACAGGTTCGCTGTACAAGTCCTCGGGTATCGATTCCGTCGCGTTGTTCGGATACGTGGCGAAGCATGGCGGCGTGGCTGGTTTCGAAGGCGCTGACCCGGTATCCAAGGACGAGTTCTGGACCATCGAAAGCGATATCCTGATTCCGGCCGCACTCGAAGGCCAGATCACGGAAGAAAACGCGCCGAAGATCAAGACAAAGATCGTGGTGGAAGGCGCCAACGGCCCGACCACAACGGCAGCCGACGACATTCTCCACGACAAGGGCATTCTCGTGATCCCCGACGTGGTCGCGAATGCAGGCGGCGTGACGGTGTCGTACTTCGAATGGGTGCAGGACTTCTCGAGCTTCTTCTGGACTGGAGATGAAATCAATCAGCGACTCGAACGCGTGATGCGGGAAGCATTCGCGGCCGTGTGGCAAGTGGCGAGCGAGCATTCGGTGTCAGTGCGTACGGCGGCGTTTATTGTTGCGTGTACGCGAATTCTGCAAGCGCGCAAAATGCGTGGCTTATATCCATGATTTCACGTATCAGAAACGTTTGCGAGTGCATGCTTGCGTGAAGCGGCGCTAACTTAAAAAGCATCAAGACGCCCGTCGGCGTCCTTCGGGACGTCGACGGGCTTTTCGCGTAAAAAACACAAGAAAATTAGTGAAACTCTGCAAAAGTCCTGGCATTGGGGTTCGTGTGAACTATCGTGGGACGCAGTGGAGTGAATGGAGGAGAGCCTTGATGACACGGCTTGGTCTTGGTCTGGATCTGTCAACGAAACGCACGGACTGGCTGCGCGAATTCTGGCGCTAGTCAACGAGATTCTGTGCGAGAAAGTGCGCTCGGGCATTGCGGCTTTACCCAGCGGACAGCGCGCTGCTGGTCTCGCCATGGGTTTCACCGAGTGGCAGACCTAACGGTACATCCTGATGCCCGTCGCGTACCGCATCATCGTGCCGCCGCTCACGTCCGGATTCCTGAACGTGTTCAAGAACTCGGCCGTAGCGTCGACCATTGGTTTGCGAATTGTCGGCTCAGGCGCGACAGCTTGTGGATTACACTACGCAGTCCTATGAGTCGTTCATTGCCGTGACGCTTGCCTACATACATGCTGATCAATCTGGTCGTCATGCAACTGATTCGCTGGGTCGAAGCCAAGACCCGGTTGCCCGGCTACATTGGAGACAAGTGATGCATCATTTCAATTGGAGCAGTGTGCTGAGTTCGCTGCCCACGCTGTGGACCGGCGCCATCATCACCTTCAAGATCACGGTGCTCGCACTCGTGTTCGGGATCTTGTGGGGCACCGTGCTTGCGCTGCTGCGCCTGTCGGGCATCAAGCAAGCCGCTCGAATGGTTCGCGAAGGGTTATGTCACGCTGTTTCGTTCCATCCCGCTCTTGATGGTGCTGCTGTGGTTCTTTTTGATCGTGCCGCAATTCCTGCAAAATGTGCTGGGGGTTATCAGCGGAAGTCGATATCCGGCTCGCCTCCGCCATGGTCGCGTTCTCGTTGTTTGAGGCTGCGTATTATTCGGAAATCATCCGTGCAGGCATTCAGGCAGTGTCGCGCGGGCAGGTGAACGCGGCGTTCGCGTTCGGCATGACCTACACGCATGAGGCTGATCGTGCTGCCGCAGGCGTTCCGGGCAATGGTGCCGTTGCTGCTCACGCAGGCTATTGTGTTGTTCCAGGATACGTCGCTGGTGTATGCGATCAGTCTCGCGGACTTTTTCGGCACGGCAACGAATGTGGGCGATCACGACGGTACGACCATCGAAATGGTGCTGTTCGCCGGCGCCTGTTATTTCGTGGTGTGCCGCCTGGTCGCATCCGGTCTCGTCAAAAGTCTTCAGAAAAAGGTCGCTCGATGATCCCACTCAAGAATGTCTCGAAATGGTATGGCCCGTTTCAAGTGCTGACCGATTGCACGACGGAAGTCAAAAAGGGCGAAGTGGTGGTGTGCGGCCCTTCGGGTTCGGGTAAGTCGACGCTGATCAAGACCGTGAACGGACTCGAGCCGTTCCAGAAGGGCGAGATCACGATCAACGGTCAGTCGATCGGCGACAAGAAAACCAACCTGTCGAAACTGCTCTCGAAAGTCGGCATGGTGTTCCAGCACTTCGAACTGTTTCCGCATCTGACGATCATGCAGAAACTGATGCTGGCGCAGATCAAGGTGCTGGGGCGCTCGAAGGACGAAGCAACGGCGAAAGGATTAAAGCTGCTGGAACGCGTGGGCCTCTCCGCTCACACTGATAAATTCCCCGGCCAGTTGTCTGGTGGGCAGCAGCGGGTGGCGATTGCGCGAGCGTTATCGATGGATCCGATCACCATGCTCTTCGATGAACCGACCTCTGCGCTGGACCCGGAAATGATCAACGAAGTGCTCGACGTGATGGTCGAACTCGCGCAGGAAGGCATGACCAATGATGTGCGTTACGCACGAAATGGGCTTTGCCAAGAAGGTGGCGCATCGCGTGATCTTCATGGACAAGGGCTTGATCGTGGAAGACGACCAGAAGGACGCATTCTTCCAGGACCCGAAGTCGGATCGTGCGAAGGACTTTTTGGTGAAGATCCTCCATTGATTGCTGATGCAGGTTGCTTCGGCTAGCGCCCGGCACCCTGGCGCGTTGTTCGTATGAGGTCGGCGAACGACGCCCCTCGGAGCATGTTTCGGGGACGTGCAGAGCGTGGTAGCGGCGGCAGGATGGGGGGGCAGCGGAGGGAGAGATCGGCGGGCCTCTTCCGGGGAAGCAGCGCGCCGTAGTCGTCGACGGTCTTCGCTA
>CALNPU010000055.1 GCA_940588625.1 uncultured Caballeronia sp.
CTGGGGCCGTTACGGCGAGATCTTTTCGTACAACGACAAGACGGAACTTTTCAGCCTGGAAGACGTGGAGTCGTGATGTGGGGAAATTAAAGGGCGCCAGTTGGCACAAAAAACGCGGCGATCCGGAAACGGACGCCGCGTTTTTTTGTACCTGTCGATAGCGGGATTCTTCGAGCGTGGTCGTGAACCTGAGCGCGCACGTGCGTGCATTGCGCACTAAACGTAAGCGCCGCGCGTCGCGAGACAGCGGATGGGGATGCAACGGCACGCTGGCGACGCGCCTTTTGCATCGATGACGGCTAGCTATTACTGCAGGTTGCCCCAGCGTTCCACGGCCGGTTCCGCCGATGCCCACTTCTAGCCGCCACTATCGTCATTGCCCTTGCACGCCTGGGCGAGGAACCAGTCCTGATGCGCGTCCGGCTTCTCGCCGTCAGCGACCAAGAACGCGAACTCACGGCACGTAGCCAGTGCGC
Organism: uncultured Caballeronia sp.; assembly: GCA_940588625.1. Taxonomy (GTDB): domain Bacteria; phylum Pseudomonadota; class Gammaproteobacteria; order Burkholderiales; family Burkholderiaceae; genus Caballeronia. Next base: position 477 of record CALNPU010000055.1, read on the forward strand.
TGCTGAATTCACGCAGACACGCACGTCGCCATGACCGTTCTCTACCGGCAGCGTATGTTTCACGCGCCAGGGTTTCGTTTCGCTGATCGGCAGTCCTGCGGTCGTCGCAATGGCGATCTGCTGGTCGCTGTGCAGGCGTTTCATCAGGCGATTGACGGCTTCGTCGGTGGCCCCCTGGACCGCGATACCCACGCCGAAAACGATGGCTGGATTGCTGGTGACACCTGCACCGGTGGATACATCCGCGACCGCGCCAGCCGCAGCCCCAATAGACGAGCAGCCGCTCACGAGAACGCAGCTCACGGCAACGCCGGCCGCGAGCATCAGGCTGAGGCCGGGCCTCATTGCAGCGCACCCCCCAGCGCGGCGTGTCGGGTTCCGCCGACGCCCACTTCCAGGTCTGGCCATCACGGCAGATGGGAGGCTACGTAGAAGCCGCTGTCGGCGGGATGATCCTTGTAGGTGGCGTCGGTATCGACGGAGAAGACGATCTCCTTGCAATCGAGCGTGCCGGTGCTGATTGTGCAGCTGACTGTCACGCGGTCTTTCTCATCCGGCTCGATAGGCACCGTATGCATCGTCGCGGCCCATGTCGCCACCGCACCCACGGCGAGCGGCCCGGCAGCGCCTGCGATCCGGTCCTGCGTGTAGGTGTGCATCACGCGCTCGCTGTACTGCACGCCGGCCTTGGCCGCGGCGACAGGGCCGAGGCCAAGGCCGGTCGCCACCACGGCGTTGCGGGTCGCTGTTCGCAATAGCGGCACCGCCTACACCGGCGCTTGCCACGGCGGTCTCGGTATATAAGGAGCTACACCCTGAGAGGGTGGCGCATGCGAGTGCTCCAATCAGGAGCGTTGTCAGTGCAACGGCGTGGGAGGGACGCGGGTGAATCGTTTTCTGCATAGTGCTCTACCTTTCCTCGCCTTTCCTTATTCTTTCGATAACCACAACCGGCTTGCCGTGCTGCACTGAAGGAACACTAAGCAATCGGAACGCCCGCGCATTTTGAAGGACGCAGAGAGATGAGGGGCAAAGAAATTTGCAAGAAATTGCAAATGCGGGGAACGTAGTGCGGAAAATGAAAAACTACCGTGACGCTCATCGCTGATGAGCGAGTCGCTGGGGGGATAAGTCGATGAGTCGAATCAGGACTCGTCGACTTGTTTGTGACTTAGCTTTCCGCGCCTGCCGACGTCGATGAATCCGCATCGCCGCCTTCGTTCTCGTACATGCCGAGGCGGTTGTACAGCGTCTTGAGGCTCACACTGAGCGCCTTGGCGGCGCGGCGTTTGTCTCCTCCGCAATGCTTGAGCGTGCCGAGGATGATCTGTTTCTGCGCATCGGCGAGTGGCGTGCCGACCCACACATTCATCGCATCGCCTTGCGTGACCGGCTTTTTAACCCGTGATGCTAGGTGAGGATGTGCGATCTCCACCGTCTTCTCAGCCAGGATGAACGCGCGATACACGATGTTCTTCAACTCGCGCACATTGCCCGGCCATGAGTACGTGCGCAGCATGTCGAGTGCCCGTTTGCTGAACGACTTGTTCGTGCCTTCTTGCGCGTTCATCTCCGAGAGGAAGTGCTGCGCGAGAAATTCGCGGTCGGTATCGCGTTCACGCAGAGGCGGTGCGCGCAGGGGAAACACGGCGAGCCGATACATCAGGTCCTCTCGCAAGCCTTTCTCCTTGACCGCGACGATAGGATCACGATTGGTCGCCGCAATCACGCGAACATCGGAGTGAATCAGGTCATTGCCGCCCACACGAAAGAATGTTCCTGTTTCCAGCGCACGCAGCAGCTTGAGCTGTCTAACCGGCGACATCTCGGTCACCTCGTCGAGGAACAGCGTGCCGCCGTTCGCATGCTCGAAGTATCCGAGGCGTCCCTGCACGGCGCCTGTGAAGCTGCCTTTCTCGTGGCCGAAGAGTTCGGGTTCAATAAGGTTATCGGGGATCGCGCCGCAATTCACAGCGACGAACGGGGCTTCGCGACGGGCGCTCTGGTCGTGGATCGTGCGTGCAATCAGTTCCTTGCCCGTCCCCGATTCACCGATGATCAACGCGGTGGCATCGGTTGCGGCTACGCGTTCGATTTGTGAGTACAACTCCATCATCACGGGCGATGAGCCGTACAGAAGTCCATACGATTTCAGCCCGGCAATTTCACCCGCGTTGCGTTTTTTTTGCGATGGCGTGTCGCCAGAGGCGACGGCCGGCGAGTCCAGATCGATTGACGCCATGAGTCTTTTGTCCTGCAAATGTTGTTCGGTCGACAGCTTCGCCGCTGACGGAAGACAAGGCGCCGCCGCAAGGTCGAGGCGGTCACCGCCAGTCGGATGGCAGGCCGGTTTGACTGCCGCTCGAGTGGGAGAGCATCGTTCGACGGGCACCTGTCCCGTTATTTCGGGGGCCGGTGCGTGCATGCGGCTTATCTCATAAGCCGTATTTAACCATCCGTAACGACCCAGCGGTAATGTGCTTGGCGTGGGCTTTGCCCTTCTTTTTCCTTTGTCGCGTAATTGCATCCACGAATCTGCATACGAATTGAAAACGCCGGCGACAAGCCGGAAAGCTCCACCGATATCGTCTAGAAATTACTGACGGCAGACGTAATTGTTACGCGTCAGACGTGTCTTCCAGAAGGTTCGCTTGCACACGAACGGAGGGCCAATGTCACCACTGTATGCGCTTTGACCGGGATGGAACGAAACCTGCCTCTATGGGTGGCATCCGCAATTGAAAGGCCGGTTTCCGGCACCAAGCCATGGAAGAGTCCCTTCATTTCGACATTCCCGTGCAACAGCGCGAGCGTCCTGTCCACCGGGCTCGAGTGCCGCAGCGCAGCGCACGGCCGGACGGCCGGAACTCGTGGCGGCCGAACCGATCAACCTTTATCGCTGGTCCGCCGTCGCGCTGGTGACTGCGCTGATGTGCATGGTGAGGCGTGCGCTGCCGGCACGCCGACGCTGACGCGGGCAGCGAGCATTACCAGTGCGGTGTTCGCAGCGCTCGGTGGCGTGCTTGTACTTGGCGCCATGCTCCGCGCAATGCGGCTGCGGCGTTCGGAACATCAGGCGCCACTGGATACCCGGGCATCATGATGCGAGCGCTCACGACGGCACATTCATCAGAGGTATTCGACGTCAGTGACGTTGATCACGTTAATGGCAAGGGGTTTCATAATATGAGTCAAACCACAGCCCAGATGTCGCTGGGCAAGCAAAAAATCATCGAAGACATCAAGATCTTACTAAACGATTCGGAAGAACTCGTCCGGCTCATCAGTGGGTTGTTGCCCGCCGAAGGGGTTGACGCGCTGCGCACGCGCCTGCGGGACCATGTTGATGCAGCGCGCAATGCGCTTGAAACAGCGCAGTCCAGTGCGCAGCAGCGGTATCGCACGAGCCTCGACGGTACCACGCAATACACGCGCGACAACCCGTGGCAGGCGCTGGGCATCACTGTGGGCATCGGCTTTCTGGCCGGCATATTGGTTTCGCGATAACCGCCTGACCGTCGTAAGCGCTCTCTACCGCTTTAACGACTCCAACCGTTCTAACCGCGATAAACGGAGAAAACACAATGGCACGACCCAAACTCGGCATGTTCGGTGCGTTGTTCGCCATAGGCAGCGTTCTTGCCTGGCGATGGGCGCAAGCGCAGTGCGATGCTGCAAAACGCGGTGCACGTGAACTACATCGTTGGGAAGGCGAGGGCGGCAAGGTCGTCACGCCGGCCAGCGCTTCAAGTGCTACGCCTGCGGCGCCGGTCAAGCCGTCGAACAGCTTGGGCAATGGCGCGCTCGGCGGCACACCGGAAGCATGGCATTTTCCGCATAGCTGATACAGGCACGCATCTGCCTGATCATCTGCGCGCTTGGCACTCTAACCGTAGGCCTGGGTCATGAGGTGAGTGGACTATTCGAAACGCACGCCCCGGCGTGCGTTTCATCTTGATAAAGCCTTATAATCGACTAACTCATACTAATAAGTTCGCTATATGGCAATAATTGCGCGATGCAGTCAGGCGCCATTCGCGAAACTGGAAAGACTTTCATCTTTCGGCGTACTTGAGTTTCTCTCAGTGCGCATTCGGCCTGGCGGCGTACTGCTCTTCTCTTATAAGCACCGTCCCAGAGACCTCCACGACGCTTTCTGCGCCGTGTGGCCCTCAACGCTTTGGAGAAATTCGAGACGCATGCCACACGTATTGATTGTCGATGACGATCCCAGTACCCGCGAGGCACTCGCCGCGATCATCGGCGAAGACGGACTGACGACAGCTACGGCGGGCGATCTGCGCGAAGCGCGGATTCAGCTTGTGCGCCAGACGCCGGACGTCGTATTCACCGATCTCAAGTTGCCCGATGGTTCGGGCGTGGACCTGTTCGAGGATCTCGATCCCCGATCCGGCGTGGAAATCATCGTCATCACCGGACATGCCACGGTGGAGTCCGCGGTCAGCGCGCTCAAGATGGGTGCGACGGATTACCTCGTCAAACCCATCAACATGCAACGCGTGAAGGCGATCCTGAGCCGTCTGCCGCGTCCCGGCGACCTCAAAGCGGAGATTGGCACGTTGCGTGGCGAGCTGCGCCGCATGGGCCGCTTTGGCCTAATGCTCGGCAATTCGCCCGCGATGCAAACGGTCTACGACCAGATCGGCCGGGTAGCGCCCACGGCGGCTTCAGTCCTGCTGATCGGTGAATCGGGTACGGGCAAGGAAGTCGCGGCGCAGACGCTTCATGAGTTGAGCCTGCGCCGCAAACATTTGTTTATTGCGCTGAACTGCGGAGCAATTTCGCCGAACCTGATCGAGTCCGAGATGTTCGGGCATGAGCGCGGTTCGTTCACCGGCGCGGATCGTCAGCACAAGGGGTACTTCGAACGCGCGAACGGCGGCACACTGTTCCTCGATGAAATCACTGAGATGCCGATCGAATTGCAGGTGAAACTCCTGCGCGTGCTCGAGACCGGCATGTTCATGCGAGTGGGTACAACGAAAGAACTCGAGACGGATGTACGCCTGATCGCCGCGACTAATCGCGACCCGGAGCAGGCGGTACTCGAAGGCAAGTTGCGGCTCGACTTGTATCACCGGCTCAACGTGTTCCCGATCAACCTGCCGCCCCTGCGTGATCGCGGCACGGACGTCGAATTGCTGGGCCAGGCGTTCCTCGACGAACTCAATTCCCGCTACAACACCAAGAAGACGTTTCCGCCTTCGGTGCGCGACGTGCTCGCGTCGTACCCGTGGCCGGGTAACGTGCGAGAGCTCAAGAACTACGTGCAGCGCGCGTACATCATGTCGGGCGCAGAGTCGGACAGTACCGCTACCGTGCCGCTGCAGATCTCGCTGGCGAAGCCATCGGCGGGAACAGCCGTCACCATCGCGTTCGGCACGTCGCTCGCCGAAGCGGATCGCCAGTTGATCCTCGCCACGCTTGAACAGTGCGGCGGCGTGAAGACACGAGCGGCGGAGATTCTCGGGATCAGCCTGAAGACGCTGTACAACCGGCTGGTCGAGTACGGCGAGGACGCAGCGAACAAGGCGGCGATAAGCGAAGCTAGCGAGGTAGGCGATGCAAACGCGGGTCGCCCCTGAGCGTTAGCGTTTGGTTTCTTGTCAATGTAATCGCTGATGTAATTGCCGGCAACCTGTAGTGGATGAAGTGAGACGCCCGTGTCATTGGGACTTCGAAAGATGTCCGCTTTGGACGGGCGATTTGCGTTGGTGCGCGCGAATGCAGCGCCGATAATGTTTTAAGGCCCATGGGTTGAATGAGAGGGACTTGAACCTAGGGCATGGCCTTTGCTATGACGCAATGGCCTGGCTCGCTGGCGATGCGCTACCTCGCCGGCATAGAGCCCGGCTAGAAAGTCCTTGGCCAGATTGGCCGCTGCGCTCGATCCGAACGAGTGTCATTCATAAAAGATCCAGGGAGCTTGCCATGACCGATCTCGTCTCGCATCAACGCCAATCCCAGAACGTACTGCATGTGCCGCGTGTTGTGTGGCCCGCGTACTTTACGCCAGTCCACGCTCAGACACCGCAGCCGCTCGACCCGCCATTCAATCCCGATATGCCGCAACCACCGTCGCCGCAAGAACCTCCAGACACGATTTCCGACCCGACGCGCGAGCCGCCGTCATTGCCGAGTCAGCCGATCAGCGATTCACCTCCGGGGCCGAACGAAACGCCGCACGTCCCAGGAATGCTGCATTGAAACTGCTCGTTAGCGGAGGCTTTGAACATATTTCATCATCGCTGTAGGCATTACAACGCACTAGGCAAGAATGACTGGGTTTAAGCATTGAGTCCGGTCGTTTCTGCGGGATTTTGTTGGTAATTCGCCACCGAACCCTTCTCCGACGGTCTTCTTTTCTGGAGGCATCCCGCACTCCGTCGTTCAGCAGGCCATTCGTCGAAGCGTGAGCCGCGGCCCAATCCAGCCAAAATGATCCCACCCGACGTTGCTGTTCCAACCGATCCGGCCAATCCAGACGCCTTGCCGCCGTCGCATGATCCAGCCGGGCAGCCCCCGCGTGCCACCGGACGGCGACCATAACCAGGGTGGCATCCGGAAGGAATCGACTATCAGAGCGGCTCTCGGGTCCGAGCAAGACGCCTGAATCGGGCCTGAAGCAGCAGGATTGTGCGATGCACGCCACCATAAAAATCTTCTGCGTGGCGCGTTATTGTTGCGTGTTTTCGTTCGCTTGTCACATTTATACACAATTTTTATTTTCCAGATTGTAAAAAAGGCACGTGTCTTGCATTGCTATGTCGGTCAATTCGAACGAGCAACGACAACTGATGAGGTAAAGCAGTAATGAGCAGATTGATCGTGGTATCGAATCGCGTCGCGCCGATACAGGAAGGCAAACCTGCCGCAGGCGGTTTGGTGATCGGAGTTCTGGACGCGTTAAAGGAGACAGGTGGTGTGTGGTTCGGCTGGAGCGGCGAGATTGTGGGTGAGGCCTCGGCGCCGGTCATCGAGAAGCGTGGCAACGTGACGTATGCGACTGTCGGGCTCACCCGGCGCGATTACGACCAGTACTACCGCGGCTTTTCCAACGCGACGTTGTGGCCGACATTTCACTACCGCAACGACCTGTCACGGTTCGATCATGAGGAATATGCCGGCTACGCACGGGTCAACGAGGCGCTGGCTAAACAGCTCAAGCCGCTGCTCGAACCCGACGACATCATCTGGGTGCACGACTATCACTTGCTTCCGTTCGCGCAGGAATGCCGGGCGGCGGGCATCACGAATCCCATCGGGTTTTTCCTGCATATCCCGTTTCCGGTGCCTGAGATCCTGCGTACGGTGCCGCCGCACGAGGAGCTGATCAAGGCGATGTGCAGTTACGACATAGTCGGTTTACAGACCGAGGCGGACAAGCAGTCGTTTGTCGATTACATCGAGCGCGGGCAGTTGGGGCATCTCAGCGAAGACGGGATGCTGCAGGCCTACGGGCGCATGTTGAAGGTCGGGGCCTATCCGATCGGCATTTATCCGGAGGCCATTGCAAAGGCCGCCGAGCAATTTTCGAATCGCAAGCCGGTGAAGAGCCTGCGCGACAGTTTGCGCGGTCGCAAGCTGATCATGAGCGTGGACCGGCTCGATTATTCGAAGGGGCTTGTCAAGCGTTTCCAGGCATTCGAACGGTTGCTGCTGCACGCGCCGGGGTGGCACGGGCGGGTGTCGATGGTGCAAATCGCACCGCCAACGCGTTCCGACGTGCAGACGTACCAGCGCATCCGGCAGAACCTGGAAGGGGAGGCTGGACGCATCAACGGCCGTTTTGCCCAGCTTGACTGGACACCGATCCAGTATCTCAACCGCAAGTACGATCGCAGTTTGCTGATGGCCTTGTTCCGGTTGTCGCAGGTTGGGTACGTGACGCCCTTGCGCGACGGGATGAACCTCGTGGCGAAGGAATATGTGGCGTCCCAGGATCCGGCCGATCCGGGGGCGCTGGTGCTGTCGCAGTTTGCCGGCGCGGCGGATCAGCTGCCGGGCGCGCTGGTCGTCAATCCGTTCGACCTGTCGCAGATGTCCGAGGCATTGGAGCGGGCGTTGTCCATGCCTCTCGCCGAGCGGCAGGCGCGTTATACGGACATGATGGCGCCGCTGCGTGAGAACAATCTGTCAGTGTGGCGCGACTCGTTCCTGAGCGATTTGCGCAGCGTGGCAACGGCCGCGTCGGTCACGCAGAAAGCGGTGCAGCAAGTGACGGAGGCGAAACGCCCGGCGCGAGTGTCGAGCTAAACGCAGAGCTAAAAACGTAAGACGAATCCAGTCCCGCGCTGATAAAACGACACGGGGCTGTTTGCATAAAATAATAAGAAATACTAAATAAATTGACCGGAATCCCCGCCAATCCAACAGCCACAGCCAAACCTCAAATTCGCGCTACCATCGCGGAAGCGATATTTGCAAGAGCGCCAAGCCTTGAACACAGCAGCAAAAGACCAAAGACTAAAGTCCTTCTGGTCCTGGATACAGGACCCGATCATCCAATGGTCACAGGACCACGGCGCGATGTTTTCGGCGGCAATCGCATTTTTTGCGGCTTTCTCCCTGGCGCCGACGCCGCGCACGGCCTGGGAGCGATCATTGCCAACGCCTGGCATGCGGACATAGCCACGCGCACTGCAATCTGGGGTGGGCGTGCTGGTCGGGGCGTCGGCGATCTTTTCATCGCTTTACACCGCGCTCAACGTCATCTGGCCCACGCCCATCACCGGCACTCGCGCCAGCATCATCGCGATTCTGCGAGTCCGGGCGATTTCCTTCGCGTTTGTCCTGGGCGCGGCCTTGCTAATTGTCGCGTTGCTCGTGCTCAACGCCCTCGTAGTCCTGGTCGGTCATGGGTGCTGGGCACGAGCGGGGTCCGTCCTTCCTGATCGCGGCGGTAGCGCAGCGCGCCATTTCCCTGCTGCTGATGGTGCTCGCTTTCGCAGCGTTGCTTAAATTTTTGCCAAGCGCGCGCATGCAATGGCGTGATGCCGCGCTCGGCGCATTGACCGCGGAGGTGCTGTTCGAAGGGGGAAACGGCTCTTTGCGTTCTATCTGCAGCACGCGGGCACGGCGAGGCGAATACACCTTCGGTGCGGCAGGGTCGCTTGCGATCATCCTGATGTGGCTGTACTACTCGGCGGCGGTCTTCCTGCTGGGCGCGGAGGTATCGGCAATGGTCGCGCCCAGACGCACGCAAAGAGTCTCCGGCTGGCGATAAAAACGCCCCCGGAAGTTTTCCGAGGGCGTTTTTTGTTTTTACAGGCTGTGAAGCGGGACTTTTTTACTTCAACCGCGACGCAGTTCCGCCGGCGGCACCTTCATCAAAGGCGATACTTCGCCACTGTCCGGCGCGCCACAATTACGCCCTGATCTGCAAGCATCTTCGCGAGGCTCACGTCGGACAGCGGGTCTGTGCTGCTCTCCTTTGCGATTATTTCCTTCAGCAAGGCGCGCACGGCAGCGGCCGAGCATGTGCCACCGCTTTCGGTGTTCAGTTCGCGCGGGAAAAAGTGCTTGAACTCGAAAATGCCTCGTGGCGTGGACATGTACTTGTTGCCCGTGCGCGGGAAATGGTCGACTCGTGGAGTTCGAGTTCGTCGGCGACATCGCGCAGTACCAGCGGCTTCAGCGCGATTTCACCGTAGCGAAAAACGCTTTCTGATGCGAGACGATGCATTCCGCCACGCGCTGGATCGTCGTAAGCGTTGCTGAGCAAGCGGCGAGCGGCTCGTGCCCGCCGACTGCGCGAACAACTCGGCGTACATGCGATGAATGCGGGCGCGGGGCAGCACGGTCGGGTTGATCGTCACGACCTAGTTCTTCTTGACCTGGCGCACGATCACGTCGGGACCACATAGTTGTCTTCCGCCGCGCCATAGTTCGCGCCCGGCTTCGGGTCGGGCTTGCGCACAAGCGCGCAGGCAATGCGCAGTTCTTCCGCGCTGCAGCCGATCTTCTTTTGCAACTCGGCTTGCTCGCGTCGCGCAAGCCGCTCGAGATGATGTGTGACGATCTCGAGTGCGACTTCGCGTCCCGGCGTTTCGGGGTCCAGCGCGTCGAGTTGCAGCGACAAACATTCGGACAGGTTGCGCACCCCCACGCCGGGCTTGTCGAGCGATTGCACGAGCTTCAACGCAATACTCAACTCTTCTTCTGACAGCGCCGGCTCGATATCTACAAGCTCCGACAGTTCCTGCAGATCCTGACGTAGATACCCGTCGTCATCGAGTGCTTCGATGATGAGCTGCGCCACTGCCCGGTCGCGATCATTGATGGGATAGAGCCGCAGCGTGTCGTGCAGCGTTTCATGTAGCGAGGGTTCAATGCGAACCCAGTCGGCCTGGTCCGAGCCTTCGCCATCGCCGTTATTGCGCGTCGATGTCCGACCGAACGGGTCGGACGAGAACTCGTTCATCGAATCCTCATGCGACGACGAGTCGCTGCTGTCAGATGTGTCGGTGTTGCTCTCGGTGCTCATAGGAGCATCAACGGGCGCGGTCTGATCGCTGGCCGCAGGCGTGTCGCCCATCGAGTTGCCGTTGTCGTTAGAGAGCGCTTTGTCTTCCGCTTGCGTCTCGTCGTATTCGAGGAAGGGGTTCGTATCAAGCGCGTTGCGCAATTCCTGCTGAAACTCGAGCGATGAAAGTTGCAGCAGACGGACCGATTGCTGAAGGCACGGCGTGAGCGCAAGACTTTGCTTGGTGCGTAGTTCGAGGGAAGGTGGCATTGCGTGTTGTTCCTCAATGTTGGGACTTTTGTGGGTTCTTTAAAAAGCAACAGTCATGCCATGCACGCTGCAGAGCGCGTGAACACTAGATTTCAATACGATTTTCGTTCGCTGGCGGCATGCCCAGGCGTTTGATCGACGGACAAATGCGCGCACTTTTTACACGCGCACAGGCAAAAGCACTGCGGGTATGAAGAGTCAGGCCAAGTCCTCCTCCATGAATAAAGATCGCATCGACAAAAAAGCGGGTAAGCGTTGCCGCGCACGGTCTCAACGCTCTTTCGGCTTACATTTGCCGATTGCAGCGGACGATGCGGCACGCTGATTGCGTATGACCGGTCACTACTCATAGCGTTTTGGCGCTGCCGGTATAAAAACGAGCAGGGCTTTGCAGCAAAGATGCTGCGGCCGTACGAGGCGGCCGGCGCTCAAATAAGACAGCGGTAACGCCGCAGTTTTTTTAAATCACTCTATATAGAAGGTAGAAGGAAAGTAACGATGAAATCGACCCAAATCCTGAAGGCAGCCGGCAGTATCGCGTCTGTCGTGTTTGCACTCAACGTCAGTGCATAAACCGCCACAACGTCGACAAGCGCCTCCACGTCAATTGGCACAAAGGTCGATGACACGGCAATCACGACCAAGGTCAAGGCGGAATTGCTGGGCGCGAAGAACGTAAAGTCGACGCATATCCATGTGAAGACGCGTGCAGGCGTGGTGTCGCTGACGGGTACGGTGCCGTCGGCTGAAGACAAGAGCGGCGCGGAAGACGTGGTATCGAAGGTGGACAGCGTGGCGTCGGTGCGCAATCACCTGAAGATCGTAGAGTAAGTGTTGTAGAAAAACGGGCAGCGTGCTCGCTGCTCGTTTTGTTTTTGTCTGGTTGCCGACCAACCCGCTGTACAAAGTAATTAATAAGAAGTACGAATTGGCTTAATGCCTATTTAGTCCATCACTCGTAACCGCTCTGGTCTCGAGTCAATTATCGACTGACCAGATCCTAAGGAAAAGGAGATTTCCATGACTCGAACGAAAAATATTGCTGTGCTCGGTGCGCTGTCTCTCGCACTCTCAGGCCCGGTTGTTGGCCCAATCCGCAGGCAGCTCTTCTGGTGGGCCAACGGCGGGGGCGCGGGAGCGAGTGAAGTAAGTGGACACGCCGGTGCTACGGTGGCGCTCACCGAAGGCGGGACGGCGGCTTCCGGGAGCATGGGCATGAGCAAGAAGGGCACGCATGGGATGACCCTGCACAAGCAGAACAAGGCGATGCATGCCAGGGGCGCGGCGGCATCGGCAACGGGTACCAACGACAAGGGCTCGCCGCAGTGAATTTCGTTATGCACGCAGGTGTTGGTGTAACAGGACCCACCGGCTGAGACAGCCGGCGGTTTTTTTACGCACGAGCATGGTGGTCAGACACGTGCTTGCATTGGGTGACGGGTTGGTTATGCGAGAATTTACTACGTATAACGAATCGGTATGTGAATATGCGCTCCAACAAAAAAACCACTGCGGATTTCAACGCAGCGGCTCGATGGTGGCATACGACCAATAACTACGGCTTGGCTATGGCGTATTGGTCCCGCAGATTGCGAATACAGTCGTGATTTTCGATTACGCCCTGGTATTGGTGCTCAACAATCGCGCGCACATCCGCCGGTAGTTCCTTGTCCAGAGCTTCACGATAGTTTTTCTTCGCGACGTCTTCACCGCGCTCGCATTCCTCAAGGATTGCGTGATCGGTACGATGGGTCACCGCCGACTTGATGTCCGCCCAGCCGCGATGCAACGCTCCGCTGACTGTGCCGCCGGTCTGCGGCTTTCCGCCCAATCGCACGACCACATCCTGCAACTCGTGTGCACCCCGCGCACAGTCCTCAGCGCGGTCTGTGAAGAGTCGCTTCAGGGTCGTGTTCTTGGTGTCTTCTGCGGCCTTCCGGAAGCTCTTTTCGCCGTCCTTCGACGTTTCAACCAGATCGTTCAGTACCGATACGACGTTTGTGCTCATATGAACCTCCTGTGAGTAATCGAAGATAACCCGCGGACCTCTGAATCCTTGCATCGCGGTCCACAGAGGAGTCGCAACGGTCATGCCCGTACCGCCTGACCGACCGGGCTGATGCCGCGAATCTGTACAAACAAGCCGCGCTTCATGGTCACGCATCGACTTGAAGGAAATTACTAATTATAGCACGTGCTTTGCGTGAAAAGTGATTCAGGCCGCCCGGGAGGCGGCTTGAATCACCTGACCTCACCCACCACACCACCTTATGCACCACCTCAAGCACGCGGTTCGGCGAACTCACGCACCGGTTCCGGCGGCTTGACCGGATCGAAGTCGGCCCAGCGGCCATTGCGCCATTGGCCCGATGCACGTTCGACTTCTATGCCGCCCGCGTCACGAAGAATGGCTGCTGCCTGTGCCTGCAATTCCGGGCCGACATGCACTGCTACGACAACGCCAGAATGCCTCGCGTCAATGGCGTTGGCCGACCTGTGATTCTCTGCGCTAGTCCACTGGGCGGGCTCGCGTTTGCCGGAACGCGCATGCGACATGGCACCGATCAGCGACCCGACATAAGCGCCTGTGCCGGCAGCAAGCACCGCGGCAAGCCAAGCGCCTTGGTCAACACGAAAATGTCTGCACCGACAATCGCGCCGAGCACCGCGCCAATCGTGACACCTTTGCCTGCTCCCTTCGATGTGTCCTCGGCGCTTGCGTCGGCGTGGTGGTCGCCGCTCGTCTCGAGCCGTGCGTGCTGGCCGCTCGGGGCGACATAAAAAGAGCGTGACGTCTTCTTCGACAAACCCGTTCGCGAACAGGTGCTGGGCGGCGGCTTCTGCTTTGGGAAAGGTTTGAAACCGTTCTGCAATGATCAGGGAAATGAGGACCTCCAGGAAGCGTTTGTTTCAATGAAACGCGTCGATGAACCATGACGAACGAAGCGCGCGCTCACTCCGGTTCCATGCCCGCCACGCGGAACAATCCACTACGTAATACAACGCTCTCTCCGCCATTGCTGTCAAGCGCTTCCGCACACACCGCGCGGATTCTTGCGCGGCCCAGTTCGAACGCCGGGAGCAGATCGTTTTCCCATGCGGAAGCGGTGCCGAAATAATCCTCGGGCGCTTCAGCGGTGATGGAACACACAACCGGCTGGGCGTCGATCAGCGCAGTGAAATGAAGCGCCAGATCGTCGCCGTCGTAGGTGGGCGTGTCGTCGGAAAACCGGATGTGCATGGTCGAGTCCTCGTAGGCCGGCCGGGGTTGCAGAAAGGATGAGGGGGTGAGCGCAGCCGAGGAGGCTGTCATGATGTCGCCCCCTTGAGCCTGGCGAGTTGCTGCGCCATTGCGTAGTGATGCTTGATAATCGGCAGCGCGTAGGTGGCAAGATTCTTGAGTTGCGCGTTGTTACCGTCGCGACTGTCGGTGCTGAACACCGCAACTGCCTTTCGATGCCCGTCCACGGCCACTTGTGCGATGTAAGCCTTGTCGAAGTCCGCGCCATGCAGCGACTCCAGACTTCCTGTCACGGACGCATCCGCGCCTGGAACCGCGGTAAGGCCTTGCCGCGTTGCAACAATATCGAGGTTGCGCGCGAGCCGGGCGTGATCCGCGATCATGCGTTGCGCGAAGCTCTTGACCTGCGCGTCCGAGGAGTTGGTCAGCGCCAGCTTGCTTGCTGTAATTTCCGTGGCGCCCGCAGTGCCTGCGTCCTGCACGAACTGTTGATCCGCAGGTGACAATTTGGCTTGGGGCGCGTCGGAGGGTGCTGTCGGCGCAGGCGTTGCCGCGCCCTCCGACCCCGCCCGTGCCGGTGCCACGGCATTGGCGTTTTGCGCGCTTGCGTTCATCGACACAAGACTGACGGCCAACATCAGCGCCGCGATCGCGCCGCCGCCGCGGCGTGGCGTGGCGTGGCGTGGCGTGGCCATCGCAGTGTTGTCTCCGGATGCAAAGCGTTCACGCTTTGGCGAGTCTTTGCCGGTATCGATTTTGTCATTCGGCTCTCCCTGGCCAATCAATCGAAAACCCGGCACTCAGGCCGCTTTCTTCTGCTCGCTGAGCGCTTCAATAATGACTTTGTTGAACGCGGGGAGATCGTCGGGCTTGCAGCTCGTGATCAGATTGCAATCGCAATGCACTTCTTCATCGACCCACGTGCCGCGGGCATTGCGGATGTCGTCCTGAGACGTCGGCCAGCTCGTCAGCGTGCAGCCCGACACAATGCTCGCCGAGATCGGCAGCCAGCCGCCATGACAGATCACTGCGATGGGTTTGCCGCCCTTGTCGAACTGCTTCACGATGCTCTGCGCCTTCGCGTCAACACGGATTGCGTCCCCGTTGACCACGTCGCCCGGCAGCACGAGTGCGTCGTAATCTGATGCGCGGGTCTGATCGAACGTGGCGTCGACCTTGACCTTGCTGCCTTTTGTCGGTGTGCACGAAACCCTGGATTTGCCCCGGCTTTTGCGAGATCGCGTGGACTTGCGCGCCGGCTGTTTCCAGCGCCTTTTGCGGTTCGACGAGCTCTGCTTGTTCGAAGCCATCGGCAGCGAGGATCGCGACCTTGTAACCGTTGAGGGAATCAGCCATGAAATAAGCTCCTTGGTGTGTTGAACGAAGTAGCCCCGGGTGCGGGGCCATGCTCGTTCAATTTAGCAAAGGGTGTGCCTACAAGGCTGTAATGCAGGGCTGGATGACAGAAGCGGATGCGATAGCTTCAGGCGGTCGCGGGCGTCTCGCTACGCGAAATGCGCGTCAGGCTGACCATCGCCGCTGCGATGACGCGGGCCACCGAAGCTGACGGTGCCGTAGTCGTTGCGCATTTGCAGCGCGCCGGCGGGCAGCAGGCTGCCGTCAGCCTTGCCGGCGTTTTGCGGTAGCGAGCACGTGCCACCGGAATGTTCACCACGATCCAGTGCCAGAAGCCGCTGCCGGTGGGCGCGTTGGGGTCGTAGACGGTGAGGGCGAGGCTCTTGGCCTCGGGCCGCACGCCATCCCATTGCAGCGCGGGCGAGATGTTTTTGCCGTCTACGCCGAATGCTTGCTGATCGAACTCGTGAGTCTTCGTGAGATGTCCGTTGGCCGCGAATTCATCGGACCAGATGCGAAAGTCAGCCATGGAAGGGTGTCTCCTTTGACGGGTTTGACGGGGGGGTGATACCCCGGCGGGGTTTGACGGGTTTGAAACTCCGGCGCCTGGCCGCGTTCAGTCCGTTCGCGCGGGCGTGTGGAGGCCGCATGGCCTGCGGCCGTTCAGCGCCTTCGTGCAGCAAACATGCCTGAAGTCCATCCATTGTTGCTCAACGCTGCCGCGAGTGTGTCGCCCGCGGTATTTCGTTCAGCTTTTTTCCGCCACGTCTGCGCATAAAATGGCGGAACCGGACCATATCAAGCTAGATCCTCGGAAAAGGATGGACATGCCGAACAACCAGGGGCGCGTTTTGCAGAGTGTGGCGACGGCATCGAACGCACCGGCCGATGATGCCGATATGTTCGACCTCGCGCCCGTCTCGCTGTGGCTCGAGGATTTCAGCGCCGTGCGCGAGATATTCGAAGGCTGGCGCGCGCAAGGCATTGCCGATTTACGCGCTTTTCTACTTGAGGACCTGGCGCGGGTTGCCAAATGCTCGTCGAGTATCCGGCTGATCAAGGTCAACCAGCGCACACTCACGCTGTTCGGCGCGAAGGATGTCGACCATATTGTAAGAGCAATCTCGGCACCGTCTTCTGCGACGAGATGGTGGGCCATTTCCAGGAGCAGCTCATCGATCTATGGGAGAACCGGCTTTTCCATCAGCGCGAGGTGGTCAACTATTCGCTGGAAGGGCAGCAGTTGCATGTTCATCTGCAATTCTCGGTGTTTCCCGGTCACAAAGCCGACTGGGATCTCGCTCTTGTCGCGCTCACCGACATTACCCGCGCGCAAGAAGGCGGAGGCGTACCTGGAGTTTCTCGGCAAGCATGACGCGCTGACGAAGCTCAAGAACCGTTCGTTCTACATCGATGAAATGAACCGGCTTGAGCGCAAGGACCGTTCCCGGTGACCGTGGTGGCCGTTGATTTGAATGGTCTCAAGGCCGTCAACGATCAACTCGGCCATGTGGCCGGCGACGCGTTATTGCGGCGCGCGGGCAAAGTACTCGGCAAGGCGGTGGAAAAGCCAAGCCACGCCGCGCGCATTGGCGGCGACGAGTTCGTGCTGCTCCTGCCCGGCGTGGACGAACATGGCGGCGCTGCGGTGATCGAAAAACTGCTGGAGGTAAATAACCAGTTCTACTTGGGTATGCCCTTGAGTTTTGCGATGGGGGCGACCACTGCGCAGGACGGCGAGCGGCTGGAAGGTCATGCTGCAACGCACCGACGCCGTCATGTATGCCGAAAAGCGCGCTCATTACGGCGCATCCGGCTAAGCCCTCGCAGCGTCACTTCGTCAAGTCATCGATACCCTGGGTCAGCGCCGGATACGCCGCGCCGATCTCTTTTGCATACTCGGTGGGATTATTGGTTTTCATTGCGGTGAAGCGATCAACGGTCGATTGCGCTTCCTTGTAGCCGAGATTCCACTCGCCGTCGAAATCGGGCGCGGCGGGAAAATTCTTGCGCTTCAGCACCTTGAACTGATCGATTCTCTTGCGGTCGATGTTGCAGATATCCGCTGCGCCGCGTGCAATGTTGACGCTCGTCCGCACGCCTTCGGCCGCGAGACTTTGCGGTGACGGCGGCTGCACTCCGGGATGGCCCGGCGGCAGCGCCTGAGCGGGAAACGGTTGCTGGGCCGGTACGTTTTGTGCGTTGGCGTTCAATGATAGGGCGTACGCGCTGCCTGCGATCACGCATGTAATCAGGGTTAGCCTGACCATCGAGTTGAAGGCCGACGCAATGTGCGGCAGGGCTTGCTTGTGAGTCGTTCGGGTCCTTGTGGGGGCGTGCAGCCGGGGTCTGCAAAATTCTGCGGAAGTATAGCGAAACCCCGGAGAAACCCCTTGAAACAAGGGTTTGCGTGAAGAATTCCCGTGTGATTAACGCCCGAATGCCCATGCTAAAATCTTTTCCACCCTAAGGCGCTCTGCACAATAAACGATGAAAAGGCAAGCAAAGTCGCAGCGCCGGTTCGTTCGGTCAAGGTACGGAGCAAGGCACCGGACATCAAACGAAAGTACGACCCGGAACAAACCAAACGCAACATCATCGACATTGCTACCGAGGAGTTCGCGGCAATGGGTTTGAGCGGGGGGCCGGTATGTTCGGCAACGGCAGAACGAACCTTCGGCAAGAAGTCCAGTAACATGTGCATAGGAATCCGGGGGATTGGTCCACCGAATTTCTGTTCGACAAGTTGGGCGCATACACGGCTTCAAACGGGCGCTTTGCACGCTTCCTCGAAAGCCTTGCATCGTCCGATGTTCGCCCCGACGAAGCAGCGCTGCGCCGCTTCGTCGCAACAGTCAACGCGCCCCTACACAATTGTGGCGTCGAGCTCAGAGAAAGCGATACAGATAGCGGTTATCCTGTCTTCAGCGTGGTCGTAATCCACACCGCGGCGACAGGGCGCCCAAAGAATCTGATCTTCGCTTCATCGGTCAAACCAGATCTTCGGTTTCGCGACGCGGTGAAAAACGACATCGAAATCGTCACCAATGCCGACAAGGTGCTTGTCTATGATCGTCCCATCGGCGTGGACGGTCTCCTGTGGAACGACTTGCAGTCATGGTGGGGCGAGACGGCGAAGATTGCAGATGCGGAGGCAGCCAAGAAGAGTCTTTACAGACGGCTCCGCGAAAGCTTGCCGTCTAACTCCCCGCCGCAAGCCTTGCTCTTTAGCGCGTTCTACGGTGGCTTCGGCAGTGCGGTCCCTGATCTGCCTGCGCTTCTATCTGAGGGTGGCTGCAGGGGGACCCACGCACAGTCAAAGAGCGCGGCAGTGACGCACTTCTGCGGTTCAGAATGGATTTTCTGTTGCTGCTACCGCAAGGGGTTCGCATCGTCATCGAAGCGGACGGCAAGCATCACTACGCTGACGATGCCGGTCGGGCCGATGTTGTCCGTTACGCGCAAATGGTAGCTGATGACCGTGAATTGAAACTGGCGGGCTAGATCTTGCGGTTTGGCGCCCATGAGCTGCTCTGTGAATCGGCCGGCGCATGGTTAAGACGTTTTTCGAGTCACTGTTCAAAAGGTATGGGGTCCCTATGAGCTACCGTCCACGATTCCAGATGATGACGTGTCGCACCGAAAGATCAAGCTCGCCATGGAGGCGACGGAAATCGGTGCCGTGCTCTTTTCCGGCCCTGATACGTCAGCCCAGTTTGATCGGAGATACGATCATGTCTGTAGCCTGCTTCGCGCATACACTTTGTTCACGACCGGCTCGCTTCCTACAGCAGTCTTTTGGGCTATCCTTGCGATCAAGGAGGTAGCGAAGCTCGAGATCGTTGCATTCAGGCGGCCGGGGCGAACTGCACCCACGAAGCGCCGTAGCGACGACCTGACCTCTACAGCCACAAACTGAAGCATGCGATTGCGCTGCAAGAAGTCGTTGTTATTGGAACAAGACTGCCCGCTGCCATTGGCGAAACGCGTGTCCGGGAGATGCTGGACATGGCGGAGTCGGGCGGCCTAGTGGCACTGCGTGAGTCGGCCCTTTACGCTGAAAATGTCGATAGACGATTCTTGTGTCCGCAAGATCGCATCGATCAGGCGCTTGCTCGCGAAGTGCTGCTCTTGGCTCTTGAAGTCTGGGACGACAGACTTGTGGGTCTGACCAACCATAACCGAGTGATCGCATTTGTAGCCGAACGCGCGAAGGCCAGTGTCCACGGAAAATTCACGTCGCTGATCGTGCATTAGGTGGGGTATGGAGTCAACTACGGTCTAAGCCGCGTGTTGTAGCGACGATGCTTTGTCGCGACCGTCCACAATGGACATTACCCGTCGATGCTATTGGTTTCTGACAGGCCAGGTCCGCCGTTGATGTACGTTGGGCCCTAATGCCGGACCGCTCGCATCGAATCGGCAGGCCTGCTTTCGGGCGTCGATCCACGCTTCCACTTCGTCTAGGTCCCAGACGACGTAGCACGGGGTAAGGTTGAAACGCCGCGGGAACTCGCCGCGGCGCTCCATTTCGTAGATCGTGGTTTCAGCCAGTGGAAAGATCTGCCTCAATTCATGGCGGCGGATGGTTTGCCGGAAGGGAAGAGGACTGCCCTTCGGAAACTGTGGCAGCGCTTCGTAGGCTTCCGTCCTTGGCAAAGCGAGGGGCGTGATTGCCGTTGATACAGGCGTGGGATGGTTGCGATAGGGTCTCCACATCTGGCTCCATGAGTGCCTGGCTGGAGATATGTTGAAGTTCGATACCTATCGGAACAATTCACTGTGGCGTAGATAGGCGAATTGGATCGGACTCCCATCACAAACTTTGCATCGAGGCCTACATCGGAATAGAAAGCTCTTCAACATTTTTATCCCCGGAATAGACGAGCAGCCGTAGTCAAAGCCGTACCCGACATCGTCTGCGTGGCAAGAACGGCTAACCGCGTTATGGGGCGAAAGATGGCGACGTAGAAGAGATTCCGGGCGCGGTAGGAGCCTTTAGTGTTCTTGGCGTTTGGCGCCTTGGTTTCAAGAAGCTCTGTAGTGGTCAAATTATTTCGGACAGGCCGATAGGTTCTTTCACCGTCGGTTTCGGCTCGTAGGCGGCGGGTGACAGAT
>CALNPU010000056.1 GCA_940588625.1 uncultured Caballeronia sp.
GGGACAGAGTCGGTCACTCGTGTCCGTCGTAGCGATAATTGCATCTTCTACGACAGGCAGGGAACGGTTCAAATCAGATGCTTACAGCCTTCCCACAATGGTCGATGCCGCTTTCACGCTGACCTACCTGCTAGCCCACTATTGCGCACACGACCAGCTCGAAGCCGGACCACGCACCGGGTACGCGCAATCCCGGCACGGCTCGCGTCAGCAGTGCGAACCACGGATCGCGGCCGAGATGGGCGACGGATGGCCGGGGCGTCGGCCTGAAGATCGAACATGCGCGTCAGATGTTCGCCAATCGCTTTCGCATGAAGGCTCGCCGCGCCCCTCCAGCGTCGCGACGAGACAAGGGGTTTGCTGGCGTGCCGTGTCACGCTGAGCGTGCCTGAATCGCCGAGCCACTCGATAATACACGGCGATACGAACCGTCTTCCACCGCTTCGACGCCAAGCGTCGCGCGCCCCGCGAAAAATCGCAGCACGCGGGGCCAATCGTAGGGTTCGACGTAGGGCAGCTGGATGCGGGTAGGTTTATTTTGTGGCAATTTATTAGACGCGTTCGAAAACAGGGAGGATCGGGCGATCAGGATCGCTAACGGGCATCGTATCGCCCAGCGTGATTCAGATGCTAAAAGCCCGCAAGCCAACCGTGCACCATCAACCCAGATCCTCCGCGCCAACGGTTTCGAGCGGCGCTGGCACCCGATGCTCTTTTTCCGCCGATAACAACGCGACCTTGCGTGCGGTGCCCCATCGATACCCCGCCAGCGCGCCATCCTTATGCACGACGCGATGACAAGGAATGGCAAGCGCCACCGGGTTCGACGCGCACGCATTCGCCACCGCCAGCACCGTCCGCGGCGACCCAAGCGTCTCCGCGATATCGGAATAACTGTGCGTCTGGCCGTACGGAATCCTCTGTATCCCATACGCGCTGCTGGAATGCCGTTGCGCTGATGTCGAGCGGCAGAGGTCGAAGTGCTCTCGCGTATCGCGCAGATAGGCGTCAATCTGCGCGATAAACGGTGTGAGCCGTGGCTCATCCTCGATCCGTTCAGCGTCCGACAACTCCTGCGCCAAATCAGCTTCGAGCGTGGCTGGGTTATCGCCGAAAGCGATCTTGCAGATGCCCTTGGCCGTTGCCGCGACCAGCACGATCCCGAGCGCCCTCTGGGCAGTGGCGAAATGCACAACTAACCCGGCTCCCTTGCGTCGATAAGTCGACACGGCGCATCCCCAACTCGGCCGGCGCGGCGTCATACATCCGCGATGTTGAGTCAAAGCCAGCGTCGTGCATGGCGCGCGTTACGTCGTCGCCACGCTGGAGCGCACCACGTAGAGCATCCGCGCGGCGGGCGGCTTGGTATTGCCGCGGCGACACGCCGACCACACGTGAAAACAGCCGCTGCAAATGAAATGGGCTGACATGCACGGCGCGGCTCAATTCGGCAAGCGTGACGCGTTGTTGCGGGTCGGCGTCGAGCACCTTGCACGCCCGTTCCACAATGGCCAGCTCGCACGACAGACTGCCCGGCTGACACCGCTTGCACGTTCGATAACCGGCGGCTTCGGCTTGCTGCGGGGTATCGAAGAATTCGACGTTTTCACGCCGTGGCTGCCGCGACGCACACGATGAGCGGCAGAACACGCCGGTCGTATGAACGGCATAGAAGAACTCGCCGTCGGCGTTTGAATCGCGGCTCGACAAGGCGTTCCAACAGGTTTCATCGTCGGAAAAAGTGGCGGTACTGTGTTCGGTTTTCATCACAATCCTCAGTTTGCAAAGGGTACGTGACTACTTTAGAGGCGGACGTCTATAGGTACTCACCGGATCTTGCTCTGTCATTTCAGCCTTGAGTAACGGGGGTGTGAACGCATGGACAAATGACGCACAGATGCGACACATCCCCCTAGGGGTTTTTACTACGATAAGTGTTGCATCGACCCTATCGGCTGTGTAATATCGGAGCTTTATCCTGCTGCTATGGATTCAGTCCAGTCCAGTCCGCTCCGCGAGCGGACTTTTTTTGTCTGTACGTTTTGCAGCTTTTAGAACCGTGCTGTTTCGCAACACTCGCTAAACTTCAAGCTGGCTTATAGGTGAATCAGCCTGATTCACTGGCCGTCATACGCTAAGAAGGGAAACGCAATGCAGATACCCATCCGCTAGATTGATCGCGTGGTAATTCGCTGTGCGAACCTCGATGCCATGGTCGGTTTCTACAAGACGGTGCTGGGCTGTCCGGTAGAGAAGGAACAGCGCGAGCTTGGGTTGGTGCAGATGCGCGCGGGATGCTCGCTGATCGATCTGCTGGCGGTGGGTGCGAAGATCGACCGGCCGGAAAGCGGTACCCCGGGCGCGGGCAACAACATGGATCATTTGTGCCTGCGCGTGGAACTGTTCGATTCCGCCGCGTTGCGTGCGCATCTGCTTGAGAACGGCGTGCGCCTGGGGGGGAAGAAGCCCGTCGATACGGCGCTGAAGACTTTGGCCCGTCGCTGTACTTCTTCGATCTGGAAGGCAATCTTGTTGAGCTGAAGGGTCCGCCGGAAGCCTGACCGGCGCCAGGCCATTCAGTCAGCGCGGTTTTCCCTTGAAAACCGTCCAGTCGATAGCAACCGGATCGACGGTAGCGCTGCCCAGCAAGGCCTCGCCGTCCTGCACGGTGCATTGAAGCCGCTGATGCGTTCGGCCAACGCACCGAGCGCTACGGCCACGCAGTCGGTGAGCGACCATACGGTGACGTTTTGCATCCGTTCGACCTTCGCCTTGACGCCCTGCCACCAGATTTCGGAGGTGCGGCCGCCGTATGCGATCACGATCACCCGATCCGCGCGTCCGCTCGCTTTCGCGATGCGCCGTTCTTCCGGCTGGCCAACTTCAATCCACGTTTCGATTTGCCCGGTCAGATCCTTTTGCCAGAGATCGGGTTCGTCGGTGTCCGACAGACCTTTGGTGAATTCGAGGCGTTCGCTTGCGAATAGTGCGAACGCGGCGACACGCACCATCATCCGGTCGTCTGTTTCGGACGGATGGCGGGCGATGGTCAGCGCGTGGTCGCCGTAGTAGTGCCGATTCATGTCGACGATTTGCAGTTCAGCTTTGTAGATTGTGGATTTAAGGGCCATGCAACACCGGAAAACCTGTTTGAGAGGCCGGAAAAAGGGGAATTCGGAACGGATGTTCCGGGCGGAACCGCTGCGTGCCGACGCATTCTGAATCACATTCGACGACGTTCGACGCGTGACGATACCGAACGTGCTCGCTCGTTGCGGGGAATAGCTGATGGAGGGGAGGGCTGCGGGGAAAATGGGTGCGGCTTGGGACGTGACTTATGGGTGCGGCTTGGGACGTGACTTATCACGTTGCCAATGCGGCGTAAGACTGCCCCGCGAGGACGTGCAGTCCATCCAGCGGGCAAGAATAAATTCACTCCGCGAGATAATCACGTCTTTAAGCGAACAACGGATTTTACGCCGCCGTTATCCTTTTAACACGTGATCTGTATGTGATTAATTCACTGCTATTCACTGCTTGATAAATCGGCCTGAGGTCCACAAGCCTTGTGTATCGCTGTTTGAAGCATTCACAAATTCGACATCATGGCCAACAACTTGCACTACACGGAAATGAGCGCTTTCCGGAGTCGGCATGCATTGAAATCCCGAGAAGAACTCCTGCACGCCCGCCTGGGCATGCTGATCGATGGAATCGAATTTGTCCTTCGATAAACAACCGAAGGAATTAGGCATGAAACTGAACGTTTGTTGCGGCTGGATCGCCTTGTCTTGGCCGTGGACCGTGGTGATCGCGGCGAATAAGCCGATCATCGCAAAACCAGCAATGGCGCGCTTTTTCATCTATAGACTCCATGCAACTCTTTAGCGGGGATCTAGCTATGTATTCAGTGGCTGTTATTAATCTGCAGCGTTTATCTTAGACGAGAATTTTCAAGAGGCAAGCACAATTTGTGTGCGTTCGCAACAAGACAGATTGTCGTAGGAGGACTTTCCGTATTTAAGCGGTTTTAAGCGCGTGGCACCGTCATCAAAAATGCCAAATGATGCGGCGCAAATAGAAAAACAATAAAAAATGCCCGGTTCGCTAGAACCAGGCATTAACCTCACGAATGAGGGAGGAGACACTACAAATTACCGGGCTTCGTCGCTGGTCAAAGCCCGTTTTTAATACTAAGCAGAATCTGTGCCGAAGGCGGTAATCGAGTACGGAAATATGATTCTGCAGATGAAATCGTTTCTAGTCAGGTCTTGCTGCGTGGCGCCTTTCTTTGGGGCGGCAGCGCGCTTCGGGTCGCGTCGCGGCTTCTGGCCTTTTTTACACGGCCTCTTGTCAGACGCGGATCTTCATGGATTAATCGACCTTTCCTACAGGAGCTCCCATGACTCTCGCTCAATGGCTGCCGTTCAATCGCCTTTGCCATCCTTGTCCGCCATTCCCGGGCCGACCGTGCTGCTGGTTGTGTCCTATGCGCTCGGCCACGGCCGCAAATATGCGCTTACCACGACGGCCGGCGTCGCGTTGGGCGACCTCACGTCGATGACCGCTTCCATGCTCGGGCTCGGCGTATTGCTTGCGGCATCGGCCGAACTGTTCATGGTCTTGAAATGGGTGGGCGCGGCTTATCTCATTTTATGGCGCGTACCGGTGACGGAGACCGATGCGCTCAGCGCGCCTGCCGAATTGCGGACAGGGCGGATCGTCGCTCACGCTTACGCGGTAACCACGCTTAATCCGAAGAGCATCATTTTCTTTATGCATTCCTGCCGCAGTTCATCGATCCGCATGTCGCGAGCATTTCGCAGATTGCGATCATGGAGGCGACGTTTGTTGGCTTGGTGGCAGCGAATGCGTTTGCCTATGCAATGCTCGCTTCGGTCGCGCGGCGGGCGATTCGGCGGCCTGGCGTGCAGCGGACGGTGAATCGAAAACCGGCGGTGCGTTGTTGATGGGGGGTGTTTGCGGCGGCTTGGAAGAAGGCGGTTTGAGGTTGGGGTGAGTGAAGTCGCGCGCTATCGATGATCAAGTCGTGGTGTTCACCCGCCTTGATTTGGCGGCGCCTTGCCTCGCTTCGTCCCTGATCTAGGCTAGGTGCTACCATTTTGGTGACTTCACCGAAATGGTTGCCAACCGGATGGGCGAACTGCTCGCGAGATGCTGCGAGCAATTTCATCGTCGCGTCTCGCTGGCGGTCGTCTAAACAAAACAAACCCTCCAGCTCCGGGGACGGCCGCGGGTCGCTCGATTACGCAAGCACCTCCAAGCCGTGTTTCTGAACGACCTGAAGCAGGCACGCCGCAAGACCACTTGGCTTTTTTGCGCCAGCTTCCCACGGCCTGACGGTCGAAGGACTCGTGTTCAAGCAATGAGCGAAGACACTCTGGCTAACATTGGCACTCTTGCGGATACGTGCAACGTCCTTGGCCTCATAGGTGAGGCGGCTCCTCGATACACAGCTCGTCATACTCACGCATCGTCTTTTTGTCGATAAGCTTCGCGCGAAACAGGCCGGACACGGCGCTGTGAATCGCCTCGGAAGCGTCGCTCTTGAATCGTTTGTCAGCCATTGCAAATCTCCAATAGTTCCCTCAGATCAACCAATGCATCGATATCGACTGATGTCTTGCTTCCACTTCCATAATCCTTGGCGAACCTCTTGAACTTCTTCAGATCGATGCCTCCGATGTTGTCCATGTCGCTTTTCGCAAACAGAAACACGAAGATCCATCTCCTGCCCACCTTGTTCAAAACGAGACCGCGTTTAGTGTTCCTGTCTAGTCGCCTCTTCTAGACATTGCCTCCGAGATCATCGCCTTGGCCGTCCATCAACTGTTTCGCGGCCTTGCATAGATCACCATTAGTGATGGCCAGCGGATCTGGCTGCCTTGTTGAACCATGCTGTTTTAAAAACGCGCTGCGCGGGTGGTTGCATTGCATGCCGGTTTGACTATAAAGATTGACTATGCCACCTAGTGGTATAGCCTTCAAGTCAAATTCTGGTGCAAGAGGCGTGCTACTCACCGGGCACCGGGCAAGTAGCTCGCTACCATCGCAGATGCGAACGAAATGAAGGCATGAGCTCAAGCTATCGCTAATTGCGCGATCCTGGGGTCCATGACAACTTTTAAATGCTGCAAACGTCGAGCCATGCGACGCCTACTTCCCAATACAAAACCGGCTGAAAATCACGCCCAGCAGGTCATCGGAACTAAACTCCCCGGTGATCGAATTGAGTTGATCCTGCGCAAGCTGCAACTCTTCCGCGAACAAATCGAGCACTTGCGAATTCTGGTCCGCGTGATCCGCCGCAATTGCCAGATGTTCCCGCGCCGCGCGCAGCGCGATCAAATGCCGCTCGCGTGCCAGATAGATGCTTTCTGCACCCGCCTGCCAGCCGGCGATCTTGAGCAATTCGCTGCGCAATAACGCGATTCCATCACCGGTTTTTGCTGACAAACGTACTTCGCGCACGCCATCGCCGGCCGTGTCCGCCGATGCCTCGACGCCCGCCAGATCCGCCTTGTTCAGCACGCGCACGACCGGCACGCCCACCGGAAAACGCACCGAGATTGCAGTATCGTCGGCGCTCAGCGCCTCGCGCGCGTCCAGCAGATGCAACACGACATCCGCGCGGCCGATTTCCCCCCAGGTCCGCTCAATGCCAATCCGCTCCACCTCGTCCTGCGTTTCGCGCAGGCCCGCGGTATCGATGACATGCAGGGGAATGCCTTCAATCTGAATAGTCTGCGTGACCTTGTCGCGCGTTGTGCCGGCAATCGGCGTCACGATGGCGAGTTCCGCGCCGGCCAACGCGTTCAGCAACGACGATTTGCCCACGTTCGGTTGCCCCGCGAGCACAACCGACAGCCCCTCGCGCAGCAGCGCCCCCTGACGAGCGTCGGCGAGCACTTTTTCGAGCAAGGCACGGATGCGCGCGAGCTTGCCGCGAACATCGGCGGCTTCCAGGAAATCGATCTCCTCCTCGGGGAAATCGAGTGTCGCTTCGACCAGTATGCGCAACGTGATCACGTCTTCCACAAGCGCATGGATTTCACGCGAGAAAGCGCCATCGAGCGAGCGGCCCGCCGAGCGCGCCGCGGCTTCCGTGTTCGCCTCGATCAAATCGGCGACAGCCTCGGCTTGGGCCAGATCGAGCTTGTCGTTAAGGAAGGCGCGACGTGTGAACTCACCAGGTTCAGCCAGGCGCACGCCGAATTCACGACCGGTATCGACCGCACGCTGTAACAGCAGTTGCAGCACGATCAGACCACCGTGTCCCTGCAACTCGAGCACGTGTTCGCCGGTGTAGGAATGCGGCGCGGGGAAATACAGGGCGATGCCGTGATCAATCACTTCACCGCGTGCATCAATGAACGGTACATAGCTCGCGTGTCGCGCGTCGAGCAACTGGCCGCACAGCGCAAACATTGCGTGCTTCGCCGCCGCTTCGCCCGATCGCCCGAACGACAGCCGGATCACGCCGATACCCCCACGCCCGGGCGCGGTGGCGATCGCGACAATCGGATCGGTATCGTTATTAGACATGGTTTTTCCGGCGAAATGTGGGTGAGCGAGTGGCGGCATTGTAGCGCGGCGCTTTCCTTTCGTTTCGCTGCGCCGCACGAACTGCTAGGAGGATTCTTAATTTATCTTATGTGGAATATGATAAACGGAATGGATGTCGGCTTGGATCCATTGGGTGCACATGTTCTCGCAATTGAGTCACCCGGGTTAAGCAGTCATCGCGGCATTCTCGAGTTATTTTTCCTGAACGCGCTAAAAATGAGAAAGATGCGCCATATCTAACATAGGCGGTTGACTTCGCCATAGTGTTTGCCTCGCACAATCGCGACCATGCCAACACCCAAAGAGAAAACCGATTTTTCGGACCAGCTCAAATTTTCGATGACACGCGCACCCGAGAAAATGCGTGGCACAACGGATCTCGCTTTGCATTTCAATTTGCGTTATCATGGTGAACCTGTTTCGCCTCAAACTACACATAAGTGAAGTGGCTGACCGCGCGTTCAATTCCCACTACCGACAAACTGGCGACGCGCGCCGAGTGGTTCAAGGTCGAATAGCACTGGCTTCATTACGGACCACTGCCAAGCGGGAATCCGCAAAACGTACCGAAGCCGATCACGCACGACGAGAAGTATCCGGCTTCCGAAGAGACGCTCGAACTGGCTTCGAAGATCGAGGCGCTTTCGTCGCATCACCGGTATTTGCTTGAAGAACTCATCGACCAGTTTTATGGGACCGGTGGGAAGCGCTAAGACGCGAACACAAACGGTTCGTATAAACAAAAACACCCGGCATAAGCCGGGCGTTTTCAATCCAACCGAAGATCAAAGGCTTAAGCCTTGGCGACCTTCTTCTGCCCCATCATGCGCGTGATGTAATACTGCTGCGCTATGGAAAGCACGTTGTTCACGACGTAATACAGCACCAGCCCCGACGGGAAGAAGAACATGACTGAAAACGCCAGCGGCATGAACATCATCATCTTGGCCTGAACCGGGTCCGGCGGCGTGGGATTCAACCGCGTTTGCAGGAACATGGACACGGCCATCAGCATCGGCAGGATATAGAACGGATCGGACTGCGACAGATCGTGAATCCACAAGATCCACGGCGCACCGAGCATTTCCACCGACGACAACAACACCCAATACAGCGAGATAAACACCGGAATCTGGACGACGACCGGCAGACAGCCGCCGAACGGATTCACCTTCTCGGTTTTATAGAGCGCCATCAGTTCCGAATTCATCTTCTGCGGATTGCCCTTATACCGTTCACGCAGTTGCGCCATGCGCGGCGTAATGGCCTTCATACGCGCCATCGACTTATAGCTTGCCGCCGACAGCGGGAAGAACACGGCCTTGATCAACAGCGTGAGCAGGATGATCGACCAGCCCCAGTTGCTCACATAGCTATGGATCTTCTCGAGCAGCCAGAACAGTGGCTTGGCGATGATCGTCACCATGCCGTAGTCCTTCACGAGCTCGAGACCCGGCGCGACGCCTTCCAGCATCCGCTCTTCTTCCGGACCGGCAAAAAGCCGTGCCTGGACGTCTACGGTCTGCCCCGGTGCGATGGTCTGCAACGGCTGCTGCACGCCTACGCGATACAGCGCGGGATCGATCTTCTGCACGTAGATATCGCGCTTCACGCCCTGCTGCGGAATCCACGCCGACGCAAAGTAATGCTGCACCATCGCTATCCAGCCGTTATCGGCAGAAGTCGCGAAATCTTCCTTGCCCTTGTCGATATCGCTGAACGTCATCTTCTGGAAATGATGCTGCTCGGTATAGACGGCCGGCCCGATGAATGTATGCGAGAAGCGCGGCGTTTTCACCGGCGTATCGTCGCGCACGAGTTCCATGTAAAGGCGCGGCATAACCGGCGCAGTGCCGACGTTCTGCACCTTCGTGTCCACACCGATCACATAGCTGCCGCGCGTGAACGTGTAGGTCTTGATGACCTTCACGCCACCCTTCACCGGCGACTCGAACGAGATCGACAACGTCTTGCCGTCACCCATCGTGGTCTGGCTGCCCGGTACGAGCGTGAAGACGTCGTTGTAGTTCGGAAAGTCTCCGCCGAGCAGGCCCGTGCGCGCGAAATACGTGTGCGTCGCGGTGTGGTCGAAGAGGGTGATGTACAGATCCGGCTGCTTGCCGTCACCTTCCTTCACAAGCGACAGCTTCGAAAGCGTGCCGCCGCGAGTATCGATCTGGCCGGAGTAGACATCCGTGGAGAAATTCATAAGCTGGTCTGCGGCGCTCGACGCGGGTGCGTTCGAACCAGGCGCGACCGGTGCGCCAGGCTCGCCAGGCGTGGCCGGCAAATCGGAGGCTTGCGTGCCCGGCGTCGTGGTTCCCGGTGCAGTGCTGCTGACCGTCTTGGTCGGGACAGCGCTCGGGAAGAACATCGACGGGCGCCCATGGCCACGTTGCCAGTTGTCGAACAGCATGACAGCCGACATGAAAAAGATGACCAATAGGACGGTACGTTTGATATCCATGCGTTGTCTCAGTGTCGATCGAAAAGCGCGTTATTGGCGCCGTGGGGGTTTGAACTTACTGAATTTGCCGGATCCGAAGATGGATCTGGCAAATTCGATGAGCTCGGGGCAGAGTCGTCGACTGGGTCGACCGCTGGCGCGCCATCCTGCTGAACGCAGCCGGCGGCGGACGGAGGCACGGGGACCAGATCGATGCCGCCAGTCGAAAACGGATGGCAGCGGCACAGACGTTTTGCTGCGAAGAATGAGCCACGCGCGGCGCCATGATACTGGATTGCTTCGCGCGCGTAGTCAGAACACGATGGGTAAAAGCGACACCGGTTGCCGAGCATGGGGCTCACCGCAACCTTGTAGAAGCGTAATAAGGCGATCAACGCCGTTTCTGCAATTCGTGCTGTCTGCATAGAATTGCCGGACCAAGCCGGTGTGCGCCTGAAGCGGCTCATGAGCCCGCAGCCGCGGCTTCGCGCACTGCACGGTCAAACAGGCCGTCGATCTCTTCGCGAAACAACGTACGCAGCGGCGGCGATTTCGCGCTCGGCATGGCCTTGCGGTCTATTCTCGCATGCAGCCGCAGCAGGATGTCCCAGCTGCCAAGCTCTGCACGCCGAAGCCGGAATGCCTCGCGCGCCAGCCGCTTGATCAGGTTGCGTGTCACCGCGCGCGGCGCAAACTTCTTGCCGATAACCAAGCCCAGTCGCGCCTCGTTGCCTGTCGGCTTGCCGTACAGAACAAAGTGCGGGGACCGGCGCCAGGGGCGCAAACGAAAAACGGATAGGTATTCATCCGTTTTCAGCAGCCTTGCAGCCTTGGGGAACGCGGCACTCGCTCGCAACTGACTGGTTTCCTGTCCGGAGCTTGTCGTGCTGCACACCTGGCCGTCGCACGCGTCTGGGCGAGTGCCGGGGCGCGCCGTCAAAAGCGACCTTAAACAGCCAGGCGCTTGCGGCCCTTGGCGCGACGTGCGTTGATCACCTTGCGGCCACCGACCGTCTTCATACGGACGCGAAAGCCGTGAGTACGCTTGCGGCGGGTAACGGAAGGTTGGTAAGTGCGCTTCATGTTGGTCTCACTTGGGTAAAAACGGACCGCAGACGTGAGCGACGTAAAAAGCCGACGCACGGCGCCCGCCGGTAGGGGCCGGGGGTATATAGGGAGTGTGTTGTTAGGTAGGAATTAGGAGGATTTTGCTCAGTCTATTATTTAAACCGTTTTCTTATTGACCGTCAATAGATTACGAAGCATGGCGAGCGGTTTTCGAAGAAGTCCACAGGCCTGACGATTTGATACGCGTCGTGGTCCGTCCCTGTGGATAACTCGCGCCGAGTTTGCATTTGGCGTTAGAATCTCCGCTC
Organism: uncultured Caballeronia sp.; assembly: GCA_940588625.1. GTDB lineage: Bacteria > Pseudomonadota > Gammaproteobacteria > Burkholderiales > Burkholderiaceae > Caballeronia. The sequence goes on from CALNPU010000056.1 coordinate 11,410, forward strand.
AATCCGACGTAACCGCACGTTGTCCCGGTCCGCTGCGTCACCTGCAAAAGCACGGTGAACAAGGCTTAGGTGCACGCTTGCCCGCGCGCACCGGGCCTTGTCGCCGCGTGGCGGCGAGGGCGGCGGCAGGACTCGCGGTAAACCCTAACGACTGCATTCGATGAACGATTTTTGGCAACACTGTTCCGCATTGCTGGAGCGCGAACTTACGCCGCAGCAGTACGTCACATGGATCAAACCGCTGGCCCTGGTCGACTTTGATGCCGATGCAAGCACGCTGCGCATCGCCGCGCCCAACCGGTTCAAGCTCGACTGGGTGAAAAGCCAATTTTCCGGCCACATTGCTGATCTGGCCCGGGATTTCTGGCATGCACCCGTTGATATCCAGTTTGTTCTGGACCCAGAAGCCACCGCTCGCAAGGCGATGGGCGGCGCACCCGCGTTGTCCGCTGCATCCGCGCCAGCCGCCGCACCCGTTTCCCCGTCCATGCAGCGCGCGGCGGCCGAACCCGCTGAAAGAAGCAATGGGGGCCACGCGAACGCGAGCGCCCATATCAATGCGCTAGCGGCGGAAGCCGCGCAGCACGCGCAATCCCTGCAACATAACGATCAGGCCGATAACGGCGATCTCGACCTGCCGAGCTTCGACGCCAACGAAGCCGCCGCCGCGCGCCGGACCTGGCGGCCGGGCGGTACGGCGTCGTCGAATGGCGAAAACAATTCGGCTTATGAGCGTTCGAAGCTCAATCCGGTCCTCACCTTCGGCAACTTCGTGACCGGCAAGGCGAATCAGCTCGCCCGTGCAGCCGCGATCCAGGTCGCGGATAACCCCGGCATCTCGTACAACCCGCTGTTCCTGTACGGCGGCGTGGGCCTGGGCAAGACCCATCTGATTCACGCAATCGGCAACCAGTTGCTGCAGGACAAGGCTGGCGCCCGCATTCGCTACATCCATGCGGAGCAATACGTGTCGGACGTGGTGAAGGCCTACCAGCGCAAGGCTTTCGACGACTTCAAGCGTTATTACCATTCGCTCGACCTGCTGCTGATCGACGATATCCAGTTTTTCTCGGGTAAATCACGGACGCAGGAAGAGTTTTTCTATGCTTTCGAGGCGCTGGTGGCGAACAAGGCGCAGGTAATCATCACGAGCGATACGTACCCGAAGGAGATTTCGGGTATTGACGACCGGCTGATTTCGCGCTTCGACTCCGGCCTGACGGTCGCGATCGAGCCGCCCGAGCTGGAAATGCGCGTGGCGATCCTGATGCGCAAGGCGCAGTCGGAAGGCGTGAGTTTGTCGGAGGACGTGGCATTTTTTGTCGCCAAGCATTTGCGCTCGAACGTGCGTGAACTGGAAGGCGCGCTGCGCAAGATCCTGGCTTTCTCCCGGTTCCATGGGCGCGAGATTTCGATCGAGTTGACCAAGGAAGCACTGAAGGACCTGCTGACGGTGCAGAACCGGCAGATATCGGTGGAAAACATCCAGAAGACGGCAGCGGACTTCTACAACATCAAGGTCGCCGACATGTATTCCAAGAAGCGGCCGGCGAACATCGCGCGGCCGCGTCAGATCGCCATGTACCTCGCGAAGGAACTCACACAGAAGAGTCTGCCGGAGATCGGCGAACTGTTCGGCGGACGCGACCACACCACGGTGCTGCACGCAGTGCGGAAAATCTCGGCGGAGCGGAGCACAGACGCCCAGTTGAATCACGAGCTTCACGTGCTCGAGCAAACGCTGAAAGGTTGAGCGTTTTGCGCGCCCATGCGGCGCGGATGCCGTGTCGCGCAAAAGACGCTGAAAGTGTGGAAAAACGGCCGCAAAACCTTGCAGCCAGCAGTGATTGGTGCAAAAAACAGCGCCAGATCAAAGCGTCGTCGTACGACCAGCGAAAACGCTTCAAGCGGCAGGCGATGAGCGTGCGCGCGGCCATTTGTCGCTTGCGCTGAAAAGCGCCACAAAAAGCGCCGAAAAGCGGGCCTTTTTATTGACGAAATTGCCCCCATTTTCAGGGGGCAGTCAGGTTTTAAGGCACAATACAAGTTTAACCGTCCAGCGGCCTTGGGTGGCGTTTTGGCGCAAGCCTGGCACGTGCGATCAGCAATCGCCGCAAGCGCGTGACACGAGACCGTCCGAAGGTCATCAATGCAGTGGCAAACGCTTCTCAAAAAAGCGGTGGCAAAAGCGGCGGACGGTCGTCACATCAACGAAGGAACTCTATGCAACTGGTCAAGACCGAACGAGATAATCTCCTAAGACCGCTGCAAACCGTGAGCGGAATCGTCGAACGCCGTCATACTTTACCTATCCTCGCCAATTTGCTGATCACCAAGACTGGCGCCGACGTGTCGTTCCTCTCGACCGATCTCGAACTTCAGATCACCACGCGTGCCGACTTCGGCACAGGCAGCGATCAGGTCGCCACCACCGTCGCCGCGCGCAAGCTGCTCGACATCCTGCGCGCCATGCCGCCGGGTGAAGTGTCGCTCGATCTCACTGACAAAAAGCTGACCGTGCGCTCCGGCAAAAGCCGCTTCGCGCTCCAGACGCTTGCTGCCGATGAGTTCCCGACCGTCAACCAGGCTACAGAGTTCGGCGCGAGCCTCTCGGTTCCACAAAAGACCTTCCGGCAATTGCTCGGCATGGTCCACTTCGCGATGGCGCAGCAGGACATCCGCTACTACCTGAACGGCATGCTGCTGGTCGTCGACGGCGACCAGTTGATGGCAGTCGCAACGGACGGCCACCGGCTCGCGTTCTCGTCGATGAAAATCGAGGGATCGTTCGCGCGCCAGGAAGTGATCATCCCGCGCAAGACCATCCTTGAATTGCAGCGCTTGCTTGAAGACATTGACGACTCGCTGGTTATCGACATTGCGGCGAGCCAGGTCAAGTTCACGTTCGGCCAGGTCGAACTCGTCTCGAAGCTGGTGGAAGGCAAGTTCCCCGACTTCCAGCGCGTGATTCCGAAGTCGCACAAGAACACGTTCCTGATCGGCCGCGAAGAATTGCAGCGTTCGCTGCAGCGTGCCGCCATCCTGACGTCGGACAAGTTCAAGGGCGTGCGTTGCCTGATCGAGCCGGGCCAGTTGGAGATCATGTCGACCAACGCCGACCAGGAAGAAGCACAGGAAGAACTCGAAATTGCCTATCAGGGCGACAGCGTGGACATCGGTTTCAACGTCACGTATCTGCTTGACGTGCTCGCGAACCTGAAGATCGACATGCTGCAAGTGAGCCTCGGCGACGCTAGCTCAAGCGCCTTGATCACGATTCCCGAGAACGACGAATTCAAATATGTGGTGATGCCAATGCGCATCTGACGCGGCCAAAACTAAAAACATTCCAAGGGGCGCATTGCCCCTTTGGCATTTTTAAGGTGTTCCGAAAAGTCCCGTGCAGCGACCGCGCAGCAACCCCGTAGCGACCCAGTAGTAACGCGGAACCAGACCCCCCCATGACTGAAAACCCAATTTCGCAACCCGACAACGCTTATGGTGCATCCTCCATTCAGATCCTCGAAGGTTTGGAGGCGGTCCGCAAGAGGCCGGGTATGTATATCGGCGATACGTCGGATGGCATGGGTCTGCACCACCTCGTTTTCGAAGTGCTGGACAACTCGATCGACGAAGCGCTCGCCGGCCATTGCAACAACATCCACGTTACCATTCACGCTGATAACTCCATCTCCGTGACCGACAACGGCCGCGGCGTGCCGACGGGCCTGAAGCTCGACGACAAGCACGATCCGAAGCGCAGCGCCGCCGAGATCGTGATGACCGAGCTCCACGCGGGCGGCAAGTTCGACCAGAACAGTTACAAGGTGTCAGGCGGCCTGCATGGCGTGGGCGTGTCTTGCGTGAACGGCCTGTCCGAATGGCTGCGCCTCACCGTGCGCCGCGACGGCAAAAAGCACTTCATGGAGTTTCGCCAGGGCGTGGTGCAAAACCGCGAACTCGTGACCGAAAACGGCATTACGTACTCGCCCATGCCCATTGTGGGCGACACGGAAAATCGCGGCACCGAAGTGCATTTCATGCCCGATGTCACTATCTTCGGCAATGTGGAATTCCACTACGACATCCTTGCCAAGCGCATGCGCGAATTGTCGTTCCTGAATAACGGCGTGCGGATTCGGCTGACCGACCAGCGCACCGGCAAGGAAGACGATTTCGCGTTTATCGGCGGTGTGAAGGGGTTTGTCGATTACATCAACAAGACCAAGCAGGTCCTGCATCCGACCGTGTTTCATGCGATTGGCGAGAAGGACAATGTCACGGTCGAAGTGGCCATGCAGTGGAACGACAGTTACAACGAAAGCGTGCTGTGCTTCACGAACAACATCCCGCAGCGCGACGGCGGCACGCACTTGACCGGCCTGCGCGCGGCCATGACGCGGGTGCTGAACAAGTACATCACCGATCACGAGATTGCGAAGAAAGCGAAGATCGAGACGAGCGGCGACGACATGCGTGAAGGGTTGTCGTGCGTGCTGTCCGTGAAGGTGCCGGAGCCGAAATTCAGCTCGCAGACGAAGGACAAGCTGGTGTCGTCGGAAGTGCGCGCGCCGGTGGAAGAAGTGGTCGCGAAGGCGCTGGAGGAGTTCCTGCAGGAAACGCCGAACGACGCGAAGATCATCACGAACAAGATTATTGATGCAGCGCGGGCTCGCGACGCCGCACGTAAGGCACGTGAGATGACGCGTCGTAAAGGCGTGCTCGACGGCGTTGGTTTGCCGGGCAAGCTGGCCGATTGCCAGGAGAAGGATCCGGCGAAGTCGGAGATCTATATTGTCGAGGGTGACTCGGCAGGTGGATCGGCGAAGCAGGGGCGTGACCGGAAGTTCCAGGCCATCCTGCCGCTGCGCGGCAAGGTGCTGAACGTGGAACGCGCGCGCTTCGACAAGCTGATTTCGTCGGAGCAGATCGTGACGCTGGTCACGGCGCTCGGGACCGGGCTCGGCAAGGACGATTACAACCTCGAGAAGCTGCGTTATCACCGCATCATCATCATGACCGACGCGGACGTGGACGGCGCGCACATTCGTACGCTGCTGTTGACGTTCTTTTATCGGCAGATGCCAGAGATTGTGGAGCGCGGGTTTATCTATATCGCGCAACCGCCGCTTTTCAAGATCAAGGTGGGTAAAGACGAGCGGTATTTGAAGGACCAACACGAGCTGAACCAGCATATGTTGAGGTTGGCATTGCAGGGTTCGGAGCTGACGCCGGCTGAAGGCGCTACACCAATCAGCGGAGACGCGCTTGGCGAGCTTGCCCGCGCGTATTTGCTTGCGCAAGCGGTGGTGGATCGCGTCAGCCGGTTCTACGACTTGACCGCGCTGGAAGCGGTGATGGACGGCATTGTGCTGGACTTGTCGACGGAGGACGCGGCGGCCGCTTCGGCAGCGGCTTTGCAGGCGGCTTTGCGTGCCGATCCTTTGAAGCCGGAGGTGACGGTCGAGTCAGCTTATGACCCGGTGCGCGAGATCCGGTCGTTGCATATCAATCGCCGGCACCACGGCAACGTTAAGGTTTCGGTTATCGATGAAAACTTCCAGTTGACCGCGGACTACAAGCAATTGCAGACGACCGCGAATACGTTCAAGGGTTTGATCGGGCCGGGCGCGTTGATCAAGCGCAGCGAGCAGTCGATGGCTGTTACCGACTTCAAGAGTGCGATGAAGTGGTTGATCGCGGACGCGGAGCGTAACGTGAGCAAGCAGCGGTACAAGGGTTTGGGCGAGATGAATCCTTCGCAGTTGTGGGAAACGACGATGGACCCGACCGTGCGCCGGTTGTTGCGGGTTCAGATCGAAGACGCGATTGCGGCCGATGGAATCTTTACTACACTGATGGGCGATGACGTTGAACCGCGACGCGCGTTTATTGAATCGAACGCGTTGATAGCGGGGAATATTGACGTTTGAGGGGGCTGGGAAGCTGTAACGCCAGCTGGAGCTTCGGTCCAGGTCCGGTCTCCTCGCTAGAATAAGAAAGCCGGTCGCATTCATGCGACCGGCTTTTTTTATAGCGTGCCCGGCGGGTCAGCTGTTTCAACACCCACACCCATTGGTTTCTCGTGGATCAACCGCAGCCAGGTCATTTGCGAGTCCGCGCGACGGCCATCTCTGACGATTTCATGCCGCGAAATTGTGAAAAACGATCTCAAGCGTCGGCAACGGGCATCGCGCCGTTTAAAGTCCACGGTTACCCCGAAGCGGTTCGGCGTTGCGGCACATGCGCGCGTACGAATAATGCCCGTTCGATAAACCACCGATAAAACGCTATGGCTCGACCCAATTTTCAACAAGCGAAACAATCCGGCGGCATGCGCCAGCCTCCCGCGGCCATACAAGCGCGGTTCGCGGGAATCGCGAAACAGTTCCAGGTGGCGTACGCGGCCGGGGATTATCAAAGCAGTGCGAAATTTGCTGAAGAAGCGCTTCGAATTACGCCGGACAACTGGTGATTCTGTCGGACTACGCGTTGTGCCTCATGCGTATCAAAGCCTACGACCAAGCGTGGTCTACATGGGCATCCACAACGCGCCGGCGAGCAAGCGCAAGCTGGTGTCGGTGACGTGGCTCGACGGTTTGGTGGAAATCTGCGGCTAGCTGGGCAAGACCGAAGAAATGCGCGAGTACGGACTGCGTTCATTAAGCGCCTCCGATGCCAAATCCGGCGCCAACCCGAGCGTCCCGATTCCCGATCACGCTCCGTCCGCATTCAACCCGGCAAACCCTGTTGAGAATGTGATTGCTTACTCGCTGTTCGGATCGAATCCGCGCTATTGCGAGCTTGCCGTCATGAACGCTGAAATGACACGTGACGTTTTCAAGGGCTGGACGTGTCGTGTTTTCTGGACGCTACCGTTCCAGGGCACGTTCAGCGAAGACTGAAGGAGGCGGGCGCTGATGTCGTTTTCATGGACAGCGATTCGGGCGTTCATCCGCTGATGCGGCGCTTCCTGGTGATCGACGATCCAAGCGTCAAGCGCTTCCTTCTCCGTGAGGCCGACGTACTCCTTTCTGAGCGCGAATACGCGGCAGTACGGGCATGGGTCGAAAGCTTGTACTACTTTCACATCATCCGCGACTACTTCAGCCATATGGAATTGATTCTCGCCGGCTTGTGGGGCGGGTACGCAGGTGTCTTGCATAACGCGGTCGAATCGGATACAGCAATTCGCTGCGAAGAATGCGGATAGCGGCCGTTTTATCGACCAGCATTATCTGCGTGAAAATGTGTGGCCAACGTTGCGCAGCAGCGTCTTGTCTCACGACGATCTGTTCGGTTTCCACGATGCCAAACCGTTCCCGCCGCATGCGCCGAACCGATGGAATACGAATAACTTCCACGTCGGCAGCAATACAAGCTATCAAGCGATAGGCGCCAAAGTGCGTTGCCGGAAGGCGCTGCACAACGGTTGATTTTCAGATCGCCAGACGGCAACCCGTTGTTCGATTACCGGGCCACCGTGCAGAAAGGCGAATGGCGCCTAGACATGCCGTTCTTTGTGGTCGAGAAGATTGCGTCACAGGAAATCGTGGTGCGTCGGGAGGAGTAACGGCCTGTCATGCGCCCCGCCCACCACTTCCACCGTCGAAAAGCCGATCTCCACGCTTTTCGCTACTCTGATCTGCAATGGAATGCGCTCCTTGAGCGCTTCCACATGGCTGACCACGCCGATTATCTTGCCGCTCGCGTCAACGCATCAAGCGCGTTGAGCGCAATCTCCAGCGTCTCACCGTCCAGCGTGCCGAACCCTTCGTCGAGGAACAGGGAGTTGATCGACGTCTTGAAACTCACCAGATCCGACAAAGCCAGCGCCAACGCAAGATTGACCAGGAATCTCTCGCCGTCCGACAAAGTGCGTGTATCGCGCGCGACATCGCCCCTTGCCACATATCGAGCACTTCCATCTCGAGATTGCCCGCGAGCTTGCGATTCAATTGATAGCGCCCATGCAGTTGCGTGAGTTGCCGGTTCGCGAGATAGATCAGGTGATCGAGCGTCAGGCCTTGGGCAAACTTTCGATACTTCGCGCCATCGGCGGAACCGATCAGACTGCTCAAGCGTTGCCACAAGTCGTAGCGCGCACGTTGAGCATCAATCTGTTGATACAGCGCCTGCTTTTCCACGCGCAAGCGATCATCGTTCTTGAGTGTCGCTCGAAGCTCGCCTTGTGTCTTGCTGAGGGTCTTCGGCTCTCTGAGCAATTCCGCGCGACGGTTTTCCGCGGTCGTGCGCAGCATGAACCGTTGTGCGCAGTTCATCGAATTGGCGTTTCACCGTTTTGCAGGCGGTCCCGTTCTTCGTAGGAGAGAAGCGCTTCTTTAAACGCCGGCTCATTCGCGAAGACACTCTTGGCTAACGCTTCGGTCCACGTCGCCGATGTTTTCTCTGCGCGTTCCTTCTCTTCGTTCAAGCGCGTAGTCAACGTGCGCTCGGTGCCTTCGAGCAGGCTGGCTTTATCGCGTGCGGTTTCGTAGCGCTGTATTGCCGATAAAAACGCAGCATCGGGATCTGCGGTCGTGGCAACAGCTTCGGCTTCCAACTCCGCATAATCCTTCTCGCAATCGACCCATCGCGCGAGTGCCGTGCGCGATCAGCTTGCTGCGTCAACGCACGAATTTGCTCCGATGCCTTCTGCCACGCCCTCCATTCTGCTTCGCGCTCGGTGATCCATTGCTGCCAATGTATCCAGGTATCAGGCCGCGCATAGCCAACAGACGTCACTGATTCATCAAGCGTTTGCTCTCGCTTAAGCAACGCGGATTGCAAGACTTTGGATTGATCGGTGGCCTTCCTTCAAGGACACTTTTCTGCCGCGCTGTGTCCTCCAGCAGCTTAAGTACGTGTTGGAGGTCGAGCGCCGTTCGCTCTGCCGTATGTCGGGCAGTTTCGTGCTGCTTGATCAGCGCAATCTGTTAATCGACCGCTGCAACGGTTTCCTGCGCCAGCTTCAACGTCGCTGCGTGGACCCGCACGAGCGCATCGAGTCCGTCACGGTCAACAGCTCCAGTCCAAGCTCGACGCACAGCTTTCACCAGCTCTCCGCGTGGCGCGCTTCGTCTTCAAGCCAAGTATCGATACGCGTCCCAAGCGCCTTGATCTCCGCAGTCGACCGCTATAGCGACATCGGTCGCCGGGCCTCCTTGCTTTTGTTCTGCAACGCGAGCTGTTTGTCCTTCAATGCCTGCTCGGTCGACGAAACATCGAGCACGGCATACGCAGTGATGGACGGATGCTTCGTCGATCCACACAGCGGGCACGCTTCGCCGGGCTGCAACCCCGCACGATGCCCGGCAAGATCGAGAATGCACTGCTCCTGATGCAGCAATTTGCGTTTGTCTTCCATTTTGTTATCGGCGGTGCAAATCCGAGACATCCGAGACATCCGAGACACTACTAAAAAACGGCGGCGTTGGGTCGCGCCG
>CALNPU010000057.1 GCA_940588625.1 uncultured Caballeronia sp.
AAAGGCATGCGCCGTTTGGCCGACATGCAGCCAAGCTTCAGTCTTGCATGCAATAGATATGCGTAACCGAAAGCTCGGCAACGGGTATGCGCGACGGGCGCCTTTTGCAGGATGTTTTCACGCGCAAGATTTTCGCGAAGAACGTATGCGGCGTGGAAATGAGCGCGATCCAGATCACGACCGCCGGTGCGATCTGCGCGGAACTGGATCTGTTCCATAAAGGCGTGTTGCCGCAGAGTGGTTTTATCCGTCAGGAACAGGTGCCGCTGGAAGCGTTCCTGGCGAACCGGTTTGGACAGTTGTACGAAGGGGCGGGCACGTTGGGCATTGTCCGGCAACTCCAGGCGGCCTGACCCTGCGCGGCTGGTTGTTTGCTCGGGAGCGGTACGCTGACAAATTACTCGCTATATCGATTCATCAGCGGCGTCGACGTAATGCCATGCAGGATTACCGACGCCGCGATTACCCCTAGCACGAGCGGTGCAACGGTTCCGCGGCGCTGCGAGGCGTGTGCTCAAGCGCGTACATCAGGTAATAAAACGACCCGACGCCGCGAATCCCGAACCAACTGGTAAGCAGCCGTTGCGAACGCGTCGCAGATGACCCCAGCAACGAAGCCTGCACCGACACCGGCCGCGCCACGAAGAACAACAGCCCGACCACGACGGCGGCGCTTTGCCACGAACAGTCGGTCCCAAACGTTGGCAAGCGTGTTGCCCACCATCAGCATGACCGCAACTTCCGCGATTCGCTCGAGCTCTATCGTGAAACCGAGTATCCGTTCCGCGACAAACGCATGGGCACGAGGATCGGAGGCGGTTGCGCCGACGTCCTCGGTATCAATGAGGCCCACCGCTTCATGCGCCGACTTGTCACCGCTGGCTTTCTGCTCGACGCGCCGCATTGCCAGACCGGCTGCGAACACGGAGAGGAACGCATACGTATGGATCAATTCGGCCACACCGTACGCGAGCGCGATCAAGTCCAGCGCATAAAAACCTTCGGATCTAAGGGCCAGGCCATGGCGACTGCGCAGCCACGCAATCAACCGCACGGCGAGGTCTCCCTGCAGCCAGCCCACGGCCAATGCGCCGGCGGACACCCCAAAGGGCATCGCTGGCGAAATGCCAGCTCAGCGCCTGCTGCGGCGATGCCTCGTAGTTGCATACCGCGATGCCCAGCAACGCGAACGGCAGGGCGATACCGTCGTTCAGTCCGCCTTCGCCTGTGAGCGAGAAACGCAGCAGGTCGACGTCCCCTGGAACCTGGACTTGCACGTCGTGAGCGAGTACGGGATCGGTAGGAGCGAGCATGGCGGCGATCAGCAAAGCGGGTCCCCAGCTCATGTGCAGCAGATAGACTCCCGCCAGCGTCATGATAGCGACTGTCGCCACCATCGCGACCAGGCCAAGGCGCACGGGCAGGAGCCAGATGCGGTCGGTGGACGGCACGCGCAGGCGCAGTCCGATCGCGAACAGCGACAAGAGCATGGCGACTTCGGTAATCCGGCGCAGCAGGGTGGCGTCGCCCAGCAGATCGATCTTCAGCAGACCGATGCCGAACAGGCCTATCCTGAAACCGATGGCCAGATACACCATGGCGCTGCTGATCGGCAGTTGCTTGAACGTCGAGCTGGCAAGCCCCATGAAAATGAGCACACCGCCAACGACGAGACACCATATCGTTTCGGTCATAAAAGCCTGAGGTGGATGCAGCGTACGCGTTTAGGAGCAAGGGACATGCCACCCAGCCTGCCAGCGCGGTTTTAAGGCACGGTGGGATGGATGCGCATACGATCGCCGTTGATGACCGGGTTTCGCTGCGTGCAACACACCGGGGGCTTTACCCGTCAACTCGCGCGTATCAGCCTGCCGCGTTATGCCCTGGCTCGGGCACAATGATGCGCCTGCAGGGCGCCAACCCGGTGACGGAACCATCATTCGACACAGTCCGAGCTGCCTGCTAAGTAGAATAGCGCGCACCTGCTCGCTGCACGCCGGCACGTCGCGAGCCAAACGAACCGTCCAAATCATCGTGAAACGTAAAATGCCCGCGCTGAACGCGCTCAAAGCCTTCGAGGCAGCCGGTACCACCGGCAGCTTCATCCGTGCAACCGAACTGCTGAACGTCACGCAAAGCGCGGTCAACCGGCAGGTCCGGCAACTGGAGGAGCAGCTCGGCGAGACGGTATTTTCCCGCCATCACCAGCATCTGGTCCTCACGCCCAGCGGCCGCGTGCTGCTGCGTGCGCTGCAGCAATCATTCGACAAGATCGAAATGACGGTCCGCGCGATCAGCCAGAAAAACGACGTCAACCGCCTGCGCATCAACGTCCCGCCGACCTTTGCCGCACGCTGGCTGGTGCCGCGTCTCGGGCGCTTGTGCGAAGCGTTTCCGCAACTCGACCTGAGCATCACGACGCGCGTGAACGACGGGATCACGGATTCGAACCGGCTCGATTGCGCGGTGCGTTTCGGCGACGGCGAATGGAACAACCTCGAAAGTACCCTGTAGAAGGCGTGGACACGGACAACGGCCACGAATTCGACCTGCTCGATTTATCGATACGAGCTGCTATTGACGGCATGGGCATCACCATTGCTGATCGCCACATGATCGCGGCCGAACTGGCGTCGGGGCAATTGCGGCAAGTGCTGGACGTGGAGGTGGAAGGACGGCAATCGTACTGGTTCGTGCTGCGTCCCGAGCAGCGTGCAAGTGGGACGCAGCGGCTTTTCCAGCAGTGGCTTCAGGCCGAAGCAGCGGCAAGCGCTTCGCGTTGAACGAAGGTGGATTCAGCGGCATCGGCGAGAATCATTTGCGCGTCTTTTTCCGCCACCATCATCACGGGGGCATTGATGTTGCCGAACGTGACGTTCGGGAAAATGGACGCATCGACAATACGCAAGGCTTTGATGCCATACACGCGCAGACGTTCATCCACTACCGCAATCTGCGGGTCCGGACCCATCGCGCACGAACCGCACAGGTGATAGATCGAGCCGCTGTTCTCGCGGAAATACTGCAGCATGGCGGCGGCGTCGCCATCGGGCACGACTGACGCGCCCGGCAGCGTTTCTTCCACCGTGACCGCGCGCAACGCCGAGGCCTGCATGATCGAGCGGATCAGCCGGCTACCCTGGATCACTTCGTCAATGTCCTTTTGCGTCGTCAGGTAGTTGGCGTGAATCAACGCGGCGTCCTTCGCATCCGGCGATGTGATCTTGATCGATCCGCGGCTTGTCGGCCGGCACGGATTGAACGCAAGCAGGAAGCCGGGATACGGTTCGGGCGTGAGCTGCGAGCGGTTCGATTTCGGAATCCAGTACAACAAAGAATTGAAGTAGAGCTGCAGGTTCGCAAGCGGACTGGCCGGGTCCATGCTGAAGAATCCACCGGCCTGATTCACACTACGCTCATGGCAAGCGGCCCCTTGCGCGTCAGCAGGTACTGCAGACCCAATTTCAGCTTGCCGAGAAGCGAACCGAAATCGCCGTTCAGCGTAGGCATGTTCGCGCAATAGTAGTAGCTCGCGCAGAGATGATCCTGCAGGTTTCGGCCGACAGCAGGAAGCGCATGCACGAGGGGAATCCCGTGGCGGGCGAGCAGTTCCTTCGGGCCGATGCCCGAGAGTTGCAGCAGCTTTGGCGTGTCGACTGCACCTGCGCACAAAAGCACCTCACGCCCGGCATGGAACGTTCGCTTGACACCGTTCTGCGATATCTTGCCCCCCTGTCGCGCGCAGTTCGTCGAACAATACTCGTGAAGTCAGCGCGTGATGTTCGATATGCACGTTCGAGCGTTTCAACGCCGGTTCCAGATACGCCACGTTGCTCGACGCCCGTTGACCCTTGTGCGTATTCACGTCGTAGACGCCGGCGCCTTCGATCTTCGCGCCGTTGAAATCGTCGTTGCGTGAAATGCCCATTTCATCGCAGGCATCGAGGAAGTGACGCGTGATGGCGTGGATGTCGCGTTTCATCGACGTCACGTGGATCGGGCCGCTCGCGCCACGCACCGCGGTGTCGCCGGCCTCGTGGCTTTCCAATTTACGGAAAAACGGCAGCATGTCCTTGTAGGACCAGACCGCGTTGCCGCGGCGGCCCAGTCGTCGAAATCGCGCGGCGCGCCGCGCACGTAGATCATCGCGTTGATGGAGCCGGACCCGGCTTGGACTTTGCCGCGCGGTGCGTAGATCTTCCGGTCCGCCAACTCTGCTTCCGGTTCGGTGTAATACATCCAGTTGCAGCCCGGATCGTAATAGGTCTTGGCAAACCCGACTGGAATCCTGAACCAGAACGAGTCGGTTTTGCCGCCCGCCTCGAGCACGAGCACAGAGTATTGTCCTGACGCGGACAGCCGCTCGGCGAGAATGCAGCCGGCCGATCCTGCGCCGACGATAATGTAGTCGTAAGTCATCTTATGTACTCGGCCTCAGCCTTTGGCCGGAGAGGAATCCCGGACATCGGCAGGCTTGGACGCCATCTGCAGGTGCAGACCGCCGGTGTAAGGAGAATGGGCACGTACCACGTCTATGTTCAATTCCACGCCCAATCCCGGCGCCTTGGACGGCACGATGTAACCGTCTTCCCATTGAATCAGCGTCTTGAGAATCTCTGCGTGAAAACCATCCCACGTGCCGATGCTTTCCTGGATCAGGAAGTTAGGCGTACAGGCGGCAAGCTGGATGCTCCCAGCGGCCCCAACGGGCCCGTTGTACAAATGCGGGGCGATCTGCGTGTAATAAACTTCGGCGAGCGTAGTGATCTTCTTGCCTTCGAGCAAGCCACCGCAGCGCGCTACGTTCAATTGCAAAATGGACGCTGCGCCTGCTTGCAGCAGCTTGAAGAACTCGTACTTGGTCGTGAGCCGTTCACCTGCCGCGATAGGGATACTGGTATGTCGCGAGACCTGCGCCATCGCATCTTCCTGGCCGGGCGGGACGGGCTCTTCGAACCACAGCGGCTCGTACTTCTCCAGGCGTTGCGCGAGCCTGATCACGGACGACGGGACCATCTGACCGTGCGTGCCGAACAGCAGGTCGCACCGGTTGCCTACTGCTTCGCGGATGCGCTTGCAGAAGGTCTCGCAGCGTTCCAGTACGTCGAGAGAAAGCTGATGGCCCGAGTACGCGGTGTACGGACCGGCGGGGTCGAACTTGACCGCGGTGAAACCGCGATCCGCGTTCTGCACCGCACATTCGGCGGCGAGATCGACGTTGTCGTAGTCGTATTCGCCTGCCGCGTTCTTCGGGTAAAGATACGTGTATGAGCGCAGCCGTTCGTTGACCAGACCGCCCAGCAACTCATACACCAGCTTGTCCACTGCTTTGCCGATGATGTCCCTGCATGCCATTTCGAGGCCGCTGACAACGCCCATCATCGTGAGGTCGGGGCGTTGCGTGAAGCCGCTCGAATACGCTTCGCGGAAAAAACGTTCCACGTGGTGCGGATCGTGGTCTTGCAGATAACGTCCGAACACGTCATCGATAATGTGCGCCATCGCTTTCGGATGGAACCTCGCTGAATAAATTTTGCCCACGCCTTCAATGCCACAAGCGGTTTTCAGCTTCACGAAGATCCAATACATGCCGCCCAGGTGCGGAGGCACAGCGACGAAATGGGTTTCGAGAGAGACGATTTTCATTGGAGGGCGTCCTTTGCAACGGTCATGCGCATGCGCTTGAGTGCGAGTGCGGCGATGCTGCCAATCACGCTAATCGCAGCGATGTAAGAGAAGTAAAACTGGTAACCCAGAAGGCCTGGGAAATGCTCAGTAGTCCAGCCATTCACGAGCGGCAGGAACACGTCGGGCGAATAACTGACCAGTGAAACGAGGCCGATGGCGAAGCCCGCGATGCGCAACGGAATGCCGCATTCGTCGAGCAGCGACCAGTAGAGTTCGCGAATGGCGTACGTCAGGATACCGATCACCAGCACCACCACGGCGATCATCGCAACGCTGGCGCGCGGATCGATATGGCCGAGCGTGGGCAGCACAACCAATGCAACCAATCCGAGCGCCGCCAGAAACAGTGCGCTGGTCAGCGCGCCGAGCGTGGAGAAATGATCGCCGAGATAGCCGCTGCCAATGCCGCCAATCGGCCGCATCCAGAGCGTGAGCGCGGTGAGTGTACCGGCCATGACCACACTCATCTTCAGGTCGCCGACTTGCAGGTAAGCGGAGAAGCTATAGGTAGCCTAGAAGATCTGATAACCGCAGAACACGATGGCTACCATCAGCCATAGTTGCGGAATGCGTATCAGTGTGAGGAGATCGCCCCACAGCGTGTGGTGCTGCTTGCGATTGTCTGCTGCCTGCTCTTGCTCCTCCTGCGTGGCGGGCGGTTCTTTCACCAGCGCCATCAATAATCCCAGCGCGATACAGACGCCCGAATACAGATAGATAGACGACGTATTTGAAGCCGATGTTTGTCGGCAGGCCGTGCTTTTCCGTGGAGCTCGCGAAGATCACCAGCACGATGGTCGCAAGCAACGCCTCGATCAGGCCGCGTCCGCCGTCGAGCAAGCCGAAGAGCCGGCCTTGTTCATCGTGTGCGGCAATGGTCTTCACGCGCTTTAGGATGGAGGCCCAGAAGGTCAGGCCCGTCGTCAGACCCCAGCAGCAGAACACGGCGAGCAAAACAGGGAAGCCCGGTGCGGTCGAATAGACGAGCCCAGGTCCGCCGGTCGCAATCAACGAAAAGCAGATCAGGAAACGCGGCGCGATACGGTCGGCAAGCCAGCCGCTCGGCAGATAGCTGATCAGGAAAACGGTGCCGAGTATCGAATACAAATATAACCAAGCTGGCTATTGTCGATGTGAAGAAACTCGAGCATTGGCGTCTGGTAGACCTGACGCAAATACAGCAGTGGATAGAGATCGCGCCCGCGGCAATCACCATAAGCTGCATGTATCGCTGCGCACGCGTTGTATCGGCGATTGGCGGCGTAATGCAGGTCAGTGTTTTTTCCACAATAAGCCTCCTTCGGCTGCTCGCAATGAACGCCGCTTTTATAAATGTTCGCGTGAGGGTTGAAGTGTCGAGGGCTCAGTACTTCATGATGACGAGACGCGTCTGCGTGAATTCGAGCGGCCGTGCTTGCCGTCATCGCCGCCAAGGCCCGAGTGTTTCCATCCTGCGTGAAAGCCCTGGTACGGGTCAGCAGACGTGCGGTTCACATACAGTTCACCGGCTTCAATCTCGTTGGCCACGCGCATCGCGGTTCGATAGTTCTCGGTGTAGAGTACTGAAGACAAGCCGTATTGATGATCGTTTGCCATTGCGAGAGCATCGTCGAGCGTGTCGTATGAGATCGCCGGCAGCACTGGCCCGAAGATTTCCTCGCGCACGATTTCCAGTCATGGAGGCAATTGACCAGTAGCGTCGGCGGGTAGAAATAGCCGGGGCCTTCGGGCAACACGCCGCCGGTGGCGATAGTCGCGCCTTCGGCAACGGCGCGTTCGACCATTGCGTGAATGTTGCGTTGAGCCGAGCGGCTGACCCGCGGACCCATCTTCGATGCGTCTTGCGCGTGATCGCCGAAACTCACTGCATGCATCTTCGTGCGCAACAGTTCGACGAAACGATCATGCATGGTGGCGTGGACGTAGACCCGTTCCATTGCCGTACACAACTGCCCGCAATGTGTCGTCTTCGACGCCACGATGGCGCTCGCTGCCGCTTCAAGATCCGCATCGGGCTCGATAATCGGGGGCGCCGTCGCCCAGTTCCAGCGAAGGCTTGGCGATATTCGCCTTGCAATAGTCCAGCACGATGCGCCCAGCGTTGACACTGCCGGTCAGCGTGATCATGCCCACTGCCGGATGTGTGCAAACCACGCCGGCGGTGGCATGGTCCATTGCAAGCACGTTGAAAATGCCCGTGGGCAAGCCGGCTTGCTGAGCCGGCTTCGGCAATTTCAAATGCCGACACCGGCGTGTTGTTGCTTGGACGAACAACCACCGTATTACCCGTGATCAACGCCGGCGCGACCTTGCGCAGCAGGGTATACACAGGGTAGTTGAACGGGATCAGGCAGGCCACCACGCCAATCGGTTCACGATGCAGCACGAGGTTTTCGTTCGGGGTATCGCTGGGAATGACTTCGCCTTCAATCTGGTGGGCCCATTCCGCGTGATAACGCGTGATGTCGGCGGCGTAGCGGGCTTCGTTCTCCGAATCGGCTGCGCTCTTACCGGACTCCAGCGCGAGCGCCGCGCCAATCTTCGGGGCACGCTCGACGATAGCATCGGCGAAACGGAGAACCATGGAGTGGTGCTGATATTCGTCATGTTTTTGCAGTGTGCCAAAGATCAGTAGTCGGGCAATGGTGCGCCGCGTGTTTCAATCGCCCATCGCAGCGTGATGATTCCAACAACGAATATGGATGCCGTCAGTGCAATCGGTATGCCGAGCGTTCCAAAATGGCTCACCGTGACGCCCAGGCAAAGGCTGACGCCCGCTGCGAAAAACCGTCCTACCGATGTCGAAAAGGCAAACGCGGTTGCGCGGATCGAGGTCCGATACTGCTTGGGTAACCATAGCGCATACATGGCCGCGTTACCCCCGCCCAGGCCGATGAAAAACGACAGCACCATGAACGGAACCAGCCCTGCATGAAGGTAGAACGCCCAGCTGAATCCTGCAATCAGGAACAGCGCGGCGGCGACGTAATAAGCGGCGAGCGTAGGGCGGCGGCCATAGCGATCGGTGAGAAAAGGCAATATCAGGCAACCAATAATCGTGCCGATCAAATAAATAGCCGTGGTTGCGGAGGCCAATTTGATCGCGGTGATGGCGTCGATTCCTTGCCGCTTCGCCAACTGGATGACCGCTGTCGGCAGATAGATCGAACCGCCCCAGAGCCCGAGAATGGCGACACTCACCAGCACGGAGTTAACAATGGTCCACTGCCTGTAGGGCTTCGAGAAGATATCGCGCAAGGGCCGCTTGCTGGGTGCCGAATCGGGCGCGTCGCCATGCGTGCGTTTCCATTTGCGCGGTTCGCGGACATTGAACAGGGTGTACAGCGCAACCACGACGGGGAGCAAGCCGCACAGGAACATGACACGCCAGCCATAGTGCGTACCGATGGTGTAGTTGAGCGCAGAGGCGAGGAAAAAGCCCGCGTAATAGCCCGTTTGAAGATATCCTGCGCCGGCTCGCCGCCGGTCTTCGGGCCACGCTTCCGCCACATAGGTACCGGCCAGCGTCCACTCGCCGCCCACGCCGATAACGCCCGGCATAGCCGCGAAGCCGGACAACGGCAGCAACTCCTTCAACGCCGGCACGAGCACCAGCGCAAAAATCACGGAGTCCATGCCATCGAGCATCCCCCGACCATGCCGCCCAGAACCCGATGATTTGCTCGCGATTGAGCCTTGTTTTAAGCGGCAGCACTTCGCCGATGGCGCGACTCGATGAGTTCACTCCTGTCTCCTTTGCTATTTTTATCGGGTCCGTGCAGCGGCGCAGAGACGTCCCCTTACATCGGCCCAGGGGCAATATAAGCGGCAGGCGCGACATCGTGGAAATATTGAATTACGACCCATCCATAGTGTTTTTGTTATGGACGACGAAGTCGAGGGAGTGATCGATGGACCTGAAGCAGTTGCGGTATTTCCTGTCGATCATGGAATCGGGAAGCATTACGCGTGCGGCGGAAACCTTGTGTATTGCGCAGCCCGCGTTGAGCCTGCACATCAAGAACCTGGAAGAAGAACTGGGCGTGTGCCTGTTCAGCTGCAGCGTGCAGGGCGTGAAGGTGACGCCCTCGGGGGAGTTGCTTTACCGGCATGCGAAGGGCCTCGTCGTGCGCCAGGCCGACAACACGAAGCTGCTGCGCAGCACGCGCGCCAGCCGAACGGGACGGTCGTGGTCGGCATGCCTCACAGCACCGCGCACCTGATCGCAATCGATGTAGTCTAGGAGCTTCGCGCTCACTACTCGGGCATCATCCTGGAGCTGACGGAGAGTTCGTCGTCGAACTATACGGACTGGTTCTGCTGGGCCGGGTGGACCTGGCTGTAGTCGTACTCGACCAGCCGGTACGGGGGCTCACGCGTACGCCGTTGCTCAACGAACAGTTGTTCCTTATCCGTCATCCGGACATGGCCGGGATAGGTGCCACGTGCAGCCTCGTCGTACTGGCGCGACTGCCGCTGGTGCTAATCAGCCCGCCGAATATTGTCCGGACGAAACTGGATCGGGCCTTCGCGGCCGCGCAGCTCGACTACAACCTCGTCGCGGTTGTCAACTCCACGTCCATGCTGGTTTCATGGGTCGAGCGAGGCGTGGGCGCGACCGTGTTGCCCTGGTCCGCCGTGCATGAACAGGTCACTTCCGGCCGGCTGATAGCCACGCCGCTCGACGGCGACGAATGGCAACGGGACCTGTGGCTGTGTCACGCGGAAACGCTGCCGCTCACGCCGGCGGGTGAGATCGTTCAGGGGCTCATCATCCAGGACGTGCAACGCCGTCTTCTGCCGGGCGCATTGCTGGGCGCTCGCAGTCTGGCCGCGTTGGACGAAACCTGAAGCATCCGTTCGAGCAGGCTGGTTGACAGCACTGTCCCGGCTCCATACCTCAATGTGATTGATCCATCGCCAATCCGTATTTTTCATCTGCACGACGACCGTCTATCTTGTGCGCTTCATCGTGTGCTGGTCGATAAAAACATCGACGAAACCAGCGTACTCACAAGCAGATATATCCGGAGGGGACATGGCATTGCCGTTGCAGGGAATCAAGGTGCTGGATCTGACTCGCGCGCTCGCGGGGCCGTTTTGTTCGATGATCCTCGGCGATCTCGGTGCAGACGTGATCAAGGTGGAACCCGCGCCGAGCGGTGACATGGTCAGGACCTGGGGACCCTTTGCCAGCGGCATCAGCGCTTACTACCTGTCGTGCAACCGGAACAAGCGGGGGGCGGCGGTGGATTTTCGCAAGCCTGCCGCGCTCGAGGTGCTGCGCAACATAGCCATTTCCGCCGCCGTGGTCCCGGAAAACTTCAAGAGACCGGCATGATGGAAAGCATGGGACTAGGGTACGAGACGCTGTCGGCGCTTAACCCAAGGCTCGTCTACGGCAACATTACCGGCTATTACCGGCTATGGCCGCACGGGACCGGCCGCGTTGTGGCCCGGTTTCGATCAGGTTGCGCAAGGGTACGCGGGCATCATGAGCCTGACGGGTATGCCCGACGCCGGTCCCATTGGGCATTGCGATCAGCGACATGACGGCCGGCATGTGGACCGCAATGGGCGTGCTTGCCGCGCTGCTCTCCCGGCAACAGACCGGACGTGGGAGCGCGTGGAAAGTTCGTTGTTGTCGGGGCTGGTCGCCATGCTGGGCGTGCAGGGTCAACGCTATCTGACCGCGGGCGAAATACTCGAGCGACCGGCAATCATCATCCGGTGATTGCGCCGTATGGGGTCTTCGAGGTGCAGGACGGCGCGCTGAACCTGGCGCCGGGCACGTCGGACATGTGGGTCAAGCTTTGCGAACTACTTGGGCTCGAGCACATCAGTCCGCCCCGCGTTTTGTCACCAACGAGCAGCGCATGCAGCACCGGGAGGCGCTCAAAGGTCACTGATACAAAACTGAGCACGCGCGCCGAGTGGACCACTGATCTGAGACGGCTCGGCATGCCGGTCGGTCCCATCAATAACCTCGCGGACGTGTTGGCCGACCCGCAGGTGGTGCATTGCGGACTGGTCGAGGAAGTCGCACATGGCACGATAGGCCAGCTCAAGCAGGTGGCGAGCGCGATCAGGATGAGCGAGATGACCGAAGGTTCAGTTCGCATGCCCCCGCCCATGCTGGGCGAACACATGATCGACGTGCTGAGCGAGTATGGATTTTCAGACGAGCAGATCGATGCGTGGCTGGCATCGCAGGTCGTATTGCAACATGAGCACGCGCTGGGCTGAATCAGGCCCCAAGCCCGGCGCGTTCTGTCTGCTCACTCAAGCTCGTCAAGCCGCCGGGGTCACTTCCTTATGCTTGGCGGCTTCGTCAGGCGGCATCGGGGGGCCGGCATCGCCAGCCACACCAGCGCCACGGCCAGCGCACCGGCTGCGGCAAGTCCAAAGAAGCTGGTGTTCACGCCGAACTTGTCCGCCACGAACCCGGCAATCGCCGTGCTCAGCGTCGCCCCAACGCCCGCCGCCAGCCCAAAGAATCCAATACACAAGTTGTACCGGCCCTTGCCGCCAGCCACGTCGGCTGCAATCAGCGGCAGCATCACGCCGAACACGGCAGCGCTGATACCGTCGAGCATCTGCACGGGCACCAGCAGGTGAGGACTGCTCGCGCTGCTGGCGGCTGCGAACAGCAGTGCGCGTAACGGTAGCGCCGAGAAGCCGAGGATCAGCACCGGCCTGCGTCCCCAGTTTTGCGCCTGCTGCCCAACCCACGGCGACAACCCCGCCACGATGAACTGCGGCACGATAATGCACGCCGCGATCACGAGTTGAACGTTGTCGCCCATGTGCGCTGTGACTTCGCCGGCGGCAAGGTTCAGCATGGCCGCATTCGACAGGTGGAACAGCACCACGCACGCCGCGAAGGTCAGGAGCCGCGGATCGCGCACCAGGTCACGCAGGCTTTCGGGCCGTTCTCCGGCCACGCTTACCGCTTCAGCAATGCTTGCCCCCGCTTTCGCCGCGGCCTTTTTCATGCGCGGCACGATGGGCGCCATCTCGTGATGGATCATGTTCAGCGCGACGAGCGCGGGCAACGCCAGCGCCGCAGTCAAGAAGAACACCGACCGCAGCGACAGGTACTCGCCGAACACACCCATCAACGCCGCGGTGAGCGCACTGCCGATCGACGCCCAGCGCGCATTGCGTCCAAGCCGGTTGCCGAGATCGGCGCGCGAGACGAGGGCGAGCGAGATCGCGGCCATGGCAGGCACGAGCATACAGCTCGCGAAGCCATGCAGCACTTCGGCCGCGAACACGACGACAAACGTAGGGCTCGCGCCTAGCAGCAATGCACTCACGATGATCGCGATGATTGCGGCGGCAGCAGCGCTTTTCTTGTTGCGCAACGCATCGACGAGCGCGCCGGCCGGCAACTGGCTCGCCATCGCGCTGATCGTGCCGACGCTCAGCATCAGCCCGATCTCGCCTTGCGTCCATTTGTTCGCGGCGAGATAGGAAGCGACGAACGGCCCAAAGCTGGTCTGCACATTCGCGATAAAGAAGTTCAGCCAATCGAGCGCGCGCAGACTTCGTGCAATTACCATATTTCAGATCCGTCCTCATTGTTTCGAGGGGCGCGCAATGCCTGCCGCACCGGCTTTCGCACACGATCCCGGGCCGGAGGCCGCAGCCGGAGCGGGCTCTGGCGACGTGGCAGGTTCCGGTGGCGGGACAACAGGCGAAACGATCTTGATCGGTTGATCGGGCGAGTACGTCGGAGCGGCTTTGATCTGTGCGTCTGTGAAGTCCAGTTGCAATTGCATTACCTTGTTGCGCGAGACCACGTGCAGGTCGGGCCAGTTCGCGGCGATTTGCCGCTTGTCGGCGGCGAGGGAGTCGGAGAGATCGATCACAAGCGCCTGAGGCTGTGCCTGAGCGTCGATCAGCATGTCGACTACGCGGCCCATCCGCGCGCCGTTTTTCTGTAAGACAGTGGAGTCGATGAGTTGAGCGAGCGTCGGTGGAATGTCGTTGACCGATCCCAGTCTCGCCGACGCGTCCTGAGCTTTTACCTTTGCCGCGTTCGACGCGCCGTTGCTGCCGGACGTCGGCAGTGCGAACGTGATGGGCGCTTTTTTCGTGGCCGGATTGAAGCGGAACGCGGTCCACGGGAAGGTCACCTTGCGGTCTCCCACACCCAGGAACCCCGATAGGTTCACGATCATGATCTTCGGTTTGCCGGTGGCATCGGCGTACATGTCCACCGCGCGGCCGATCACCTTGCCGTCCGGTCGCTGGATCTCGCTGTCGAGCAAGCCGCGAATTTGCTCGTGCTGCATGATGCGCGTGGTGAGCGGCGGCGGTGTGGACGGCGCTTTTTCCTCGACGGGCGGCGGAGGCGGCGGTTTTTTCGGCACGAACACACGCCGTTTGGGCGCAGGGTGAGGCACTTTGGGCTCGACCAGGGGCTGCGTGACCACTGGCGCCGATGCCGGCACTTCTTCCGGCTCCGCGACTTCCGGCTTGCTCGCCGGCTGCGGCGTCGACAAGTCGACGATCAGCGCGGGTGCTTGATGCGGGAACAGGCTGCATCCCGACATGACCGCCAGGACAAGGAGGATTGCAAGCGTTCGGGCCACTGTTTGCCAGTGCCATTCGTACGCTCGAAGCGGGAAACCGCCACTCATCACAAGAGCTCCATGTTGTAGGACTGCCTTAAGTAAATTCGTGCGCCGTCGCGCGGGTTATCGACGGCGTTTGGGGTTGGGGAAGGGTCGATCAGGAACGTGAGGATCGGACGCCCAGCGCGCAAGAGCGGCTGTGCTCGTGTCGTCCGGCTTCGCTCAAACGCCCGGCGGACGCGACTTCGCCCTGGTCGCCTGCGCCAGCCGTGCGACGGTATCGGGCGCGCCCATCTTCGCGGCGGCGTCGCGTGCGGTGAAGCCGTTCGTGTCCTTCGCGTCGGGGTTCGCGCCTTTCTCGATCAAGAATTCAACCATTTCCAGGCGATTGAACATGGCCGCAATTATCAATGCGGTACGTCCGTCCGGCGATGCCCCTTCCACGTCCGCGCCATGTTCCAACAACGCTTCGATGACCGGCTTGTAACCCTTGAACGCCGCGCCTGCAATCGGGGTCTGGCCGTTGTCGTTGCGCAGGTCCGGGTCTGCCTTGTGGGCATCGGCATGGCCGTGATAACTCGCGAGCATGACGAGCGTGTTGCCCTTGTTGTTGCGCAAGTTCGTCGGGCAGGCCTTTATGCAGCAAGGTTTCGAGCATGGCGGCGTCGCCGCGGCGGGCTACGTCGAAGACCTCGCTCGCGAAATCGATGAGATCGTTGCTCAAGGATTTCGGGCTCTGACCAGGCTTGCCGGCGGGTAAATCGGGTTGCATGCATGGGAGGCTCCATTAGGATTACATGGACGGGTGCGGCCGCTATTCGATGCCGGGATTGATGCGGCGCGCCGGGTCGGGCGATGTCCGGTTGGTACTGCGTGCAGTGTTAGATTGGCGTTCGAGGTCAGGCGGGCGGTGCGTTCGGTTCCTTCGGCAGCGATCCTGTGGTCGTTCGCGGTTTTTGCCAGTGCTTCAGGATACACAGGTTTGGCGGCAGGCCGCACCGGGACAGCAGGATTCGTGCCTTCTCCGGTCAACCTTGCTTCCTGTCCTGACGGCGTGTCCGGAGCGCATTCTAAGGGGTGCGTCTTCATCGGCAGGCCGGTCAGGCTCGCGTCATTCGTCATCGGCATTTTTCTTTGTGTTCGCCGGCAAGGCTACCGGCTACGCTTTGCTTGACCTGGGCTTATCGCGCGCATATGCTCGCCAGCACATCTGGAAGCGCACTGTGAGCCCCGACAACGCCGATAATTCCGATACCCTCCGCTGTTCGGCAGCTTGCTGCCGAACATAATCGTGGACCTATTCTCGAGGTACTGAGCCGTGTCCTGCCCAAGGCCGGCGTGGTCCTGGAAATCGCGAACGGCACGGGGCAGCATGCCGTCCACTTCGCCGCCGCGCTGCCCGCGCTTACCTGGCAACCGAGCGATCCCGACGCGGCTTCGCGCGCCTCCATCGAAGCCTAGCGCAAGCACGCTTCACTCGCCAACCTTAACGCGCCGGTAGCCCTGGATGTCCGGTCAACGCCCTGGAATGTGCCGGATTCCCTTGCAGCAATCGTATGCATCAACATGATCCATATCGCGCCGTGGGCGGCGGCCGAAGCGCTTTTTCAGGGGACCGGCGAGCGCCTGACAAGCGACGGCGTGCTCTTTTTGTACGGACCTTACAAGCGCGACAGAGCGCATACCGCCCCGAGCAACGAAGCCTTCGACAACCAGCTTCGTGCCACCAATCCCGCCTGGGGCGTTCGGAATATGGAAGACGTAGTGGAGCTCGGGCGCGCCGCAGACTTGTAGATGGAACAAGTCGTGCCCATGCTCGCGAACAACTTCTGCCTGATATTCAGACATTCAGACGCACCGGCATCTGACGAATCTGATGTATCGAGGCTGAAGCCGCCGGACTCAGGCAGCCAGACTCATTAGACAGATTCAGGCAGCCGGATCCAAAGCCGAACGGTTCGATCAGGCGCACGCCTGAATGGTTCCGCATCGGTGGATGGACAGTGCAGGGGACCTCGCAAAGGGCGTTACAAAAATATCATAAGAATGTGCCTCGACCGAGCGGCGAAGTGCCGCAAAAAGGCCGCCGCACCGCTTGCGCAGGCCCATCCGGCCCGCCTCCGATGCCCGCAACTACCCTGTGTCTCGCCTCAATTGTCCTCTGGCGTGTAGACTGCGTTAGATCTTTGGTTGCAATGTCTCCTCAAAGCACCTTTTTCGTCCGTTTTTTGGTCCTTTTTTGCCGATACCCTCAACCCGGTTGCCTGGTCGCGGGAAGTAAAACGCGGTAAGGCGCATGGCGTTCGTTTTGCAGGCGACCCCGTCGTGCTCGTGCGTACGGAAACCGGCAAGGTGTTCGCGCTGGAAGACCGCTGCGCGCATCGGCAAGTGCCGCTGCATGCGGGCGTGGTCGACGGCGAATCCATTCGTTGCTGTTATCACGGCTGGACCTACGACTGCACCGGCCGCTGTATCGGACGTCCCGTATCTCGGGCGCGAACGCCTGCCGAACGGCGTGCGCTCGTATCCATGCCGCGAAGAAGCCGGTCTGATTTTCATTTTCCCCGGCGACCCGTTGCTCGCCGAGACCACGCCGTTTCTCGCGCTCGGTTCGGTTGGCGACAAAGCCTACAAAACCCACCGCTTCGGGCGTGAAGTGAAGTGCCATTACACCTTCATGCACGAGAACCTGATGGACTGAACCATCAGTTCCTGCATCGCAAGCAGATGGGTCAGATGAAGGCGTGATCGATTGCGCGCAGTCGCGGCGACGACTGGGTGGAAGTGAACTACACGTTCGCGCGCGAGGAGGGCAAACAACCCATCGGCGAGGCGCTGGTGTTCAGCCAGAAGCGCGGCACGAAGCCCGACGAGAACAACAAGGACGTGATGACGATCCGCACGGAGTATCCGTACCAGACGCTCCGGATCCGCACCAAGGACCAGACGATGGTGATGAACCTGTGGATCGCGACGTGCCGCTGGACGCCGAGCAGCGCACCAACCGCACGTTCGGGCTGCTGTCCATCCGCCGGCCGAAAATACCGGGCATCCTGGATGCCGCGTGGCCGTTGCTGGTGTGGTTCACTGAGCGTATCTTCAAGGAAGATCCATGGATTGTGGAGCGCGAGCAGGAAGCGCATGACCGGCAAGGCGCCGATCATAACCATGAGGTTTTCCCGCTCATCCTCGAACTGCGCAAGCTGCTCACTGAATGCTGAATGCGGCGCGCCGATTCGGGAACCCGCGACGGAGCGTCGTGTGCATATGAATCCAGCCGATCAGCGACTAATACCCGGCGGCTGAGGTTCGTACACGACAAAAACGCCGCAGTAACAACGTCTTAGTCAAGACGTCGCAGTCGTAAAGTATTAACCAGAAGGGGTCGACCATCATGGAACCCAACTCGACAGAGAACCCGGTCAAGCTCGCGGTGAACGAGCCCCCCGAACAGGACCACCGATGCCGCCATCAGCCACGTCGATCATTCCTACGCGTCGGGCGCCTTGGCCGCAGGCGCGGCCAAGGGCATTCTCTATAGCGTGATCGAGACGCTGGGCACGCTTATCGGCAATCCGGATTTGCCGGAGCACGCACGGTCCGGCTATCAGGCGTTGAGAGTGAGCGCGCAAGAGCTGCGCTCGAAAATCGTTTAAGCGTTTTAGCTTTGTTTTAGCCTCGAGTCGTGCAGCAGGTCCCGGAGACGGATTTTTATGTCCCCATGTTCCAAAGCGTAACGGCTCAGGCAATAATATAGGCTTAACCACGGAGCACATCATGAGTAAGAGCCAGGACGCGAAGAAAACCGAGAAGAAGGTCGCTGTCAAATCGCCGAAAGAAAAGAGAGAGGCTAAGAAACTGAAGAAGGAGGCGTCCAAGCGGCAGTAATGAAAGCGGCGGATTGGAAGTGACGCAAGGGCTGCAGACGGGCGCGTTCAAACGTCTGCTCGTTTGATCTTTACCTCGCTCGGCTTCCAGATTCCTGTTTCCCGCAGCACGTTTTTGGTCATCCACGGCCCGCTTCAAGCGGGCCGTTTGCATGGTGAAGGGACGGGCATTCCCGCTGTCTTTGTCCATGTTTTTGCGCAGCATCCTTTACAACAGCGACTGCCCGTGAAGGACGACGATGCCCCGTGCATCTTCTGTATGTGGTAACGATTCTCAATAACATGTCTCAATCCGTTTTCGCAGATTGAGACCGCACCTCTGCACGCTCTCCATGCAAGATTTTTTCATGCCGGCATCCGTGCTGTTCGCGATCGCCGGAGCCCTCGCGTTTTATCTCGCCGCCCCGGGCCAACGCTGGCTGTGCGCTCCGTTGCCGCCGCGGCTTTTCAGAACGCTCGCGGGAATTTCCAGCCTTGCAGCGTTTGTTATCTTATCGGCGCGAGCAGGCTGCATCGCCATTGTGTTCACGGCAGCCATGGCGTGCCTGACCGCGTGTCCGTTTATCGGCGTGCTGCTTGAGCGGGTCCCGGGTTGGCGGCGCTTCGCGGGTGACACGTTGATCGTGAAGGCAGAGCGGCCTGCGAAAGAGCGCAACACGCTATCGCGGGACTGGCTGTCAAAGACGCTGGCAGGCGTGGCCGGTGGTTTCCGGTCTTGGCATAGCCGCGAGCAGACTGCTTGCCTGCCTAACGCTCGGCCCACTCGATGTACAGAACAAATTCCAGGTCGCGATGTGGCTCGCGCTGCCGGTATGGATCGGCGTGGTAAGCGTCAGTTTCGTGTTCCGAAGCGGCCTGCGTGCGTGGGCCTGGCTTGGCGGCGCCAATCTCGCAGGCTTTGCGTTGTTTGCCCTTGCCCGTAATTTTTTACTCAATAACCCCATGCGCAGCGACGTCATCCGCGTCTATAAGACCGTTCATACGTGGACGGGCATTGTTGCCGGCCTTGCACTTTTTATCGCGTTCTACGCCGGCGCGATCACCATGTTCAAGAACACGCTGGACGACTGGGTCACGCTGCCGTCGCCGGCGTCTGAGCCTGCTCAAACATTTCCGCTTGAGCAGGCGCCTGCGGTGATCGAGCAGACCCTAGCTGCGCATCTGGCCGTGCGGCGGTAGTTCACACGCTGCGGCTGGAACCCGCTGGCGTGGCCAGTCGCAGCGTGTTATCGCAACACTAAACGCCGACGGCAAGCTCGAAACCCATGCGCGGGGAACATCGAATGCTGCGCATCGATATCCTTGCACATGACGGCGGGCATTCCCGGTGGCTTTAGTGTCGGCATGGGCGTGATGGGTGTCGTGTCGTTGCTTTACGGGCTGACGCTGGTGTCGGGTGATCGTGTTGTTGCCGAGTCCAAGGACTTGTTCGCGTTGCGGGTGGGCAAGAACCTCAAGCGGATGTGGCTGGATGCGCACAACGTGATCGGTATCCTGAGCTTGCCGTTTCACGTTGTGATGGCATTGTCGGTGGTCGCGTTCAGGTTGAACGACTACATTATTCCGCCGTACAGGATCGCGTGATCTACAACGGTGCGCTCCGACGCCACCATGACGGCGCAGAATCCCTATTTCGGGAAGGCGCCAACGGTGCCGGGCGGCTCCGTGACCTTGCTTCCACCGCTTCGATACTGGCTGCGGTGAAGCGGCGTGCGCCGGGGTTCGAACCGCAGGAGTTGAGTTATCGAGGGGCGGGTGCACCGGGCGCGACGGTCTTTGTGCGGGGCTATGCGTTATCTCGCGCGCAGCGGCGGTTTTGCGTTGCTGGACGACTCGGTGACCGGGCGTTTCCTGAATGCGCAGCTCCTTCCTGGAACCGCCAATGGCGACGCGCCGGTTCAATGGGGGTATTTCTTCCTTGGACTAGCTGGTGCGTTCTTGTTTTATTCCGGCAATTTGCTTTGGATCGAGAGCCGCCGGAAGCTTGAGCGACGCGCTGACGCTGCACGCAGTGAATCGGTTGCGAATGGCGATGTGGCTTCCGGTACGGCACGCCCCAGGCAGCGCGGCGTATTTCATGGCAGCGCTGACGGTAGGCGTGACGCTTGGGTGCATCGCTGGTATCTCTGTCACGCTCGCGGCGGGCAAGTGGCTGAATGGGTGTGTCGCCGATATGTCTGCGTGGCACGCGTGGATCTACTACACGGTGTTTCTGGTGAATATTGCGTGGGCGTTTTTGCGTGGCGCGGCGCGAGGATCGGTCGAGTTGCTCGCACTGGCGACGGGTACGACATTGCTTGTGCCGCTCGCCTCAGTTGTTGGCTGGCTCGCTCCATCGACAGGTTTGTGGTTCGAACTTTTTAAGGTCGGTGTGGATGTTTGCGCTGCGATTGGAGCAGGGTGTTTTGCCTGGAATATGGCGTGCGACTGCGCGTCGGGTGACAGCAGGGCGGCGGGATCGTGTCTGGGCCGCCGGGCTGGCTGTCGATAAATAAAGCCCTCGTTTCCACCCGGGTATGAAGCGGGATTCTGCCAGTGCTAAAAGCGTGTTGTCGATGGCGGTCGGGAGCCGCGCAAATCCGGCGACGTGCGGTTCGACGTGATGCCATGAACGCGGCATCGGCCAG